>CAYSRA010000229.1:0-1532 GCA_964433205.1 uncultured Thiohalobacter sp. | reverse complement strand
ACCCTGGGCATTGATGACACGGTATCCCTCGATGACACGCCGGAAGCCGACGACATCTACGCGATCATCGACCATTTCCTGATGCAGTACGGGAGCGACGCCTCCATCCTCGACGTCTCGGGACTGGACGGCTTCTTTGCAGCACTTGCGTGCGCGCCGAACTTCGTCATGCCATCCCGCTGAATGCACGCCATCTGGGGCGGCGAGGAGTTCCTTGTTGTCGATGAGTGGCGCCACGGCTTTCTGCGCGCCATGGAACTCTCGACGCCGCTGTCCGGCACGGATGCCACCATCACCGGGGAATGCCTGGAAAACATCCGGCTGCTCGCCACCGAGGCCGGTTTTGAAACGCGCCGCAACCTGAGCGATGAAGCGATCAGAACACACCAGGAAATGCTGGAAACCGACATCCGGCGCCTGTTCAAACACTTCCTGCGACAGAGACCCGCGGCCGCCATGCCGACAGTGCGGGACACACCGAAAGTCGGCCGCAACGCCCCCTGCCCGTGCGGCAGCGGGAAGAAATTCAAGAAGTGCTGTCTGCACTGAGTCGTTCTTCAGTGCAGATTCACGCTGAACCTGCCCGCTGACGAAACGTAGGCCAGCGCACCGTAGACGGCGCATCGCAGGAAGTCGCACCGGGGGTCTGTACCACCTTACAGATCGCCTGTTGCCGGCGAGTGTGGTGGTGCCTCGGACATGGCGAGATCCGTCAGCAGCCATTCGAACAGCAGGCCGGCACCCGTGACAATCAGTCTTTCCAATGACTCTCCCTGTCTTCCCTATCCCACTGTTCGGTACTACCGGACAGGGGACGGGTGGATTCACGGAGGGCGTCCATGGCCTCAGCCTCAGCCGCGTTTTTCCGACGCTGTTGCAACATGTACGCCTTGATGGCGCGGTTGATCAGCCTGCTGCGCTCGCCGCGAGGCAACGCCTGCATGGCTTGCCAGACCTCGTTATCCAGCATGATATTGACGCGGTGTGACATGATGTCTGACCCCTATTTATTACACTCTCATCATACACACTGGCAATAATTATGCGCCAACAAATGCTGGCCTCATGGACCAATAACGACTGACAATATCAACATTCACTTCTGAATGGCCGGGTTGGATGAATGCAAAGAAAAGTGAAACATCGGTGCCTGGCCCGGCTCAAGATGAACACTCATTCCGGTTCAACGTGAACGCTTATTCTGGTTCAAAGCGAACACTTCTCTGGATCTTCCGGAATCTCTGTTCACCATTCCCGGAATGGGTGCTCACATTCCACCGGAATCCTTTTCAAGACATTATTTTTCGCTCTATTTGCATGCTCTCCCCTTTTTTGGGAGCGGTCATGCCAGCCAAGAGAACGACAATGCAGGGAACGCGACGTAGCCCATAGGGCATTTCCCAATCTTGAACCGGTTTCAATCCACGCGCCCACGCGGGGCGCGACATGGCCCTGCTCCAGATCATACCGCGTCATCTGGTTTCAATCCACGCGCCCACGCGGGGCGCGACCTGGCTCACTCATGCCACGGC
>CAYSRA010000228.1:0-1545 GCA_964433205.1 uncultured Thiohalobacter sp. | reverse complement strand
GGCGATATCCGTATGCTGGTCAGCCAGGTCACCACGCTCGACGGCGGCGGTATCAATCTGCTGGCGCCGTACGGTGGCGTCAATGCCGGCGTGGCCAGTACCGACCAGATCGGCGAGAAGAGTCCGGATTCACTCGGGGTGCTGGTCCGCGGCCGCGGTGACGTCAATGCCGTGGTGCGCGACGACTTCCTGGTCAATGCCACGCGGGTATTTGCCCAGGACGGTGGCGACATCATGATCTGGACATCGCAGGGCGACATCGACGCCGGCAGCGGCGCCAACCTGTCGAGGTCGATACCGGAGCGCAGCGTGGAGTTCGACAAGTTCGGCACTGCCTCGGTCAAGGTACCGCCGGCCGTTGCCTCGGCCGGTATTCGAACTTTCGTCAACACGCCGGGGCGTGAGCCGGGCGACACCTTCCTGTTTGCCCCCCGCGGCATTATCAACGCCGGGGACGCCGGCATCGGCGCGGCGGGCAACCTCACCGTGGCCGCCACGCAGATACTGGGCGCGGACAATATTGATATCGGTGGTTCATCAGTGGGTGTGCCGACGGGGCCGGCAGGGCCGCCACCCGGGCTGGCCGGCGCCAGCGCCATCAGTGCCGGTGTAAGCAAGAGTGCCGAAAGCTCGGCGAACGCACGTAACGATGACAATGCCGGGCGTGAGGATGTTGCGCTGATGAGTGTTGAAGTGCTCGGCTTCGGCGAGGACGACGACGCCACGGAGCCCGATCGCAAACGTCGCAGGACGAAATCAAAAACCGTAAACGAATAACCGTCACAAAGTCATATTCCCGCAATATTGGTGTACCACACTAGCCCCAATCAAGGAGCCGGTCAGATGAAGCGTTCAGTTCATACTGTTATTTCGTTGTGTCTTGTAATTGCCGCGGTGTTGCCATCGCTGGCAAATGCCTGGTGGCACGACGACTGGGAATTCCGCAAGGCACTGACGCTGGACACCACGCCGGCGGGCGCGGACATCGATGAATCACTGGCGCGTGTGCCGGTGCTGGTGCGGTTGCACACCGGCAACTTCGGTTATTTTCTCGACCTCCAGCCGAAGGGTGTGGACCTGCGCTTCGTCGCCGGTGATGACAAAACACCGCTCAGGTTCCACATTGAAAAACTCGACCCGATCAACGAAATGGCGCTGATCTGGGTCCAGCTTCCAACACTGTCCGCGAACAGCAACGCAGAAAGCCTGTACATGTATTACGGCAGTGAAAACGCGGTGTCGGGGGAAGATGCTGCAGGCACCTACGACCCTGCGCAGGCGCTGGTACTGCACTACGACGGCGAAGGCGAGGTACAGCGTGATGCCACCGCCTATGCCAACCACCCCGCACTGTTTCGCGCAGAGAGTTATGACGGTGCCTTGATCGGTCGTGGCGTGCGCTTCGACGGTCAGTCGGTCATCGAACTGCCGGATAGTCCCTCGCTTCAGGTAAAGCCCGAACAGGGCTGGACCTTTTCGACCTGGATCAAGACCGATACGGAGCTGGCAGATGCCGTCGTCATGGATACCGGCGCGGCGCCGGGG
>CAYSRA010000227.1:0-1549 GCA_964433205.1 uncultured Thiohalobacter sp. | reverse complement strand
CGCGCAGTTCATCGAGGAGGGCTATACCTTCTTCAGCGAGGGGGACTCGGAGGTCATCCTCAAGGCGTATCACAAGTGGGGCGAGCGCTGTCCCGAGCACCTGCACGGCATGTTCGCCTTCGCCATCTGGGACCTCAAGCAAAAACGCCTGTTCCTGGCGCGGGACCGGATGGGCATCAAGCCGCTGTATTTCAGCCACAGCGATGATTTCTTCCGTTTCGCCTCCAACCCGCAGGCGCTGCTGGCGGGCGGCGAAGTGGACACTCACATCGATCCGGTGGCGCTGCACCATCAGCTGACCCTGCACGCCGTGGTGCCGGCGCCGCGCACCATCCTGCAGGGGGTGCGCAAGCTGGAGCCCGGCACCAGCCTGACCCTGGCCCCGGACGGGGCAAAGTCCGGGCGCCGCTACTGGCACCTGGAGGCATGCCGCCCGCCCGAGCCGCGCAGCGAGGCGGAATGGACCGAACTGGTCCACGATGCTCTGCGCGAGGCGGTGGGCAAGCGCCTCGACGCGGCCGACGGGCCGGGCGGCGTGCTGCATGTAATTACCTTAAGCGTTAAAGCCGGAGAGCTGCTCGCCATCGTCGGTGCCAATGGTGCCGGTAAAACCACGCTACTGAGAACCCTGTCGGGTTTGCACGCCAGCCACCGTGGGCGCATCACCTTCGATGGAAATGACATCACCCGACACCCCGCGCACCGCATCGTACGCAGTGGCATCTGCCAGGTACCTGAAGGACGCCAGGTGTTCGCGCCGTTGTGCGTCGATGACAATCTGCGCCTCGGTGCCTATGCACTACGCCATGACAATGACTGGGTCGAATCCGAAATGGATCGCATCTATGAGCTGTTCCCGATCCTGCGAGAAAAAAAGGCACAGCTCGCTGGCACACTTTCCGGCGGTCAGCAACAGATGCTGGCGATGGGGCGCGCATTGCTGGGTCGCCCGCGCTTATTGCTACTGGATGAACCCTCGATGGGGCTAGCGCCATTACTGGTGGAAGAGATATTCCGCATCGTGCAACAACTCAACAGCAAGGGCGTGACTATCCTGCTGGTGGAACAGAACGCACGCATGGCGCTGACGATCGCCGACCGGGGCTATGTTCTGGAAACCGGGCGCATCGTCACTTCGGCGCCAGCACAGGATTTACTCAACGATGAAGCGGTACGCAAAGCGTATCTAGGTTATTAATCGGGGATTACAGCATGTATATCGAACAGATTATGTCACGCAATGTCGATAGCGTCAGTGAAGACATGAAACTCAGTCATGCATCGCAGCTGATGCGCGAGCGGGGCCGTCGTTTTCTGCCCGTGGTGAACGAGAACAACGAGTTACTTGGGATACTCACACAGAAAGAAATCACGCAGGCCGAACCCTCTGCCATTACCACGTTATCGGTTGGTGAAGTCAACTACCTGATGTCGAACTTGAAAGTGGCCGATGTCATGCGCCGACAGGTTGACAGATGTACGCCCGAAAGCGACGATCAAGAAGACCGGCCAATAAAGCGGCAGAAACGAAAACAAGTCTCGCAGGGCA
>CAYSRA010000226.1:0-1564 GCA_964433205.1 uncultured Thiohalobacter sp. | reverse complement strand
CACCACGACACCTGGCGACGCGCACCTCGCGGCGTCCAGGTCCCCCTCCCCGGCTTCCAGCTCTCCTTCGCCGATGCGCGACTTCCAGGCTGGCGTGTACAACGGCCGCTCCACCGGCAACACGATGTCGGCGCCGATCGCATGGATCGCGCTAAACTCGCCGGCCGGTGGCGTTTCCCGTACTCCGAGTGCCCTGGCCTCGATACCGCGCAGGATATCCATGATGCGACGATTCTCCAGCCAGGCCTGGTCATCGAGAAAACGTCGCAGTTGCTGCGAGAGTTGCGCCACGGTCCGCTGGGTATGCTCGCCGGCCTCGAGCCAGTCATAATGCGCCCGCCGGGTGCGGGAATCCGGTTTGAGTTCGGCCACCGCCGGCAGCGCCAGGGCCCGCTCCAGCAACGCGCTGAATTCTTCCTGCCGTGCACTGGACATCAGGAAATCCCAGAAGGCGCGAAAGCTGCGCCCCTGGTCGGAACCGGCGATGGCGTCGCGCTCGCCCATGATATCTTCCAGTAACTCGCCCTTACCCCCTTCCCACAGCGCAATGCGCTCTCGCACCTCTCGATCCAGTATCCGAAAATTATGCTCCACCTCGCGAAAATCGGACAGCAGTTCACGTGAAATCGCCATGAACTGCTGGAAGCGGTCCTTCAGTGCCGAGTCGTCCAGCAGCGGCATATGACCGTCGCGCACAGCGGCAATCTCGGCGTCGATCTCGTCTCGGCGCTTTTGCAGTTCCATGATGTGCGCCTCCGGATCGGCCTCGCTGCCGGCATTGATCTGCTTGAGTAATTCAAACAGCGTCAACAGCCGCGACTCGGTACCGACAAAGGCGCGTTCGGTCAGGGTACCCAGCCAGGCAATAGCCTTTTCCGTGGCCGGAGTCAGGTCGAAATACGGCTCGTCTGAATCCTGACGGTAAAACTTGCGCAGCCAGCCCTTATCGTTGCCGGCCCAGTCGTTGAGATAGGCAAGCGCCACCTTTGGAAAGGCCTCGGCACCCAGTCGCTCACGCAACGCGAACAGATCATCCTCCAGTTTCTCCACCAGGTCGGCCTGGCCAATCACCCGCTCATTGGGCTTGATGAAAACCCGATGCAGAAAACTCGCGACCAGTGGCGCATGAGGTGAGCTCAGAAGCCGCCACGCCGGATGATTCTGGCGCAACAGATCGAGCGTGTTGAAATCCAGACTCATGACCGGCCTGCGCGTCTCAATTTGCGCCGCTGCAGCAAGGCACGAAGTTTTGTCCCGAACAGTTCCTCGGGTTCATATGACAGGATCCCGGTTTTCGCCTGGTGCCAGCGGCTTTGTGAAAGTAGCGGGCGCAATCCGAAAGGGTGAGTTCCACACCAGCCACCCTGGCGAAACCTGACTCGCTTTTCATTTGCGAAAGCCAATCGGGCAGATTGGTTTTTGCGAAGGCCGCCGGGGCCTGGTAAATAAACCGGAGCCGGTGGCGACCGATATCGAATGCCCGCAGTTGCTTCGGCACAATCACTTGAAAGGTCATGGCCGCCTGATGCGAGAAGCCATGGAAAGCGGCCGCCCGCAACAAGGA
>CAYSRA010000225.1:0-1650 GCA_964433205.1 uncultured Thiohalobacter sp. | reverse complement strand
GGCCCCCGCACGGGACAGGAAACATCAACCCGGCTTATCGACCCGCGTATGCCGAACGTCCTTGCCCTTGACCAGGTAGATCACGTACTCACAGATGTTACCCGACCTGTCCCCGATCCGCTCCATCGCCCGCGCCGCGAACATCGCCTGCAGAATAGTCGGTATGGAACGTGGATCCTCCATCATGTAGGTCATCAACTCGCGCATCAGCGACTCGTATTCCTCGTCGACCAGGCGGTCCTCACTCCACACCTCCACGGCCTTTTCCGTATCCAGATGCGCAAAGGCATCGAGCGCACCGTGCATCATACTGCACACGTGCTGCCCAAGGTTGCGGATCTGTGTGAACAACCGTGTTGAATGTTCCTCGCCGATCAGGCGGGTCACCATGCGCGCGATACGTTCCGCTTCGTCGCCAATACGTTCCAGGTCAGTGATGGTCTTGATGACGGCCACCACCAGCCGCAGATCACTGGCGGCCGGCTGGCGCCGCGCCAGCACGCGGTTACATTCGTCGTCGATCGCCACCTCCATGGCATTGACTTCGCAATCCCGTTCCACTACCTGGGCGGCGAGGCCGGCATCGCGTTTTTCCAGCGCGGCCATGGCGTCTTTCAGTTGCTGTTCGACCAGCCCGCCCATCGCCAGTACGCGGTTGCGGATGTCTTCCAGTTCCTCGTTGTAACGCCGTGAAATGTGTTGCCCGATATTGAGATTTTCCATCCCCAAAACTCCTTATCCGTAGCGCCCGGTGATGTAGTCTTCCGTCATTTTCTCACGCGGATTGGTGAAGATCGTATCAGTTGCACCGCGCTCGATCAGCTTGCCCATGTACATGAACGCGGTCTGGTCCGACACGCGCGCCGCCTGTTGCATGTTATGCGTCACGATCACAATGGTGTAACGCTCCTTCAATTCGTCGATCAGCTCCTCGATCTTGAGCGTGGAAATCGGGTCCAGCGCCGATGCCGGCTCATCCAGCAACAACACTTCCGGCTCTACGGCGATGGCGCGCGCAATCACCAGGCGCTGCTGCTGACCACCTGACATACCCAGGGCATTTTCGTGCAGGCGATCCTTGACCTCGTCCCACAGTGCCGCTCCGCGTAATGCCTTCTCTACAACTTCGTCCAGCACCCGCCGGCTCCTGGTCCCTTGGAGGCGCAGCCCGTAGGCGACGTTCTCATAGATGCTCTTGGGAAACGGGTTGGGTTTCTGGAACACCATGCCGACGCGCTGACGCAGCTGCGCGACCTGCACGCCGGGCGCGTAGATGTCCTCCCCATCGAGGAGGATGCTGCCCTCAATGCGCGCACTGTCGACCAGGTCGTTCATGCGGTTGAAGCAACGCAGTAATGTCGACTTGCCGCAGCCGCTGGGCCCGATAAAGGCTGTCACCTGCCTGCGCGGGATCGGCAGACTGATGTTATCCAGCGCCTGCGCCTCATCGTAGTAGAGGTTCAGCCCGCAGACTTCAAGGCAGATATCCTCGTCTTCGGTGGATGAGGTATGCTGATTTTCCATAATGGTAGCCATATCGTGATTCGGGATGAGGCCTGTCAATGCTCGAGCGTGCGATGGCGTTCGCGCAAGCGGTGTCGAATAGAACTCGCCGGCAGGTTAAGCGGTGTGACAAACAGAGCTAGTAAA
>CAYSRA010000224.1:0-1663 GCA_964433205.1 uncultured Thiohalobacter sp. | reverse complement strand
CGAAGGCCCGGGCTTCGTGGCGACTGATGCCGGATACCGGCTCGTCGGCCGCCAGCTCATAGCTGCCACGCATGCCGATGCCGTACCAGATACCGCTGTCGGTCCGGCGCCAGTGATCGGGCGCCTGGATATCATGTTGCCGGCGCCATGCCCGGCCTTCCGGTTCCCAGAGCTGTTCCCGTTGATAGCCCCCGTCCTCGATAAAGCCGAGATACTCCGCGTTGCTGACCGGGCGTTTGCTGATGCTGAAATCGCCCAGTTCGGCATGTTGCGGTGGTACTTCATTGTCATAGGCGATGGGTGTTTCCCCGCCGATGCGATAGTGCCCCGCCGGTATCTCGATCCGTTGCGGGTTCGGCGTCCGCGCTTCCAGCGGTGACAGATCGACATCGTTCAGCCGGGTTTCGGACAGCGCTTTCTGGGTCAGTACCATGAGCATGGTTTCATAGTGCTGACTGTAGTGCTGGATGAGGAAATGCAGGAGGTAGTTGTCCTGCATCAGCTCGTGTTCGCGCCACTCGGGACGCAGGTCGGCAACAAAGTGCAGGTTGAATTCCTGCAGTTCGCGTGCCCATGTCAGCAGACCTTCCTGCCGTGGCAGCAGCTCCCCGCGTTTGTCTTTCGGCGTGCGCGGTGGTGTGTAAAAATCGGCAATCGGCGCGGTTACGCTGTCGTCGCCGCGGATCTTCTCGTGCAGCCACAGGCATTCCACAAACACGCAGTGTCCGAGGTGCCAGCCCAGCGGGCTCAGGTCGGAGTGGTACTGGGAGCGGAACGTGATTTCGTCCGCGTCCTCGGCCAGCGCCAGTACCAGCATCTGCGCCATTTGCAGTTCATTTATCAGTGCGTCAAGGTTCACAGCGGCAATAATTCAGGAGGCTCTTGCGGGTCGAGGATCAGAATCTGGTGCTCCGGCACGCTTTGCCAGAAGCTGGATTCGGTTAATGGCTCCGACGCAACCAGCTGGGCACCGGGGAACATTTCATCGTCGGTAGTGTAATACAGTGACGGGCACGCGTCACCGATCGCGTGGCGAACAGCGTACAAACGCTCGCCGTCGCTGACTACCAGGTTGAGGAGGCACTGACGACCGTCGGCCCAGCCGGCGACGTTCTCCATCAGTTCCGCCAGCGCGGTTTCTATTGGCAGGTCGGGGTTGTCCCCGAGTAACTGGCGAAGTGCGGCAAACAGGTACTCGGATTCGGTGTTGCCGCGCACTGCGGCCAATTGTTCCGGCGCCAGCTGACGAATCAATTGCTGCTGTACATCGCCATGAAAATCCGCGATCAGGCCATTGTGGTCGAACAAAAACTCGTTATCGACGAACGGCTGGGTATTGACATGGTTCACCGGGTTGCCGGCAGTGGCGCTGCGCACGCTCGCAATCCACAGCGAACTCTCCAGGGTTCTGGCCAGGTGTGGCAGGTTGGGGTCCGCCCAGATCGGCGCCGGGTTTACATAGACCGCCGGCATGCCTGTCGTGTCGTACCAGGCAAAGCCGAAACCGTCGGCATTGAGTCTGGCGTATTTGAGTTCGCGGGGCGACCAGCCCTGGACTTCCAGCCTGTGCGGCGGTTGGCGCAGAAACCGGCACTGTAATACGGGTTCTCGCAGGTCGGCGGCGATACCGTTGATCACCTGGCCCGAGCCTGACCGCGGGGCC
>CAYSRA010000223.1:0-1686 GCA_964433205.1 uncultured Thiohalobacter sp. | reverse complement strand
CAGTGAGTACCTGCGCGACAAGAAGACCATCTCCAATATGGAGCTCAACGAACCGTTGATCAAGGGTCAGGAGGGCAACCCGGGTATCGGGCCCATGGCGTAGTAACGCCGGCAATACTCCCCGCCAGACAAAACCGGGCCTAGCGCCCGGTTTTTTATTCAGAAGGCCGCATCAAACCCGATCAGGACGTAATGCTCCTTGTCCAGGTGGCCGGTAAAGTAGCTGCCCGACTGATCTTCGTCACCGAGAAAATCGATATTAAACTCGGCGATTCCTTTCACGTTACGCATAAAGTAATAGGAGGCCGTCAATGACAGGCTGTTGATATCGATACCTTCGTAGATCGTATCCGTGTTATCCAGATCTTTCGCGTCAGCGACATTGTACAAGGCCGAAAATGCCCAGCGGTCGTTCATGATGTAGTCCACGCCGGCGAACGCACCCCACCAGTTATAGTCCTTGTCACGGTCGAGGAACCCTTTCCAGGAGTTCCACAGGTACTGGAAGTACCAGTACGTGTTACCGGCCACCTCGCCGGACAGATCCAGCCCGATGATGCGCTTGTCGGTGTCCCTTCCTCCCTGGTCCAGACCCGCAGGCCCAACGGCATTTTTCTGCTCCCCGACCAGCCCGAACAGCCCCGCCGAGACCGGGCCAATCCGGGTTCCGGCACGCGCGAAAACCGTTTTGGAACTATCATTGTCGAACATCTTGTCAGGCCGACGGTAGCCGGGGCTGTTGATATTCAGGTTATCATCGATACCGTTGCCATTCACAATGCCCACGCCCACATCAACCGGCCCTACAGAGCGGTCGAACAACACACCCCGGTCATAGGTGATACCGGCCATGCGGTAGACCATGTAGTCCTGAAAAGGCAGGCGCGTCTCGCGCGCGAACATGAGGTCGGAGATCTGGAACTGCCCCAGCATCATGCCGACACCACTGCCGAACAGGTCGTCATGACGAAACCAGGCATCCTCGACCACGGTTTCGCCATTTCCTCCCTTCTCGGCAAAAATACCGTAAAAGTAATAGGTAATATGCTCGCTGAGCGGCGCGCTGGACAGCAATTTGATCAGGTAGGGAGACTGGAAATCACTGCTGGCACTTTCCGTGGCACCCGTCACCGGGTCAATTGACTTGCCCTCCCGGGCCTGGACATAGGCCTGGGCACGTATCGCCAATGGCGGATATGAGGGCAGCGCCAGACGCTCGTCACCGGTTTTGACGGTGGTATCCCGCCAGTTCGGCAAACGCATGTTGTTATCGCGAAAATGTTCGCCAAAACTGTTCAGTCGCGGGAAAGCCGCATGACAGGCTGCGCAACTCATGCTGTATTTGCGCGCAAATTCAGGTATTGCCTCGCTGACGAGCGGCAGCATCAACAGGCCTGCCACAATCACCCTGAATAAACGGGCGCCCGGGAATCGTACAGTTAGCATCTGCATAAGAATCTCCCGTTTGTTTTACGAAATGGGGATACGCAGCCGACCGGTTGTACACAACCGGAAACACCTGCAACACGGGGATAAGTGTACAAGATTAATCGCGCACAGGAACCCCGAATGATATTGCGACAGCGGATCCACATGACACAAAAAAAAGGGCGTTCTGAAAGAACGCCCTTTTCTGACTTTTGGTGGGTCGTATAGGATTCGAACCTATGACCAATTGGTTAAAAG
>CAYSRA010000222.1:0-1696 GCA_964433205.1 uncultured Thiohalobacter sp. | reverse complement strand
GCCCAGTCCCGGTACTGGTTGAGCATGTGCAACAGTCGCGTTTCGGAACCCGCAAACCACAGGCGGGGTATGCTCCCGCCGGCACCGGGCAAATCGACTTCGTGCAGGTAGAACGTTCGGCCGCCATCGACCATGGTGCGATTATCGACGTCGATCGCAAAGTCCTTGTAGGCGGGACTGCTGCTCCACAGCATGTGCCCGTCGCGCTCGAAAAACAGCAGATAGTCATCCGACTGCCCCTCCTGGCGCTTCAACCAGTCGTTGCCGAGCAGGCGTGCCACAGCACTCACCGCCAGCACATCCCCCTGGTAAACCAGCGGCTGCATTGCAGCGATAACCGGACCGTCGGGCGACATGAACATGAACTGCTCCCGAGCATTGCCAACACCCCGCTCTCCCAGCGCGTTGATCAGTGCCTTGTATTGTTCGCCGTACAGTACCTCGCCATCCCGGGAAATGATCACGCGCTCATCAGTTGGCAGTGATCCGAACTGTCGGTTGTAGTACGACGCCAGACCATCCTTGCCGGTGCCCAGTTCGGTGATGATGTACAGGTACTCCTGCAAGCGCAGGTCGTTGACAATAATATCCGTGTAATTCAGCAACTCCTCGCCTTGCAGGCGAATCGTCTCCTGCTTGCGCATGGCGGCATTTCGAAGGTGGTCGCGCGACCCGGAAACCACGATGTCCGTCGCCGCCTTGAACGACAGCAACATCATCCCTGTGAGTAGTACGACCAGCATCCCTACGTATAGAAACATACGGGACGTATAGTTCATGGGGAGTGTTCTTGGATGCTTTGCAGTGGCAGAAGATTGTACTTGTCGGCAACCTTGCGGAACGCCGGACCGGTTTGCACCTCACGAATAATTGTCAACACGTCATCCGAAGGGTGCTGATCAGTCACCGCCGACAATTCGCGATAGAACGGATACTTTTTGCTGCGCAGGTTCTCCGGCGTCGGCATGAAGCCGTTCACGCTGAGCACCTTGAGCCGACTGTTGGCACCAAACTCCCAGGTCGAGCCAATGTGCCCGAAAGAGCTTGCGAAATCGCTGATGCGCTGCACCATGTCGGCAGCGCTTTTGACGTTCAGTCGCTGCTGACGGAATGACTTCGCATCAGGCAGAATGGTTTTCCAGTGGCCGGGCCGCTTCTTGCAGTGCAGGCGGGCGACCAGCACGATGGGTTCGTCCGCTCCGCCGAGTTCCTTCCAGTTGACGATGTCGCCTCGCATGACAGCACGTACCTGCTCCGCGCTGATATCGTTCAGCGGGTTAGCCTGGTTGACCACGATATACACGGGCTCCAGCGCAATCGGATACACCTTGAGCTTCTTGCTGCTGACCTCTTCGTCACTCAACGGACAGCAGACGAAACCGAACGTTTCGTTTTCCGGACTGTTCTGCAGCGCGGTCTTGATGCCTGCGTTACAACCCATGCCCAGCGTGGAGTTACGTCCATGCAACTCGATGGTCCGCCCCGACGCCCTTTCCAGGTCTGCCTTGAGGCTGTCAAAAATCACCCAGGCGAAATGGGCACCGGCACCGGTAACCACACCTCCCGTTTCTGCGTGAAGTGCCCCGACGGGCGTTATGAATACCGCGAGAAGCGCGGCGCAGGCACCGAACAGCTTTACCAGAGGTCTCATTGCCGATTTAAATCCCAGTTTTGTCAGAAGTTACGCCGTAAAAAA
>CAYSRA010000221.1:0-1796 GCA_964433205.1 uncultured Thiohalobacter sp. | reverse complement strand
GCTGACCCGTGCAGTAAGTGAACAAGCAACCGCTTCAATCACACTATCGAGAAGCCAATCCGACAACAGCAACAAAACGAAATCGATCAATACAAACCTGCAGGCTGGCGTCTCTTATCGTTTCGATAGAACCCTGTCGGGCTCTCTGTTTGTCGGCGCTCGTCGCACCGATACAGATTCATCACGGACAAGCCGGATATTCATCCTTTCGGGAAATAACATTATCGACATAATTCTGTTACCACAAGACATATCCAGCAGTAGCTCGGGTTCAACCTTCAGCGCCAGTGTCACTAAAACCTTCGTGCGTGGTAAAATTGATCTGTCGGCCTCCCGCGATATCAGTAGCGATTTCAATGGCGAGCCGATCGAAGTTACCCGTGCGGGTGTAAACAGCCTCTACCGGTTCAGCGAAATTCTTTCAGCCAGCCTGAACCTCGACTTCTATAACAGCAAAAGCGACAGTATTTCCTTCGCCAGTCTAAACCGGGATTACTACCAGATTGAACCCGCATTCACCTGGAAACTAAAAAAATTCTGGAGTTTATCCGGCAGTTACCGCTACAGAAAACAGACTTTTGATGACATCAGTAATGACGTGACACAAAACGCCGCGTATTTGACGCTGACTTACCACTGGCCTAGAATCGCGGTCTCCCGCTAGTGGCCTGTATTTGGGGGAAGGTCACGCGCGCATTGTCGCAGTTCCCCTGGCGCGAAAGGGAAAAAGATGGAAGAACAACCACTTGATTTTTCTGATTATTTAGGCGCATTTAAAAGGCGCCGCACCAGCATCCTGGTAACTGCTTCTGTGGTTTTCCTGATCGGGGCACTGGCTGCCGCGTTGTGGCCGGCGACCTACAAGTCCTCAGCGACAATCCTGATCAAGGAGCAGGATATCCCGCCGGAACTGGTCCAGTCGACCGTTACCAGCTTTGCTTCACAGCGTATCCAGGCGATCAGCCAGCGGGTCATGGCCCGCCCAAACCTGCTGGAAATTATCGATAAATACAATCTCTATACGGATGAGAAAGAACGCCTGACCACCGAAGAAATTATCGAAGAAATGCGCGACAACATTGGACTGGATCTTATTGATGCAGACGTTGTTGACCCGCGCACCGGCCGGCCAACGGCGGCCACCATCGCCTTTCAGCTGAGTTTTACCGGCAAGAATCCCGCCCAGGTTCAGAAAGTCGCCAATGAGCTTATGAGCCTGTATTTAAAGGAGAATCTCAAGGAACGTTCGGAGAAGGCCGGCGAAACCTATGTGTTTCTCAAGAAAGAATCCGAGCGTCTGGACAAGGAAATTGCGGACCTTCAGGCGAAACTTGCCACCTTTAAAGAGCAACACGTTAATACGTTGCCTGAACTTCAGTCGCTCAACCTGAGCATGATGGATCGGACCGAGCGCGAATTGTCTGATGTCGACAACCAGATCCGCGCCCAGGAACAAACCAAAGTCTATCTACTCAGCCAGCTCGCACAGCTGAAGCCATTCGGGGCTGATGCCTCGCTGGACCCTAAAACCCGCCTGCAGGCCCTGCGCACCGAATACCTGCGCTTGCTGGCGCGCTATTCGGCCGACCACCCGGATGTCATCCGCACCCGACGTGAAATCGAAGGCTTGGAAAAGGAAACCGGCCAGGTCGACAGTTCGGCGGAGCAACTCAAACAGATCGAAGCGCTGCGGGGTGAACTCGGCACGTTGCGCAAAAAGTATTCCCCGGAGCATCCGGACGTGGTCACGCTGGAACGTCCGATGAAGGCTCTGGAACAATATGTCAAGTCTGCAA
>CAYSRA010000220.1:0-1796 GCA_964433205.1 uncultured Thiohalobacter sp. | reverse complement strand
CCCCTATACCAGCATCATTGAACAAACGGCCGAACAGTACCGGGATATCTTTGGCGAGGCAGTGCTGGAACACCATTCCAATCTTGATCCCGATAAAGCACAAAAGGAAAACGCCAGATCAAGGCTGGCCTCTGAAAACTGGGATTCTCCCATCATAGTTACCACCAATGTGCAACTGTTCGAATCGCTCT
Organism: uncultured Thiohalobacter sp.; assembly: GCA_964433205.1. GTDB lineage: Bacteria > Pseudomonadota > Gammaproteobacteria > DSM-19610 > DSM-19610 > Thiogranum. Next base: position 1,605 of record CAYSRA010000220.1, on the reverse strand, counting down.
TCGCGGCACGAACCAGTCGCAGCCGCAAGCTGCATAACCTGGTCAATTCAGTCATCATCATCGACGAGGCCCAATTATTGCCGCCCGATTATCTCCAGCCCATTCTCGACATGCTGCGACTGTTGACCGAGCATTATGGGGTAACGCTGGTGCTCTCTACGGCTACCCAGCCGGCATTGGGAACGGTGAAGGATAATTTTGGGCGGACGCTCTTGCGTGGGCTGGATGCCAGACGGGAAATCATCTCTGATGTGGATGGCTTGTTCGGTGCGTTGTCACGCGTTGACGTAACCATACCCACTGACATGGATAGCCGGGCAAGCTGGGAAGATGTGGCGGAAGAACTTTCTTCTCATCCTGGTGTTCTGGCTATCGTCAACAGTCGCAAGGATGCGCGCGAGCTGTTTGGGCTGATGCCGGAAGGAACCATTCACCTCTCTGCGCAGATGTGCGGCGAACACCGTTCCAGGGTCATTGCCGGAATCAGGCAAAGATTAAAGGATGGCGAACCTGTGAGGGTAATCAGCACACAGCTTGTCGAGGCCGGTGTTGATCTGGATTTTCCGGTTGTATATCGGGCACTTGCCGGACTGGACTCCATCGCACAGGCGGCCGGGCGGTGCAACCGGGAGGGGAAGCTGAAAAGAGGTAAGGTGGTGGTTTTTGTTCCACCAAAGTCATCGCCTAGGGGGCTGTTGCTGTATGGAGAGCAGGCCACGCGCAGCGTATGGTATGGCAATGCTGGTTCGCCGCTGTCACACAAGTTATTCGATACCTATTTTCGCCAGTATTTCGCACAGGAGAATCCGGACAAACACGACATCATGCCGTTGCTGGTCAAGGACTCGCGGCAAGGCATCGTGCAGTTTCGGAGTGCTGCACAACGGTTCCGGCTCATCGATGATGCTGGGCAATCCGTTCTCGTACCTTACGACGAAGATGGTTTCAAATGGATAGATCGGCTGTGCAAGCAGGGGCCAGAGCGAGATTTGATGCGTAAGCTGCAGCGCTATAGCGTGAACGTATATGAAAACGAGTTTAACAAACTGAGACAGCTGGGCGCCATTGGAGAGCTGCAACCGGGAATCTGGGGGCTGGTTATCACCAATGGTTATGATGAGGATATTGGTCTGTTGCAGGCTGACGAGCTGTACAGCAACCTGCCTGAACATTCTGTATTTTGATGGAGGTCAAACAATGCCCGTAAACTTTTGCCTTGAAGTCAGTGGTGATTATGCCTGCTTCACCCGTCCGGAAATGAAAGTTGAACGCGTCAGTTACGACGTCATGACACCATCGGCGGCGCGAGCCATATTCGAGGCGATATTGTGGAAACCCGCCATCCGCTGGCAGGTTACCCGCATTGATGTACTCAATCCCATTCAATGGATATCGGTCAGGCGCAATGAAGTGGGCAAGGTGTTCACCATGCCTACCGCCAGGCATTTGTCTGGTGAATCTAGTGATGTCCTTGGTCTCTATGTGGAAGACGAACGCCAGCAACGTGCCGGACTGTTTCTGCGAGACGTGAAATACCATATCCATGCCGATCTCCATTTTAACCCGGCCAAAGATCCTGAATCCGAATACGGTAAATACGCGGCT
>CAYSRA010000219.1:0-1797 GCA_964433205.1 uncultured Thiohalobacter sp. | reverse complement strand
GAATGGCGTCATTTACCGGTTACGGTGCGCACTCCCTCAGAAGGCCCCGGAATGGGGAGTGAAAGCGCTCGGCGGATGCCAGGGCACGAAGGTACAGCGCAATGTGGCGCATGCCCGCCGTCGGGTTCGGTCGCTCCATTCAGTCCTCCCGGATTTCGTAGTCGTGGGTGATAGTCGCGGTCTTGCCCAGCATGATGGACGCCGAGCAATACTTCTCCGCCGACAGCGACACGGCGCGCGCCACGCGCTTGTCGTCCAGGCCCTTGCCGGTGACAATGAAATGCACGTGGATGGCCTTGAACACCTTGGGATCCTCGTCGGTGCGGCTCGCCTCCAGTTCAGCCACGCAGTCGGTCACCGGCTGACGCGACTTCTTCAGGATATGCACCACGTCGAACGCCGTACAGCCGCCCATGCCGAGCAGCAGCATCTCCATGGGGCGCACCCCCAGATTGCGTCCGCCGTGCTCCGGCGGCCCGTCCATCACGACCGCGTGGCCGCTCCCCGATTCACCGATAAAGGTCGCATCCTGAACCCATTTAATGCGTGCCTGCATGGCCGGAAACCTCTCAAAACGCCGAAAATGTGAAGGTTATCACAGTTCAACCGCTCGACCGGCAGCAGCGGACGCATCCTGTTCAAGACCCGTGCCCTCCCTGCCGAAACAAGGGGTACTCGACTCATTCCCGAACAGGACGGCGGGCACGACTCGCCAGGAAAGGTACTCACATGGTCCAGACACTGCTGAAGCCTGCCGAAACCTCCACCGTTGACCGGTTTCTCGAACATTGCCACCGCCGCCGCTACCCGGCCAAGAGTGTCATCATCTACGCGGGCGACCAGCCGGATGTCCTGTACTACATCGTCGAAGGTTCGGTGAGCGTACTGATCGAGGACGAGGACGGCCACGAAATCGTGCTGGCCTACCTCAATCCCGGCGACTTTTTCGGGGAAATGGGCCTGTTCGGCGAAGATAGCGACCGCAGCGCCTGGGTGCGCACCAAAACCCAGTGCGAACTGGCGGAAATCAGCTACGCCCGCTACCGACAACTGGCCGAGAACGATCCCGGCATCCTGTTCATGCTGGCCGGTCAGATGGCCAGCCGCCTGCGCCACACCAGCCGCAAGGTCAGCGATCTGGCCTTCCTCGACGTCACCGGCCGCGTCGCCCGCACCCTGCTCGACCTGTGCAAGCAACCCGACGCCATGACCCACCCGGACGGCATGCAGATCAAGATCACCCGCCAGGAAATCGGCCGCATCGTCGGCTGCTCCCGCGAAATGGTCGGCCGCGTGCTGAAATCCCTGGAGGAACAGGGCCTGATCACCGCCAAGGGCAAAACCATGGTCGTCTTCGGCGCCCGCTAATTTCAATGGGGTCAGACTCCATTGAAAAAGGCGAATCCCCACGCTCTCCAGTAATTTGGTTCCGCCGCAGGCCGGGCCGGCCTGCGGCTGGTTCAGTGAAGAGTCACTCTGTAGCGGGCACGGTTTTCAATCGAGTCTGACCCCATTGAAGTGCTTTGTGTCCTTGGCGTCTTGGCGGTTATAACTCTTTTTTCTTTTCGCTCAGAAAAACAGTTCGCGCAACCGGGCGCCGGGGTCTTCGGCTTTCATGAAGGCCTCGCCGACGAGGAAGGCGTGGATGCCGGCGGCGTGCATGCGCTGGACGTCGTCGCGGGTGTGGATGCCGCTTTCGGTGACCAGCAGGCGGTCTTCAGGGAAGCCCTGCATGAGTTGCTCGGTGGTGTCGAGGCGGGTTTCGAAGGTGCGCAGGCTGTCTATGATCACCAGCTA
>CAYSRA010000218.1:0-1835 GCA_964433205.1 uncultured Thiohalobacter sp. | reverse complement strand
CTGCTGGATGTAGTCGTGGTTGAGGGACTGGGTGTTTGGGTGTCTTGCCGGAACCCGGCAGGGCACGAAGCAGCAGGAGTACCGGCGGTGGCGCCGCGATGTAGCGCCCACCCAGTTCGAGGTAGGCCTGGTACTCCTGCATAATCGCCTTGCGCACCGCCGTATCGGTGTCCGCCTGGTGCGCTCGCAGGCAGTTGACCTTGGCCCGCACCATGGCGCGGTACACCAGGTAGTAACGCAACAGCGACAATCCTTCGTAGTCACCGCTGCGCTCCAGCCATACATTCAGAAAACGGCTGGCCAGGCCGGTTTGCCCGCGCCGGTCGAGGTCCATGACCATGAAGGCCACTTCGCTGATGATGTCTATCCAGCGCAGCCTGTCGTTAAACTCGATGCAGTCGAATGCCACCGGCACATCGTCCACCAGGGCGATATTCCGCAGGTGCAGGTCACCGTGGCATTCGCGAATAAAGCCACCGTCCTTGCGCACCTGCAACACGGGCTGCTTGCGCCGGAACTCCCGGTCTGCCCAGTCCTGCAACGGGCGCAGTCGGCTGCGTTCGCGCGTATCCGCCATACACTCGAGGATCTGCCTGAAATTCTCCTCGACCGGAGCCTGCACGACCGCGGGCCGACCGTACTCCGCGTCCGGACCGGCGACCGACACGTTGGCGTGGAACGCCGCGATACGCAGCGCCAGCGCGTCAATATAAGAGGGTTTCAGTCGTCCTGCGTCGAGCAAGCGGTCGAACTGCGAGTCCTGCTCGAATTCGCGCATGCGCACCGCATACTCGATGATCTCGCCGTCGGCACCGAGGCGCGGACCTGCACTGACCGGCACGACTTCCAGGTACAGTTCCGGCGCCAGCCGGCGGTTGAGCCGTAACTCCTCGGCACAGAAATGCCGGCGTTTGTCCAGCGTAGAGAAATCCAGGAAACCGAAATTCACCGGCTTCTTGAACTTGTAGGCATAGGTTCCGGTGAGCAGGACGATCGAGATATGTGTCTCGATCACGGCAAAGCGTGTCACCGGGTGCGGAAACAGTGCAGGCTGCTGAAGAGCCTTGACAAGATTATGCAGGGTGTCGCTCATACAGCCATCCGGGCAGCGCTCGACAGAACAACCACATTATCACAGTCAAGTCATTGTTGCCGACTGCGCTTGGCCCATAGCGGAAACAGCTGCCCGGAGCACCACCTTCTCGGCACGATACCAGTCGCCCTCCGCGCTACCCGCCTGCTGCCGAGCGGACCGATCGCAATACACGAGCCAGGCCTGCCGCTCGACCTCGTCATGCCGGGAACTCAGCAGGTCTGCACGGCAACCATCATAGGCCTCAAGGCTTGGGATAACACCAGGGCGCTTCGATCTGAGCAGGTGCATGGCATCCTCTCGTGTATACCCTTCTACGAAAGTCAGGTAGCCGAGTATCGTGAGCGGTGAACGCCCCATGCCGGCCGTGCAGTGCACGTAGACCCGGTGCCGATCAGTGATCAGGCCCCAAAGCCGGCGTACGGCGGCGGGCAATCGTTGTCGCTGCTCGCAGGGGTTGAAATCCCTCATGGGGGAACGCGCCATCTCCATGCCGAGCCGACGTCCGTGGACGCGGTGCTGCTCATAATTAATGCCGAAATGGGCGAGGCACTCATCATGCTGCAGGGACAGAATAGCTGATGCACCGGTTTCATGCCGGATGCGCTCGAGATCCAGTTCGGTCATGGGGCAACTGCCGATGAGGATATTTTCCCGGATTTCGTTCCAGTGCAGAGTCCAGATCCACATACTTTGGGACATCGCATCAATACAAAATTATTGCATAAAGGAAATAATAAAA
>CAYSRA010000217.1:0-1887 GCA_964433205.1 uncultured Thiohalobacter sp. | reverse complement strand
GTCTCGGCCTCGAAACTGACCAGCAGATCGAGCGACTCGCCGTGACAGAACACCGGTGTCCCGGCCAGCGCCACGTCGATATAGCTGTGCCGGCCCATGATGTTGGAGTGATACTCGCGGCGGCAGAATACCTGCCAGCCATGGCGGGCGACGGCACGGGCGAACAGCACCGACATGCGATCGAGCCCGCTGCCCTGGGGGCCACCCAGGCGCCAGTTGAAGGCGTCGACAGCAGGGGAAGGTGTGACGGTCATGTCACGAGTCTATCGCAAACGGCCCCTGCGTGTTGCAAGGTGAGCGGGCCTCATGACACAACTGGCAGATCAGGCCCGGTATGCGCCCCTGGATATCAGCCCGACCTGCAACGAATTGCAACGTTGAGGTCAACGGGGATTGCCAAAACGCAGTTCACCACTGCTGTATGTCTTGCCGTAGGTCAGTGCCAGATTGGCGACCTGCTCCAGCGCAGACTGCACACCGCTCGTATCCAGCGATGACAGGGGATGCAGAAATGCCGCGTAGACGACCCCGCGGCTGACGCCATAGCGGGCATCCAGCGCAGTATGAAAATTGGCTTCCATCATGCTGTCCAGTTGTTCGCGGCTGACTTCACCGTAGCGCGCCACCGGTGCAATGATGCGCATCCGATCATGCCGGGGGTCGGAAATCGCCATCATCGGGACCGATTCATACTCGAACTGCACCACTCCGCCCCGGCCCTTGTGCCGAATGGTATGGTCATTGATGTATTGTTCCAGCACAGCCTGATCCATGGCGTTGACCCGGGTGGCGACAAGCAGCATGACCGAAAGAAGAAAAAAGGTTCGCATTGCACACTCCTTGTTTGTTCGTGGTTGTTCTGGTGTCGTCCTGCTACCCCGCACGAAAGGGCGTGGTTTTTTATTCATGGCAGGGAATGTCTGATTTATTCAGACATTCCGGTGGCACAGGGATGTGCCACCAAAATCAATCGCAACAAGCGATTGATTTTGCAAGAAAAACGAAAATCACACTTTTCGTTTTTCGTCCTCTGACAATTCAGGGATGAATTGATCAGAGGTTCCGCTGGACGGTGCACACAAATCCATGCCGCGAGTCACCACAATGATGAATCAGGCTTGATGCACCGGAAGATACAAATGACGTAAGGACAGCGATCGCCGGGAATGGCGGAGCCACCAGCCGGGAAGACCGATGGGTCAGAATTTTCGACGAGCCGAACCGGCCATTGCGCAGAACGCAATGGTCAGAAAAGAAATCGGTAAGCGGGAATTAAACGGGCTGGACGTTGGTCGCCTGCATACCCTTGGGGCCTTTTTCGGCCTCGTAGGTCACGGCCTGACCTTCGTTCAATGTCTTGTAACCACTGCTCTGGATCGCCGAATAATGGACGAAGACGTCTTCACTGCCATCTTCCGGTGCGATGAAACCAAAACCCTTCGAGTTGTTGAACCACTTGACGGTGCCGTTCAGCATTTCTCCACCCTCTAACGCTATTATTGGAAGTTAACACCAGTACTGCTTTCCAGTCGGGATGTTCGGAGCGACTTCCAAACCTGCCACCACTTGAAAAACAATACCACTGAGTATAGCCAAACAATCCGGCAAATACACACTCCTGCTGGCGATTTACCACACCCTGACTGGGGAATAAGCGTCAAAGGGCAAGCGGGTTTTGCAGAAAATAATAAAGTACTACAACACTGGCGGCGTCATTATGTTAAACAATGACGCCGCAACCGGGACCAGCCTGAATCTGTTCCGACTTCAGGTCTTGCGATAGATCTCGCTGCCGCTGTTGCGTCACTCGGCGGCCTTTTCCTGCAGGCCCTCCTGCATGGCCTCGTCGACCTGCACGCCCTGCTGCGCGGCATAGTCCCGCACTTC
>CAYSRA010000216.1:0-1988 GCA_964433205.1 uncultured Thiohalobacter sp. | reverse complement strand
GCGGTTAACTGAACTGCTGCAGGAAGCGCAGGTCGTTTTCAAAGAACAGGCGCAGATCATCGACACCGTATTTCAACATGGTCAGGCGCTCCACGCCCATGCCGAACGCCAGACCGGTGTATGTCTCATTGTCGACACCGACGTGCGCGAATACATTGGGGTGCACCATGCCGCAGCCCAGCACTTCCAGCCAGCCACTGTGACTGCACACACGACAGCCTTCGCCGGAACAGATCACGCACTCGATATCGACTTCCGCCGACGGCTCGGTGAACGGGAAATACGAGGGCCGGAAACGCACCGCCAGATCGTCGCGCTCGAAGAAGTGTTTGAGAAACTCGTCGAGCAATCCTTTCAGGTCGGCGAAGCTGACGTTCTCGTCCACCAGCAGCCCTTCCACCTGGTGAAACATCGGCGTGTGCGTCAGGTCAGAATCGCAGCGGTACACGCGCCCCGGCGCAATGACGCGGAACGGCGGCTTGCGTTCTTCCATGACGCGGATCTGCACCGGCGAGGTGTGGGTGCGCAACACCCGGTGGGCGTCGATATAAAAGGTATCGTGCATCGCGCGCGCCGGGTGGTGTGCCGGGATATTAAGCGCCTCGAAGTTGTGATAGTCGTCCTCGATCTCGGGGCCTTCCGCCGACTCGAAACCCATCGAGGCGAACAGTTGCTCGATGCGCTGCAGGGTGCGCGTCACCGGGTGCAGACCGCCGGCGCCGTGACCACGCCCCGGCAGCGTAACGTCCACACGCTCCGAGGCCAGCTGTTCGGCCAGCGCCGCGTTCTGCAACGCCTCCTTGCGCGCCTCGATGGCCTGCTGCACCTGCTTCTTGGCGACATTGATCGCCTGCCCGGCCTGCGGCCGCTGGTCGGCGGGCAACTTGCCGAGCTGCTTGAGCTGTTCGGTCAGCAGACCTTTCTTGCCGAGGTATTTGACACGGACCTCGTCGAGCGCCTTGAGATCGCCGGCCGCGTCGATCGCTGCGCGGGCCTGTTGTTCGAGTGCGGCTAACGCCTCCACATCACATCTCCTGAAAACAAAAAGGGGAAGGTTGGCATTTCACCAGCCTTCCCCTTTGACGGGTTTGCTTGTGCGCTGCTATGACACAGCGCGTCGACTAACCTGCGAGGCTGGCTTTTGCTTTTTCCGCCAGCGCCGTAAAGGCAGCCGAATCGAATACCGCCAGGTCCGCAAGCACCTTGCGATCGACCTCGATACCGGCCTTGCCCAGTCCGTTGATGAAACGGCTGTAGGACATGCCGTTCTCGCGGGCCGCCGCGTTGATACGGGCAATCCACAACGCACGGAACTGACGCTTGCGCTGACGACGGTCACGGTAGGCATACTGACCGGCCTTGATAACCGCCTGCTTGGCGACACGGTACACCTTGCGGCGTGCGCCGTAATAACCCTTGGCCTTGTCGAGGACCTTCTTGTGTTTGGCTCGCGCCTGAACACCACGTTTTACTCTAGGCATGGCTCATCCCCTCCGGTTAGACAAATGGCAACATGCGGCGAACGGCGCGCTGATCGGCTTCGTGCACCTGTTCGGTGCTGCCCAGATGGCGCTTGCGCTTGCTGCTTTTCTTGGTGAGGATGTGGCGCAGATGCGACTGGCCACGCTTGAAACCGCCACTGGCGGTCTTGCGGAACCGCTTGGCGGCCCCACGATTGGTTTTCATCTTTGGCATAGTATCTCTCCCGCTTCTGTACATCATAAAGTTCGTCCCAAGGTGCGGTGAGTACCCGGGGCAAACTGCGGTTCCAACCGGAACCTACTTCTTCTTTGGCGCCATCACCATAATCATCTGACGGCCTTCCATCTTCGGGAACTGTTCGACGGTCGCCAGTTCCGAAAGATCATTCTCTACGCGCTTCAGCAAATCGCGGCCCAGTTCCTGGTGCGCCATTTCACGGCCGCGGAACCGGAGGGTCACCTTGACCTTGTCGCCCTCGTTGAGGAACCGGGTCAGGTTACGCAACT
>CAYSRA010000215.1:0-2032 GCA_964433205.1 uncultured Thiohalobacter sp. | reverse complement strand
CCCAAACAGTTGGAGCGACACGACAGCCGGTATTTCACAACGGATTCCTGCGGCCAGGGGCTGTTCCTGCGCCATTGCACGCATAGCAGCGACTGTTGCCTCAATGGAGTCAGCTAACGATAGTCAATACACGGTGGCCGGTCAATCACAACACGAAAGCAATGGGATATGCCTCTGCAAGGCGTCCGGATCGGTTCCCTGACCGGCGCGGCACTTCCCTGTGCACCAGCCCGACAGAGGCATAACCGGTTGCTACCGGGATAGAAGAGGGGCGCCCCTGACAACCCTGCTGAAACAGTGTTGCCAGCGAGCCCCGTCCGGTCAGGGTTGGGCCGGCTGCTCGCCGACTGTCATGTAGGCCCGGTTCTGCTCGACGGTGTTTTCACCGATACCTTTCACTTGGGCAAGATCGTTGACGCTCCTGAACGGGCCGTTGGTCTGCCGGTAACGCACGATGGCCTGCGCCTTCTGCGGTCCGACCCCGGTCAGTCCGTCGACCAGCGCTTCCGAATCAGCGGTGTTGATATTGATGGTGGGATTGGCAAATGCCAGCGTGGGTGCCAGCAGCAGTGACGCTATCAGTATTTTGAATTTCATCGTGTAGCCTCCATGGGGTTTCGCCGGACACAGCCTGTGTCCGGGACGCGTGACCAGCGCCACGCGCCGCGAAGATGCTACAAGAAAGCGGCAACCGAACAAGCGGCGTTTTCTGATTCTGCTGTAGGGAGCATCCTACCCTACTCGGACGGCAGCACTTATCTCTGCATTGATTGCCTCAAGCGCAGCGACCGGGTCCGGTGCCTGTGTGACGGGTCGCCCGATCACCAGGTAGCCGGAACCATCGCGGATGGCGTCTGCCGGCGTCATCACCCGCGTCTGATCGTCCATGGAAGCGCCCGCCGGACGCACGCCCGGCGTAACCAGCACGAAGTCGTCACCCAGCGTGCTGTGCAGGCGGGCGGCTTCCCGCGGCGAACACACAACGCCATCGAGACCGGATGTTTTTGCCAGCTCCGCCAGCCGCTCGACCTGCACGGCGGGATCGTCCTGCACGCCGACTTCCGCCAGGTCCTCCGGCCCCATACTGGTCAGTACCGTGACACCGATCAACAGCGGCCTGCGCCCCTCGCCGCTGTTCAATGCAGCCACTGCCGCCTCCATCATCCGCCGCCCGCCAGAAGCATGCACGTTGACCATCCACACACCGAGTTGTGCCGCGGCGGCACAGGCGCGCGCCACGGTATTGGGGATGTCGTGGAATTTCAGGTCCAGAAACACGTCGTGTCGCAACGCGACCAGTTCGCGCACCAGTTCCGGTCCGGCGCTGGTAAACAGTTCCTTGCCGACCTTCAGCCGGCAACTGCCGGGCGGCAACCGCCGGACAAACTGCAACGCCTTGTCCCCCTCCGGAAAATCCAGCGCGACGATGACGCGCGGCCCTTCAACCTGCTTCAGATTCATTCAATAGTTCCTGCCTTGATGGGTTTGACACTGCTCCAGCACTGGCAGCCCGGACACTGCCAGAACAGTTTGCGGCTGCTGAAACCGCACTGCTGGCAACGGTAACGCGACTGCGGCACCACGGCCTGCGCGGCGTTTTGTTCGACGACGTTCTTGCGGTAGAACACCAGCCAGGGATGGCGGCTGGCCAGTTCGTCGACATACCTCATCCAGTCACCGGAGCGGTTCAGTTCCAGCAGCCCGTCGCGGATCTCGCCCAGCACTTCGGGGAGCAGTTCCGCGCACTGAAACTCTACCTGGCGAAAGACTTCAACCGCGTCACCGGTTCGCCCCAGTGCGCGCAGGCAGCGGCCCTTCAGCAGGGTAGCGCGCACACAGGCCGGGTCTTCCGCCAGTGCATCATCCGCATAACCCTCGGCGCGGATGGTGTTGCCGCGTTCGAGCGCGGCCTCGCCCAGCGCACACAGGTCTTGCGCAACCCGACCCCGCCACGCCTCATCCCCCCAGCCCGCAACAGCCCGCGCCCTGCCCGCTCCCCAGCCCCCCGCTTCCACCCGCTGGTAAAGGTCTA
>CAYSRA010000214.1:0-2032 GCA_964433205.1 uncultured Thiohalobacter sp. | reverse complement strand
ACTTTTCGAACACGAAGGGATCCCGGTAGGCGCGCGATACCGCCAGACGCAGGGTGTGGTTTCCGGGAAAATGATGGTTAATCGATGCGCGTGGCGAAATGTTTGTACCACCGGTATCGCTGTGTTCATACATGACGCCGGCATTCAACAGCGTGTTGTCGCCCAGGTGGTATTCTGCATTGGAGAACAGCCGGTAGGAGTCGTTCTCGATATTGTTGCGGGTGTTGAAGAACAGCGGCGCATTGACCGCGTCCTTGCGAGCGCCGGCTCCCCAGATGAGGCGTAGTGCCCGGGCCGGTTTCAGAATATTCTGGAACTCGATATCCCAGCGGTCCGAGGTCACTCTTTCGTCAGTGTAAATCTGCATGCCACCCAGTGCGGCAATCGGGGTGGTGGTGTAGTCGTTCAGGTCCTTGTTCTGGTTGTGGTAGAACTGAAGCGAGTACTCCTGGTCTGCGGACAGGGTGTGCGTCCATTTAATCTGCTGGAACTGACTGTAGCTCTGCGCGGTGTGGTCGGGTATAAGCTCGTCAAAAACGTTGTCCTTCCCCTTTGACCCGCTGTTATGGCCAAGCTGAACCATCAGCGTATCGTTCAGGTCGGCCTGGTAGTCTCCGCGCAGGGTTATCAGCTTGACCTGCATGTCATCATTGCGTTCATCAAAGCCGTTGTTCTCCCGGTAGGCCGTGGTAATCCGGTAGTCCAGGTTTTTATGGCTGCCCCCGTAACGCAGAAAGCCCTCTGTCAGACCGTCGCTGCCGATGTTGGTTTTCAACATTACGCCGCGGTCCAGCACTGCCTGCCGGGTAATAATGTTGATGACGGAGGTGAACGAGTTGGCGCCGAAGCTGGATGCATTGGGACCGCGGATGACCTCGATGCGTTCAATATCGTCGATGGCCAGTGGCAGGTCGGTCCAGGCGACGCCCCCCAGCGCCGGCTCGTACACCGAACGCCCGTCGACCAGTACCTGCATCTGGCGTGAAAAGCGATCAATCAACATGTGGTAGCCGACCGCCTGCACGTAGCCGTTTTCATAATTGACAATGAATCCCGGTGCGAGGCGCAGCAGGTCGGGAATTTCGGTAAAACCGGAAGCAACGATCATTTCCCGGTCGATAATGGTTGTGGCAATGGGGGCGTCCGCTATCGGCTGGGGCAGGCGCGAGGCGGACAGCACGATCGGCAGTTCGTCCAGCCAGGCTTCTTCAGACAGCAGCAGGTCGTCGGTCTCCGCGCTTGCCGCTACCCGGGGAATCAGACAAAAGAGTGACGGTACCAACAGGCGTACCAATCCGCGCCAACCGGCGTGGGTGGTTTTGCGCTGCGGTGCCCTGAAAAGTGGGCTGAAAATAAACATGCTCGCTTCACTATGTTCTTGTTGTCGATACCCGTGCCACAGGATAACAGGTCCGGTTGGTGGTGACTCCGGATTTCCTGCGGCCTCAACCGCTAATCGTAGGGAGGATCTCGAATAAAGGCAACGGCTCGTGCTGGCCAACCCCTTTGCATCACGACTTCCGGCGCGGCATTATGAGTATCTGGAACCTGCTCCCGCGCAGGTCAGGAATGCGACGTGTCTTCCGACAACCCGGTATCAAATAACGAAAATCTCGCCGCCGTCGATCTCGGTTCCAACAGTTTCCATATGATTGTGGCCGGCCCGCGCGACGGTGAACTTGTTGTCGTCGATCGCATCCGCGAGATGGTGCGCCTTGCCGATGGCCTGGACGCACGGCGTCGTCTGGATGGGGCGGCGCGACAGCGCGCCCTTGAGTGCCTGGCCCGTTTCGGGCAACGGATCCGTCATTTGCCCGCAGCCAATGTCCGCGTAGTCGGCACCAATACCCTGCGCAGTGCCCGCAACGCCGGTGATTTTCTGGACGCCGCCGGGCAGGCTTTCGCCGGTGAGGTAGAGATCATTTCCGGTCTTGCAGAAGCCTGTCTGATTTATCTCCGTTCTCCTCGCTGCCTCGCCGCTCCCCGCCTCCCGCCGATCGACGAAAGCCCGCATGGCAGCCAATCACTAATA
>CAYSRA010000213.1:0-2037 GCA_964433205.1 uncultured Thiohalobacter sp. | reverse complement strand
AGTCATGGATACGGTAGTCACTGCGACGTATCAATCATTAAGTGAGCCATATACCGAACCATACGAGAGCATCGAACTCGCACAGGAACGGAGAGCGCTATGCCTTAAGCCGCGATCACGGAACGCTCGCCACGCAGCCCACCTTAGAAACGTCATCGGCCGGAACAGACTCTTCTCTATCAAATCATCGAGCGGCATTATCCGGAGTTCAGGGATGTGATGGCCATGCAGGGCAAGACCTTGCCCCTGCATGTGCAACAGGAATTTGCCGATTACCTGAAATGCGGACGGTTGGAGCACGGATTCCTGCGGGTGCAATGCAGCGAATGCCATCATGAACACCTGGTGGCCTTCAGTTGCAAGCGTCGTGGCTTTTGCCCAAGCTGTGGCGCAAGACGCATGGCCGAAAGTGCAGCATTGCTGGTTGATGAGGTGTTACCGGAACAGCCCATACGCCAATGGGTGCTGAGTTTTCCATTCCAATTGCGGTTCCTGTTCGCCAGCCGCCCGCAACTGATGGGGCGAGTGCTGGGGATCGTGTACCGGGCCATATCGACTCACCTGATCCAGAAAGCAGGGTTCACCCGTAAGTCCGCACAGGCTGGCGCGGTAACGCTGATCCAGCGATTTGGCAGTGCGCTGAATCTCAATGTTCACTTTCACATGCTGTTTCTGGATGGTGTTTACACCACCACGCCCTGGGGCAAGAGCCGATTTCATCATACCAACGCACCGGATCAGCAGGAATTAACAGAACTGGTGCATACGATCAGCCACCGGGTTGCAGGATTTCTGGAGCGTGAAGGAATCCTGGAACGCGATGAGGAAAACAGCTACCTGAACCTGGAGGGTGACGAAGATCCGATGCAGCAGGTACTGGGATGCTCGGTCAGCTACCGCATTGCCATCGGGCCGCAACAGGGACGCAAGGTGTTTTCGCTGCAGACCATCCCGGCCTGGGAAGAGGATGATCGTTTTGCCCAGGTCGCGAAAGCATCCGGGTTCAGCCTGCATGCCGGGGTCGCGGCCCAAGCCTGGGAACGGCAGAAGCTGGAGAGGCTATGCCGATATATTTCAAGACCCGCAGTCTCCGAGAAACGCCTTTCACTGACGCCCTCGGGGAATATCCGATATCAGCTCAAAACGCCCTACAGCGATGGCACCACGCACGTCATGTTCGAACCGCTGGATTTCATTGCCAAACTGGCCGCGCTGGTGCCGAAGCCCAGAGTCAACCTGACCCGATTCCACGGCGTATTTGCCCCCAACAGCAAACACCGTGTTGATGTGACACCGGCTAAACGAGGCAAGGGCTGCACGCACTGTGAAAACGAAGACAAAACACCGGAGCAACGCCACCAGGCCATGACCTGGGCGCAACGCCTCAAGCGCGTGTTCAACATCGATGTGTCGGTTTGCCCAAAGTGCGGAGGCGACGCCAAAGTGATTGCCAGCATCGAGGATCAGCCGATCATCGACAAGATTCTGGCACACCTCATGAAGAAAGGCGCATTTCCGCCGGCAACCGAACTGCTGCCTGAGACGCGGGCTTCACCCACATCGGACTGGTTTGCATAGCACTGGGTTTTCACCAGTAATCACAACACGTCACGGCAACGTAGAGCAGGTGGCCGGTGGCATGTTGTCTGTTGGAAGCCGGAGGGCCTGAAACTGAGCAGAAGAGGTCAGAATCAGTCTGAAATCCAGGGTGTTGAATCGATCGAGGCTGGATAGAGGGGGGGCACGTGTATCCCGCCCCCGGTTTTCTGCCTTGATATACAGGGGTATTGTGGTTATTCTACTTATACTTCGAAGCCATCCGATGTAGCAAAAGTTGTCGAGGAGCTCAGCTGCTTGCTTCAAATTCCGACTGAACAAATTGCAGCCACTGTTCTCGGCAATCTAAGAAGTTTGGTAAGTGGCCAGGAATGATGGATTTCTTGAAGTGGTATACTTGTTGCTATTGGCAGCGCACAGTATTTATGTGTCGAAATGCTTTGAACCAGCGTAGTGGCATTCAAGCAGCGTTTCTATCCG
>CAYSRA010000212.1:0-2051 GCA_964433205.1 uncultured Thiohalobacter sp. | reverse complement strand
ACTTAGCCACACCGGTCATTGCCCAGCTACTCAACGCCAACTTCATGATACTTCATGCCAGCGCCCGAATGTCTTATTAGGGATTGATCTGCAAGTGGGCACCTACTCGCAGTTATCATTCAACTATCATTCCATCCATTCATTTCTCAGCCTGAGGAGGCAGTAACATGTTCCAGCAACTCTTTACCACTATGCAGTTTTACCTGAACACCTTCGTCGATGACGAAAAAGGCGCCGAATTGGCCGAATATGGCCTGGTGTTGGCTCTGGTAGCCGTGGCAGCCGTCGTGGCCCTGGGTGTCCTGGGCGGCGGCATCAGCGACACGCTGACCAGCGTTGGCAACACCATCTCCAATGCCGGCGATTAATCCCTCCTGACAACACCCTTTTCCCATGCTCCTCCAACTCAATAGTTCGTAACGAGCAAGGAATGTGCAGTGCGTTCCTTGCTCGTACGATCTAGGGACTGAATTCAACCGCCGAGAAACTGATCCACTGGCACCGGCGTCGCGGCAGGCTCCCCCAGCATCTCATCCAGATGTAGCACGGTCAACCAATCATCAAGCGTGTAGTCGCTCCACACCCGCGTTCTAGCCTGATAACTGCCTGCTATCTGCTGGTGGATTTGATAAACGCTGAACAGGGCCACGAATAAGATAAGTAGAAAGGCGAGCGCTGTGCCGCGATTAAATCGTCGAGTGTGCATAAGGGTCTGAAAGTACAAAAGGGATGGAATGTATGCAGGCAATCGAATCTTGCATCCTCTCCGGCTTTATGGCATAATTGCCGCTGTACGGGTGAGTAGCTCAGCTGGTTAGAGCGCACGGTTCACATCCGTGAGGTCAGGGGTTCGAGTCCCTTCTCGCCCACTTACACCACAGCCGACGGGCTGTGGTTTTTTTTTGTGCGACGTTAAAAAAGCGACCGGCTCCGCGAGCCGGTCTGTCAGCAATACAGGGTTGCCAGATTTGCCTAAATGGCCAGGAAATTGAGCACCAGCAGCAGGACGATCATGGCGGCGGACACAATAACCATCATGCGCAGATCGTTCACAACATAATGATATTCAGTAGCGAAGTCGACCTCCGCCTTCTTGGTCACAACCGGCGCTGCTTTCGCACGTTTTTTGGCTTTGGCTGGCGTAGCTGCTACGGGCGCATCACTAGGACCGGTATAATTGGGGATGTTGGGGCGACGTTGTTTGCGTTTGCGTCTGGCGCTTTTGGATTTTGTTGTTTTGGCCATGATTCAACCTTTGAAATAAGTGCGGAATATCTGCATCTTAGCACAAAAAAGAAGATGATTACAAGTAGGGATAGTGAAAAGTTGCCGGACCGCCGGTCACCCAACCCTTGCCGCAATCATTTCAGCATTTTGGGGGTGACGTGCCAGAGCAGAGTTCCCCCGCCAGGGCGCACCTCCCGCCAATGCGTCACAGGCAGCTCGATGGCCGCAATGGCAGCTGTGGGCATGTGAACCATCTCGCCACAAAGCGCGGTCACACAGTCGCTGAAGCCGGGATTGTGGCCCACCATGAGCACGCGACCATAATCATCGGGAATGGTATTGATGATATCAAGCAGATCATCAGCCAAAGCGTCATAAATCCTCTCCTCCCACCAGATCTCTCCCCCATAGCCCAGACCATCCACCACGCCCGCCACCGTCTGGCGAGCGCGTTCAGCCGGCGATGCCAGGATCAGATCGAACTGAATCGACTGCTTTTGCAACCACTGCGCCATGAACGGGGCGTCTCGCTGTCCACGCGGATTCAACGGTCGCCCGAAATCGCTGGTACTGCCAGAATTCCAGCTGGATTTGGCATGACGCATGAGATAAAGTTGGTACATAAAGGCACTCCTTTTATCTGAGGTCTACAAGTGCGATTGGCAGATCAATCAGCGCCGCGGCTGATTTGAGGTGAGGCATTGAGATAGGCAGCCACAGCCGCGGCGCGACTATTAACGCCCAGCTTGTTGAATACGGCCAGGGTGTGACGCTTGACGGTATTGGGTGAAATAACCAGTTCGCGGGCAATTTCTTTATTACTC
>CAYSRA010000211.1:0-2158 GCA_964433205.1 uncultured Thiohalobacter sp. | reverse complement strand
GCTGCGATCATAACAGCCATCCGCTTTGTTACAATGGCACGCGTGCCGACATCACCTTCCCCCTTCTTCAGCCGCTATCTCGCACCGCGGTTCTGGCCGACCTGGCTCATGTTCGGCGTGCTGCGACTGGTCATACTGCTGCCCTGGCGCTGGCAGATGCGCGTCGGGCGACTGATCGGGCGACTGGCGTTTCGCCTTGCGCGCAGCCGACGCCGGATTGCCGAAGTAAACCTTGCGCTGTGCTTTCCGGAACAAACACCTCAACAGCGGGAAACGCTGCTGCGGGAACACTTTGACTCGCTCGGTTGCGGCATTGTCGAAACCGCACTGTGCTGGTGGGGCAACGAGGAAAAGCTGCGCGGCATCACTCGCATCGTGGGTCTCGAACACCTTGAGACCGCCAAAGCCCGCGGCAACGGCGTCATACTGCTGAGCGCCCACTTCACCACCCTGGAACTGGGCGGCCGGCTGCTCGCACTGCATACTCCGTTTCACGTCCAGTACCGAAAACACAAGAACCCGCTGTTCGAGGCTGTCATGCGCAAGTCACGCGAACGCCGCTTCGACAAGGCCATTGCCCGCGACGACATGCGCGGATTCCTGCGCAGCCTGAAAGCCGGCATGCCGGTCTGGTACGCGCCCGACCAGAACCACGGTGGCAACCAGTCGGTGTTCGCACCCTTCTTCGGTATTCCCGCCTCGACGCTCACCACGCCGTCGCGCATTGCCAGCATCAGCGGCGCAGCGGTCGTGCCCTTCTATCAGATGCGCCTGCCCGACGACAGCGGCTACCTCCTGGTACTCTGCCCGGCGCTGGACAATTTCCCGTGCGGGGACAGCATGCAAGATGCAACACGGCTGAATGCCCTGCTGGAAAGCGTGATCCGCGAAATGCCTGAGCAGTATCTGTGGGTGCATCGCCGCTTCAAGACACGGCCGGAGGGGGAGCGCTACCCCTACTCATGAAGGTCGCTAAAGTAACGACGGCGCCTAAAGGCACGGCGATATTCAGCAACAAATCTTTGTCATCTGTAAAGAATTCAAGAATATAGTTCGAAAAACATTACACTTCCGCGCACACCTTAATGAACTACATGCGGATAACCGCATGACCTAACGCATTTTTTTATTCTCGTACAGAAATTGCATGGTTTCAGAGATCGTCGCAATCGACCGGTTAAGAGTCAGGACGTATACAGCAACCAGGGAAATCATGGAGGAACGCTAAATGAAATCACAGCTATTCGGCGCGCTGTGCGCCTGTTTTCTCACACTTGTCTCCGGTGTCACATCGGCAAGCCCGGCAAAATTCAACATCCCGGGAGACTTTCCCGGGACGTTTCAGATCGATTTTCTGGGTACGGATTTCAAGTTGAGCGGGAGTTCATCCGGCTCACTATCCACGGCGTCCATCATCCAGTTTTCTGTCGGCTCGGAAACGTCAGCGGGGTCCGGGATTTACAATACTTCCGTGTCGCCACTGGGATTCAGCTTCCTGGGATTTGAACCAGTAGCCGGACTGGGGTTCGATGTGTATGGCGCCGGCACCGGAACCGGAACCTTCGATACAACTACCGGCGACTGGGAAATCAATATGCCGACGCTTTTTGTCAACGTGTCGACTGATATCTCCGGGAACGTTACAACTTACGGAACAAGGCTGGACTTCAAGCTGACCACTCAAAATATTTTTGTTCCTTCTGCCGGTGGTTCTCTTCCAGGCTACTGGACAACCACCGCCACCCCGATGGTCATCGATGAATCAAGCCCCGACCCGTGGGGCGACCTTAATCTTGTGGCCGGAGGAATCGTTCCCAATTCAGCAGACCTGGTCCTGGCATATGATTTTGGTTTGATCAATGATATCGGCAACACCTACACCAACTTCCTTCTGGATGCCAACGTCTGGGAAGGCGTACAGTATGAATTCGATATCTTTGGTAACGACCCGCTGGTAAGTACGGTTCCGGTACCGGCTGCCGTCTGGCTGTTCGGCTCCGGCCTGCTGGGTCTGTTTGGAGCTGCTGGAAGGAAAAAGCGACCATAGATGTCAGGGCAACTGAAAGCCCAGCCGCCGCACCAGATTTTCACCGAGACCACTGGCCGGCAATTCCTCGGGAACGTAGCGCAACGCGTCGAAAAGGTCGGGGCGCTCCAG
>CAYSRA010000210.1:0-2161 GCA_964433205.1 uncultured Thiohalobacter sp. | reverse complement strand
CCTCTAGCATGAATGCCTCCTCCCCGTCCGCAAGTAACGACGGCAAGGCCGCAAGGTGGTCCGACCGGGGGAGACCGCACAAGATCCACCGGGCCGCCGCGGACGAGGTGTACAAAAAGATCAAAGAGAGCGCCCAGGCCCGCAGGATCATGCACGGCAGCATCTCCTAACAACCCATCAACCGCCAGGCGCCCAGCGCCTGGCATTGACCGAGGACCAGACATGATATTCATTGGGCTACACGGCAAAGCGGGCGCCAGCAAAGACACCGCAGCCGACTACCTCTGCCATCAACACGGATGGATGCGTTACGCCCTTGCCGACCCTATACGCGCCGGCCTATACGCCATGCTGTACAAATTGAAACTGGATGGCGACATCACTCCAGAACTGGCACCTGCAGTATTCACAGACCGGTTCCTAAAAGAAAAGACGCTACCAGGTATTGGAAAAAGCCCGCGTCAACTGATGCAGACCCTGGGGACAGAATGGGGCCGCGAGATGGTGCATCCGCGCCTATGGCTGATACTTGCAGACGCCACCATCGAACGCCACCGCGACCAGGGCGGTGTTGGCATGGTCATCACCGACATCCGCTTCCCCGACGAAGCCGAGTGGATCAGGAGTCATGGTGGCAAAGTCTGGCGCATCACCCGGACCGACACCACCCCGGTGAATGATCACATCAGCGAAGCAGGACTCCCAGATCACCTGATCGACCTGACCATCAACAACAACGGCACCATAAAAGACCTCAACGTGATGCTGCACACGGCATTCTATGACGCCTTTCGCAGCTAGGGATCTCCAGCATGAGCCAGAGAGACAGAGCCATTCAGATCATCGAATCCACCTACCCTGTTGACAGCAAACAATGCTCGACGGCCATCACCGGCATGCGCCTGCTCGACCAAGCAAAGCGCGAGGTAAACAACTGGCGCGACCTGCCAGACGCCGTGCTCCAGCGCTACGCTGAACTCTGCATCAAGGAACAGCAACTGGCTGAACGAGATGCCGAGCGCTATCGTGGCTATTACAGCTACGGCGCCACCTTCGCAAGCAAAGTCGCCAACGCGATAGAGGGCACAGAAGAGCAATCCTGCGAATAGGAGGAGCCCATGGCATTGATGAAAATCAGCGAATACCGACTTGGCTTCACCCCTGCCTCCAGACCAGACCCACGAACAGTGATCAACTGGATCAGAAAAGGCCAGATCTACGGAGAGAGACGCGGGCGCGACTGGTACGTTGACCCCACCAGGCCGGTGCAACCGCAGCCCGCGCCATACCCCACCCCGCCAGCACAGGACCTCAACCCGCTGGCTAAAAAGATACTTGGATTGTAGGAAATTGAAGCCGGCGCAGGACGCGAAGCGTCAACTGGAACGCCTTGTTAGGCTGGAGATTCAAATGAGCGATTGGAAAGAATTTTGGAAAGAGCCGCTGAGTGGAATTTTCTGGGTATGTGGTACATATCCTGAAACAGATGGCGACGTTAATAATTACGGAGAAACTGTCGGGTGGTACACAGGCGAATCAGTGCCGTTCGTGTCACTCGTGTATTTGGATTTTGATCCAGACGACCCAGGAGCATTATCGGTTGAGCCGATAAACGAACATGAAACCGGTGGATTTGATGATGAATATCACATCACCCACTTTATGCCATTCAGCAAACCAACACATGCGTCAGCCTGACGACTGAGGTGACCGGCGATGAGAACTTGTAAAAACTGTGGCCACGAAGAACCGCACTGCCAATGCATGGGGATGCCGGATTATTATGATACATCCGCTCAACCGGCTACGCCTCGCGGACTTTCTGCGAATGGAACATGGTATCGCGCTGCATGCTCAGGGATGTACTACACCAGCCCGGACGCGGCCGGAGAAATATCAGAAGTACTGGTAAATGGGAAAAGGTTTGTCCCCGCATGAAGAGAAAAAGCCATGACCCCACGACGCTGCAGAAAAAACCGAGACCTACCGCCCACTCTCTATTACACCAACAAGCCACGCGCGCGGTACTACTACTATCGCAACCCGGACACCCGTAAGCGCACCGCACTCGACTTCGCCAAACACGCGCCCCATGAGGGTGACAACACTGCTACACGCGACCCGGCAAGCAAGAGCGACACGTACACCAAAGACCAGGACG
>CAYSRA010000209.1:0-2172 GCA_964433205.1 uncultured Thiohalobacter sp. | reverse complement strand
CCACCAGGGTGACATAGTCATTCAGGAAAAAGTCGATAGTGAGATACTCCATCCCGACGTCGGTTGACCCATCGTCGTTCACCTCAAATTCCAGCTCGGATTCCAGCATAACCAGGTCGCGGTACTGGAAGTGGAAAATCGGCGAGAACGTTCCCACGTTGAAACTCCCGTCGCTTCCTTCGGATTTCTGATAACCGACATCCGCGTAACCGGCCATGTGGATCAGGGTATTTGGAGATTTCCACTCGTTGGCAGACGCTGCCTGTTTCTCGACACGTTCGAGGTCGGCACGGGTTACTGCGGACTTTTCCTGTTGTTCGAGCTGTTTTTGCACCTGTTCGAGCTGTTTCTTCAGTGCTTCCACGGTGTTTCGCAGTGATTCAAGATCACTGTTGGCGGAAAACGCCGGCAACGGAAGTGAGGCGACGCACAAGGCAAGCGCCAGAGGTTTTAGCTTCAAGAGTGATGGTTTCATCTGTCAATCTCCATGTTTGCGCACGGATATGTCGACGCCCGTGCCAGGATGATATTTATAGTGTGATATGCCAGCCGCGGCGGCGGCCGATAAGGTACCACGTCAAGCGTAGCAAATCGCGGTGATTCCGCCGTCAGGTATTACGACGGGGAGGACGAAAGCGGGGACGGGGGACTAACCCGATGAGTCGGTGATCGTGAGCAGGAAGGTATAATCCCTTGCTGAATTCCACACTTTTCACAGGGGGGTTATCCGGTAGCGCGGATACCGTCTGGAGCACCGGGCAGTGGCCGTCGCAGGTGTTGCTGTCGCAACTGCCATCGCAACAACACGGCTTCTGATGATGGTGTCCCACCGCATGATTTACCGGACCTTCTGTGGCGGAGGTTGAAGCAGCATGATGACAGCCATCTGCCAGCGCAGGCACGGGGGCGAGCAACGGTGCGACGATCAGGACCACGGCCAGCACCTGGCTTAAAAGGCTTCGCGTTCTTCTGCCGTGTATTGTCATTGCGGCCCGGAGTGATTCGTTATCTGTCTGCGTTAGCGCCGAGACTAGTCAGCACACCGGTGCCCCGCATTGACCTGAATCAACTTCATTCACACTGATCCGCACCATGTTGCACAATGCTGACCCGTGTCATCCGGCAGCTGCGCGACAAGCGCCGCTGCCGGATTGACTTGCCTAGAGCGTCCATTCGTTTCCCCCCAGTCCCGCTGGCAGCTATCAGTCGCGGGAAATGGCGCCACTGCGAATCTGGTACGAGCGCCAGATCATGAACGCCGAAGGTATGACCAGCAGGGTCAGTATGGTCGCGCTGATCATGCCGCCGACCATGGGCGCTGCAATCCGGCGCATGACCTCGGAACCGGTACCGGTACCCAGCATGATCGGCAAAAGGCCGGCAATAATCGCGGCCACTGTCATCATGATGGGACGTACACGCATCAGTGCACCTTCGATAATAGCTTCGCGCAACTCCGCCATATCGACGCTGCGTTGTTCGCGCCAGGCAAGGTCCTGGTGCCTTCGGTACGCCTGATTGAGGTACACCAGCATGATGACGCCGATTTCAACCGATACGCCCGCCAGTGCGATGAAACCGACGCCGACAGCGACCGACATCTCATAGCCAAGCAGGTACAACAGCCATATGCCGCCGACCAGCGCCAGGGGGAGGGTGCCCAGTATAATCAGCACCTCGGTAAAGCGACGGAAATTCAGATACAACAACAGTACAATGATGCCAAGAGTGACAGGCACGACCGTCGCGAGCTTCTGCTTTGCGCGTTCCATGAACTCGTATTGCCCCGACCAGTTGAGCGAATAACCGGCAGGCAGATCGATCTGTTCGGCGACTGCGCGTTTGGCATCGGCGACGTAGGAGCCCAGGTCGCGATCCTGGATATCAATATAGATCCAGCCATTGAGTCTGGCATTCTCACTCTTGATGACCCCCGGTCCGCCGACAATTTTCACATCGGCAACATCACCAAGCGTCATCTGGGCGCCATCCGGGGTGCGAATAGGAATTTCCGCCAGCTTGACTTCTGAATAGCGCACCCAGCGCGGGTCGCGCAGATTGACCGGGTAGCGTTCCAGTCCTTAGATCGTTTCGGTGACATTCATTCCGCCACTCGCCGTGCGGCACGAGGGAGAGACAGCGGAGACATTGCGGCCGACCAGCGACAGCTCA
>CAYSRA010000208.1:0-2191 GCA_964433205.1 uncultured Thiohalobacter sp. | reverse complement strand
CCCTTGACAAGCCCTGCACTTTCGCCATTCGGTCAGCCATGGTAGCTATAGCCACATCCAACGCGGTGTATCCGAGGCACAACCTCGGCGCCGCGGCCGGCGCAGCGCGGGTTAGAAGGCCGGCAAAATACTCTTTGCCGGCCCTCTTCTCTTCACGGACGGGGACGACGGGGATTGAATTCGCACCTGACATCTAAGTTTTGGTACCGGGATTTGTGTTTGAGGACTTCCAGAGGTGTGAAAAGTCGCTTTCCGCCGTACTCAATGCCGTTCTGACTGCGTCGGCGGCGCCTTTCAGCGTACTTCCACGAGATAAATTGTGCACCGCCTTGCCAGTTAGTGCAAGTTAAGCGTGTTAGAAGTTTACACTGCGGGAACAGCAATTAGAGACCATTACCTCGATTCAGGCCGCCCGATCTTTCCGCGAACCGCTGAGTCGCGCACTTACCAGTCGGTTCAAGCTCACTCCTTCTTCTGCCGCCTCGATCGCCAACTCCCGATGCACTTCCGGAGGAATGCGCACCACAAAGCGCCCGCTGTAATGCCGAACAGACAGCGGTTCCGGCACAGGCTCATTGTTTGCCCGCAGATCGGCGACCACATCCGATACCACTTTACGGATGCCGCGCAGCGTCTGTTCCGGCGTCGCCGCCAGCCAGCTCAGGCTGGGAAACTCAACACACAAGCCCACGTATTCTTCATCTTCCGGCGACCAAATCACCCGATATGTGTAATGATCATTTTTCAACATCATCAGCCTCCAATCTGTCAATGGCTTTGAGAACCTGTCGAACCTGATACGCTTTGGCCATTCCCTGGTGATTCTGAATATTGACCCGCGGATCACCCTGCCACGGCGTCCTGTAGATGCGATGGCTGCTCCCTTTCTGACGAGGCTCGCCAAAATAATGATCGCACACCTTGCAGAGATCCTGGAACTTGATGTTTTTCGGATTCTTCCGCATGGCGGCAAGGATGTTCTCAATCTTAGTCATGTCAATATGATACCACTATCAGCATCATTGTCAAATCCTGACTCTCAGTCTCTTAAGCGCGTGCTGCCCTGGTACCGGTGTACAACGAACGACTCATGCTCAAACTTTTCTCTCGCAGCGGACAATCTTTAGGACGGCATACTGTCAAGTCCCTCATCCGTGAGCTTTCTGAGGATCTTCTGGCCCGCTACCAGGACACGCCCCTGCTGGACCCTTACGACCTCTACCAGCGGCTCATGGATTATTGGGATGAGACTATGCGGGACGACATCTATCTGGTGGCGGCCCGGGGCTGGGTGGCTGCGGCCCAATCGGCCACAGCACCACCATTGGGCCGCAGCCAGATTGGGCATCGCCCACGGCCACGACTATCTGAATCGCTGCTTTTTCGACGCGCTTTTCCGGGAAGGCCGACGCAGGATCGGTGTGGACACTTTGGCGGGGGAACTTCGTCTTTACCGCACGACCAGCGCTGCGCCGTTTTACGATCTGATCGACACTTACATCGTGTTTGGCGAGCCTGCTTTGCAGATTAACAGTCAGACCAACAACCTATCGGTGGCTCTAAGCGCCGACAGTCAGACCCTTGGCAGCGACGCGGTGGTGACGTACGCTAATGCCGGTCCAACCGTCGCCAGCCGGGTTGTCTTGACACTGACCTTGCCGGGGGGCTGGCAAGATGTGCAATGGCAGAGCAGCACGTGGGTGACGCATACCCGGTCCGCGCCGGATGTCTGGCTTTTGGGCGACTTGCCTGCAAGTAGTCGGCGCCAGTTAGTCATTTGGGGACGGACGAAAGCGGGGACGATCTACGCCGAAGCCTCCATCGGTGGTTCGGGCAAAGATAGCAATCCCGGTGACAATCGGGTGGCTTTGCCCACGACGACTGTACAAGCGTTAGCCAATTTGTCCATCAAATGGCAAGATTGGTCACAAACGCCCATCTTGCCGAGACAGCCGCGCACATTCATCCTGAAATATCGCAATAACGGCTCCGGCACGGCGCCCGCTCTGCGCTTGACCCTGGCTTTGCCCGCGCCTTTAACCATTCTCGGCCTGCCTTCCGGCCCACAACTTTGGCCTCAGTAAGATCCCAGTTAGCGCCTGTCCCATTTGCAGCCCTGCTACGCGGGAACCATAACCCATCGGCGCGGACCACCCTTCACTGCGCCCACGGACCCGCGCACGCGAAGGAA
>CAYSRA010000207.1:0-2211 GCA_964433205.1 uncultured Thiohalobacter sp. | reverse complement strand
CGTCTGCTCGTGCGCGACGAGCCTGTCCTTGTCGCCGTCCTCCGGCACCTCGATGGTGCCGCGCACCTTGCCGTTGACCTGCACGATGAGCTGGATGCTGTCCTGCACCAGCGCGCTTTCGTCAGCCTCGGGCCAGCGGCAGTCGATCACCTGCCCGCCATGTCCCAGCCCCTCCCACAATACCTGTGCGATGTGCGGCACGATGGGCGAGAGCATCAGCACCGAGGCTTCCAGTGCTTCCTGCACCAGCGCCCGACCATTGCCGGAGTCGTCCCCAAACCGGCCGATCTCGTTGAGCAACTCCATGTTGGCGGCAATCGCCGTGTTGAAAGTATAGCGGCGGCCGACATCATCACTTACCTTTTTAATCGTTTCGTGCAGCTTGAAGCGGAACGCCTTCTGTTTGTCATCCAGTGCAGCGCAATCCAGCACCGGCGCTGCGCCGGCCGACACATGCCGGTAGACCGCCTTCCAAAGGCGATTCAGAAAGCGCGAGGCGCCTTCCACGCCCGAGTCCGACCATTCCAGCGACTGCTCCGGCGGCGCGGCAAACATCATGAACAGGCGCACGGTATCAGCGCCATACTCCTCGATCAGCGACTGCGGATCCACCGTGTTGCCCTTTGACTTGGACATCTTGGAACCGTCCTTGTTGACCATGCCCTGGGTCAGCAGCCGTTTGAACGGTTCGTCGTGTTTTACCAGCCCGAGGTCGCGCATCAGCTTGTTGAAGAAGCGCGCATACAGCAGGTGCAGCACGGCATGCTCGATGCCGCCCACGTACTGGTCGACCGGCAACCAGTAATCCACGCGCTCGTCCAGCATGCGGTCTTTCGCATCCGGGCAGGTATAGCGGGCGTAGTACCAGGACGACTCGAAGAAGGTATCGAAGGTGTCGGTTTCGCGTTCCGCCGCTCCACCACATTTCGGACAGGCCACGTCAATAAAGTTGCGATCCGACTTCAACGGCGAACCGCTACCCTCGATGACCACGTCGCGCGGCAGCTCGACCGGTAACTGATCTTCCGGTACCGGCACCGAGCCACACGACGGACAGTTGATCATGGGGATGGGGCAGCCCCAGTAGCGTTGCCGTGACACGCCCCAGTCACGCAGGCGGAAGTTGACCGTCCTGCAACCTTTGCCATGCCTTTCCAGCCAGGCGGCGATGGCGTCGAATGCCTGTGCAGAATCCAGCCCGTCGAACTCGCCGGAATGGCGCAGCACACCCTTGTCGGTAAACGCCGCCTTGCTGACGTCCGCCTCGGTGCTGTCGTCGCGCGGGTAGATCACCTGCTTCACCGGCAGACCGTATTGCTGCGCGAACTCCCAGTCGCGCTGGTCGTGCGCGGGCACCGCCATGACCGCACCCGAACCGTACTCCATCAGTACGAAGTTGGCCGTCCACACCGGCACCCGTTCGCCGGTGACCGGGTGAATGGCCCTCAGGCCGGTATCCACCCCTTTCTTTTCCAGCGTGGCCATGTCAGCCTCGGCCACCTTGGTGTGGGCGCATTCGTCGATAAACGCCTGCAATTGCGGATTGTTGCGGGCTGCCTTTTTCGCCAGCGGGTGCTGTGCCGCGACGGCAACGTAGCTCACCCCCATCAGGGTATCGGGGCGCGTGGTGTACACCGTCAGCGGCTGGTCCTCGCCTTCCACCTCGAACTGCAGCTCCACGCCTTCGGAATGCCCGATCCAGTTGCGCTGCATGGTACGCACCTGCTCCGGCCAGCCGTCCAGCTGGTCGAGGTCGTCCAGCAACTGCTGCGCATAGTCGGTAATCTTCAGAAACCACTGGGGAATCTCGCGGCGTTCCACCGGTGCGCCGGAGCGCCAGCCCTTGCCGTCGATGACCTGTTCGTTGGCGAGCACCGTCTGGTCGACCGGGTCCCAGTTGACCACGGCGGTTTTCTTGTAGACCAGCCCTTTTTCGTAGAGTTTGGTGAAGAACCACTGTTCCCAGCGGTAATAGTCGGGGTCACAGGTCGCCAGCTCGCGTTCCCAGTCGTAACCGAAACCGAGGCGCTTGAGCTGGCCACGCATATAATCGATGTTCTCCAGCGTCCATTTGGCTGGCGGCACCCTGTTTTTGATGGCCGCGTTCTCGGCCGGCAGGCCGAACGCGTCCCAGCCCATCGGCTGTAACACGTTCTTGCCCAGCATGCGCTGGTAGCGGGAGATCACGTCGCCGATGGTGTAGTTGCGCAC
>CAYSRA010000206.1:0-2212 GCA_964433205.1 uncultured Thiohalobacter sp. | reverse complement strand
CGCTGAAGGCAAAGCTGGCCAGCTCGCAGGGCAGCGACCTGGCCGCGCAGGCACAGGAGGTCGGCGGCATCAAGGTGCTGGCGGCCCGACTCGACGGGGCGGATGCAAAAACGCTGCGCGACACCGTCGACCAGCTCAAAAACAAGCTCGGCGCGGCCGCCGTGGTGCTTGCTACCGTCGACGGAGACAAGATTTCCCTGGTGGCCGGTGTGACAAAGGCCGAAAGCAAGCGGATCAAGGCGGGCGACCTGGTCAACCAGGTGGCCACACGGGTTGGCGGTCGCGGTGGCGGCCGGCCGGACATGGCGCAGGCGGGCGGCAATCAGCCGGAAAACCTCGATGCTGCGCTGGAATCCGCGGTTTCCTGGGTCAGGGAGCAACTGGGCACCTGAAACGGTTTTATCGTGCCCCGATTTGTAGTTTAATGCGCCGTTTTCGTGCATATTACTTGGATTGACAGGCTGAAATGGCGCTAATCGTTCAGAAATACGGCGGTACTTCCGTTGGCACCCCGGAACGTATCGAGGCGGTGGCGGAAAAAGTCATCAGTTACCGCGACCAGGGGCACCAGCTGGTGGTGGTGGTATCCGCCATGAGCGGCGAAACCAACCGCCTGCTGAAACTCGCCAACCAGATCAGCGACCGCCCGGTGCCGCGGGAGCTGGACGTGTTGCTCGCCACCGGCGAGCAGGTCACCATTGCGCTGCTGTCGATGGCGCTGGAAAAGCGCGGTTGCCCGGCGCGCTCGTATACCGGCGCCCAGGTACACATCCTCACCGATAATGCGCACAACAAGGCGCGTATTCAGGATATCGATGCCGAGCGGGTCGGCGCGGACCTGTCCGCCGGCCGCGTGGTGGTGGTGGCCGGGTTCCAGGGCGTGGACGACAAGGGCAATATCACCACACTGGGCCGTGGTGGCTCTGATACCACCGCTGTCGCGCTCGCCGCGGCACTGAAAGCCGATGAATGCCAGATATTTACCGACGTCGACGGGGTATACACCACGGATCCGCGGGTTGAACCCGACGCGCGACGGCTGGATCGTATTACCTTCGAGGAAATGCTGGAAATGGCCAGCCTCGGCTCGAAAGTGCTACAAATCCGTGCTGTCGAGTTCGCGGGGAAGTACAATGTCCCCCTGCGGGTGTTGTCCAGCTTTGAGCCCGGTGACGGGACACTGATTACTTACGAGGAAGAGGGAATGGAACAGGCGCTGATTTCCGGTATCGCCTTCAATCGTGACGAGGCGAAGCTCACCGTGCTCGGTGTGCCGGACCAGCCGGGTATTGCGCACCTGATTCTGGGGCCGGTCGCCGATGCCAATATCGAGGTCGATATGATCGTCCAGAACATGGCGGCGGATGGCAAGACCACGGACTTCACCTTTACCATTCACCGCAATGATTATCAGCGCGCGATGGATATTCTCAAAACTACCGCGAAGGAACTGGGCGCCAGTGAAGTTTCCGGTGACGAGAAGATCGTCAAGATTTCGCTGGTCGGCGTGGGCATGCGCTCGCACGCCGGTATTGCATCGACCATGTTTGAAACACTGGCAAAGGAAGGGATTAATATAAGGATGATATCTACCTCCGAGATCAAGGTCTCGGTCGTGGTGGACGAGAAGTACCTTGAACTTGGGGTGCGTGCGTTGCATGAAGCGTTCGAACTCGAGCAGGAAGCAGTCAATTAGGTCTCCGCAACAACCGCTTCGGCGGAATATAAAAATATTTAACAAAAACAAAAATATGGGGTTTGGTTTTAGTTTTAATGGGGGTGGCCGACAATAGCTGTACGTTGGTTGCCTTAATGATATGTGCCGGCCGTATGGCTTGGGCCGGTGATAAAAGCAGGTCAAGGAGACACTAGGAAATGTTGATACTTACACGGAGGGTTGGCGAAACCCTCATGATCGGCGACGAAGTCACCGTTACCGTTTTAGGTGTGAAAGGTAACCAGGTTCGTATCGGCGTCAATGCGCCGAAAGAAGTTGCGGTGCATCGCGAAGAAATCTATGAACGCATCAAGCGGGAGCAGGATGCTTCCGATTCGGCCCCGACGGAGGCCGTCGATAACGAGTTTTGACTTTACCTCGTCGGTCGACGCCGGTATCCTAGCCGCCTCTGAAATCGTGTTGAATAACGATCATCAGACTGGAGAGGTGGCCGAGCGGCTGAAGGCGCTCCCCTGCTAAGGGAGTATGGGTTAA
>CAYSRA010000205.1:0-2294 GCA_964433205.1 uncultured Thiohalobacter sp. | reverse complement strand
GGATAAGGAGAATTTATTCTCTTTATAGAAAGCTATAGTGATTAAAGAAAAATTCAGAGGAATATATCCAAAGGAATATACCCAGGTCTAACGGGATATGCCTGCGCCTGTATCCACCGCGTATGGAGATAAAGGGTAAGTCAATTCAATGTGTTGTAGGTTTTTTGATGCGGGCGCGTGGTCTAAAAGACACCCTTACTATCTCGACAGATATTAACGGCTGTCATATAATTCACTCAAGAGTACCGAGTTCTCACCCAATTTCAGCACGGAAACGAAAGCTGAGCTAGGCCCATACGCCACCGTTGCGGCGTGATGCGCGTCCTCCTTCTCGAAGCCTCGCCGACGCCATCACGAGTTTCAAGTCCCAAGCCTTGATGCCGGCATCCGGCACCCATTCCGGTCGCTTGGTTTGTGGCGTGCATCAATGGGCCTTAGATATGCCCGCCACAGCACTTCCGGCCACGGCCCATCTGGCCGCCCATCACGGGGTCGACGGCGGTTAGCAGTGTGCCGCGTCAGGTATCGCTAGACAACCACGCACGAGTTTGATATAGCACCTTGGGAAAATCAACTCGTGGAGGTCAGCAATGCAATTGTGGTTTCTTTGGTGGGAGGTGATATCGCTACTCTACCCGGCCTTTTCCCGATGGCAGACCTTTATGTGGTTCACAGTATGTGTCGCCGGATTCTCAGTCCGGTCTGACAAGCTGGGCGTGACGAGCATCATCCGTGCCCTCGGCCTTGACGGCAAGTACTACGACAACTTGCTGGACAACTTGCACAGCCCAGGCGTGAAGCTGGACGCCTTGTCGGCCACCTGGACCAAGATCGTCC
This sequence comes from uncultured Thiohalobacter sp., assembly GCA_964433205.1. Lineage (GTDB taxonomy): Bacteria > Pseudomonadota > Gammaproteobacteria > DSM-19610 > DSM-19610 > Thiogranum. The sequence continues at coordinate 1,457 of CAYSRA010000205.1, read as the reverse complement.
TGCGCGTATTCCCCGGCCTGCTCCGAGTCAACGGTCGACTGGTGCTGGCGGGCGACGGCATCAAGGCCGGCAAGCAGGGCAGGAAGATGCCGGCGGTCAAGTTATTGCACCAGGAATCCGAGTCGAACACCAAGGCGGAGTACATCATGGGTCATTCCCTCCAGGCAGTCTCTATCCTTGTCCAGGCGGCCCAGAGCATCTTTGCCGTCCCGCTTGCCGCCAGGATCCACGAGGGCATTGTGGAGACCAACCGGGACCGGCGCACGCTGATGGACAAGATGGTCGCCCTGCTCGCTATCCTCGGCATCGACGAGCCGTACTATTTGGTTGCCGACAGATATTACGCCTGCCGGAAAATGGCGAGGGGCCTGCTTGCACACGGCAACCATCTGGTGGTGCGCGTGAAATCGAACGCCGTCGCCTGGACACCTTACATGCACAAAGGAAAGCGCAGAGGGCGCGGCCGGCCGCCCATATATGGCAACAAGGTCAAGCTCAGATCACTGCTCAGGGACAACCTCGTGACGGAGGACGCGCCAAGCCCCGTGTATGGCGAAAAGAACGTCACTATCCGCTACGCCGTGCATGACCTGCTGTGGCGACCCATCGGGGTGATGGTGCGTTTCATCATCGTCATCCACCCCACCCGGGGACGTTCCATCCTGATGTCAACCGATACCTCGCTCCACGCCATCGAGATCATCCGTATCTATGGGCTGCGCTTCAAGATCGAGTTCACCTTCAAACAGGCGGTGCATGTCTTTGGCGCATTCTACTATCACTTCTGGATGAAGGTGATGAAACCACTGAAGCGGCGCAACGGCAACCAGTACCTGCACCGGGAGTCGGCGGCCTACCGCAAGGCGGTGAAGCGGAAACTGCACGCCTACCATGTCTTTGTGCAGGCCGCGATTATCGCTCACGGGCTGGCCCAGTATCTGGCAGCCTGCCACCCGGAGCGGGTCTGGCGCTCATTTGGCTCCTGGCTGCGGACCATCCGGCCCGGGCTTGCCCCCTCTGAACTGGTCGTCACCACAGCCCTGCGCCACAGCCTGCCTGAATTTCTCCTGGATAAGACCCAGGGTCTCAAGAGTACCGAGTTCTACTGACTCTAAGCCACATAGATACGTTGACCGCAGACCTGGAGTCGGCATGAAGCGAAAGCCGCTGTAGTCGAAATCCGGCACGGCATTCCTGTGGCATGCAAAAGACAACGGCGGGCGCGCAATTCCGGCTAAGCTGCGCACTATACGGGGCGCAGGGGGGCTATGGAACAGGTTCCGAATCAACAATCCGCACGCCAGAAATGCGCGGTTGGGCGGCGCTCCGGCCTATGCAGCAGGCCTGAACACGTCTGACCGGTCAGGATCCTGCCTGTCGACGATGAATTTCGCCAGGATATGACCCTGGGTCTTATCCAGGAGAAATTCAGGCAGGCTGTGGCGCAGGGCTGTGGT
>CAYSRA010000204.1:0-2296 GCA_964433205.1 uncultured Thiohalobacter sp. | reverse complement strand
CCGGTCTGGATTTCGTCGAGCATCATCAGCCAGCCGTGTTCGTCGCACAGGGCGCGGATGGTGGTGAGATAGTCGTCGTCCGGGATGCGTATGCCACCTTCGCCGATGATCGGTTCCACCAGGATGGCGGCAACGTCCGGGCTGTTGGCGGCGATGTTGTGCAGTGCTTCGGTGTCGTTGTACGGCGCGCGCAGAAAGCCTGGCACCAGTGGCTCGAAGCCGGCCTGTATCTTGCGGTTGCCGGTGGCAGTCAGGGTCGCCATGGTGCGGCCGTGGAAACTGCCTTCGGTGACGATGACCTGGGGCGTATCGATGCCTTTCCGATGTCCGTACAGGCGCGCCAGTTTCAGGGCCGCCTCGTTGGCTTCGGCGCCGGAATTGCAAAAGAACACACGCTCCATGCCCGCTTTGTCGCACAGGGTATCGGCCAGTGCCTCCTGGTTTTCGATCCGGTACAGGTTGGAGGTATGTAACAGTCGGCCGGCCTGGTCGCAGATCGCCCTGGTTACTGCCGGATGGGCATGCCCCAGTGCACAGACGGCGATGCCGCCGAGTGCGTCCAGGTAGCGCTTGCCGTCAGTATCGAACAGCCAGACGCCTTCGCCACGGGCGAAGCTGACCGGCAACGGCAGGTATGTGTTCATCAAGTGATCGGACATGGGGGTTCCCCAAAACAAAAAGGCAGCCCCAGGGAAGCCGCCACCGCAAAGCGGGGATTTTATAGATTATCCCCCGGGTTTCCAAGTTTTACCGCGTAGTGCCGGCCTGTTGCGGGCAAAAAAAACCCGGCCACAGGCCGGGTTTCGATACGGCATTGCGTTACTGTCAGAACGGCAGGCCGTGGGCGAAGGCCGTCATGCCCAGCAACATCGGGATAGACAGAAGGGTGTTGGTGCGGGAAGCCATCAGGGCCACGTTCTTGGCACTGGCGATTTCCTCTGCACTGTGTTCCTTGCCGTCCAGGCCGAGGATCTTCTTCTGGTTGGGCCAGATCAGCACCCACACGTTGAACAGCATAATGGTGCCCAGCCAGGCGCCCATGCCAATCACAGAGGCGTTGCCGGCAAAGCTGAAGTTCTCGAACGTGAAGGCCTGAGCCATGATGCCCATCTTGCCCAGTGCAGCGGCTCCGGACAGCCAGGTCAGTACAGCGGCCCAGCGGAACCACAGCAGTGCGCGTGGTGCCACGTACTTGTTGATGGCGGCCGGCCCCGGGTCCTTGTCGGCCAGCGCCTGGCCTACCGCGGGTACCTGCACGAAGTTGAAGTAGTACAACAGACCGATCCAGGTGATGCCTACGATGACGTGGAACCACACGGTCCATTCAATGGGGTTGCCCTGGCCGTTGCTCATGGCGTAGGCGATGACGATAGCCAGTACGATGCCGGAGACGATAGTGCCGGTGATGGATTTTAACGGATTCATTGTTACTGCTCCTCGAAACAATGGGTTTTACTTTAGTTTTGTGATGGTTGGAATAGCCGACTGATTTACTCAGGATTGCGAAGCTTACGGCACGCTATAGGCGAATGCAATATCGGCTTTCAGCTCGGGCATAATAGCCAACCATGGATAGTATAGAACTGGGTTTGTTTGTCAGCCGCATCGAAGCCGTGTGCGACGAGATGGGCGCGGTGCTGCAGCAGGCAGCCTTTTCGCCGAATATCCGCGACCGGCTCGACTACTCCTGCGCCGTGTTCGATCCAGGCGGCGAACTGTGCGCGCAGGCGGCGCATATTCCGGTGCATCTGGGCAGCATGGCGTATGCCATGCGTGATCTGGTGCAGTGCCGCCAGTGGCGGGCCGGCGACATGCTGGTGGTCAACGATCCGTACCGGGGCGGCACCCACCTGCCGGATATCACGCTGGTGTCGCCGGTATTCGTGGAGGAAACCTGCGTCGGATTTGTCGCTAACCGCGCCCATCATGCCGATATTGGCGCCGACAGCCCGGGCTCCATGCCTGTCGGTACCCGTCTGGAAGACGAAGGGTTGCTGATTCCGCCGACGCTGCTGATTGATCGTGGCGAGCGGGTGCAATCCGTGCTGGACAGGATTATTGCGGCGACCCACAACGCTGTGGTGACCGAAGGCGACTTCTCGGCGCAGATCAGCGCTAACCTCATCGGCGTGGCCCGGGTTCGTGCGCTGGCGACGCGGCGCAGTGTGGACGCTTACCTGGCGGGTCTGGCGGAAATCAACGCCTATGGAGAACGCATGGCGCTGGAGGCCCTGAACGCGTTGCCGGATGGCGAGTACCGGTTTGTCGATGTCATGGATGACGACGGTCAGGGTAA
>CAYSRA010000203.1:0-2317 GCA_964433205.1 uncultured Thiohalobacter sp. | reverse complement strand
AACATGGTTGACAGCTGAATGCCGGACAATTGCAGGATTTAGGTATAAAAAGAGAGCATAAAATGGCAAAAGAAAGCAAGGGGCAGGAAGAACAGGGAAGACAAATCGAGTAGGGTGAGGCAAGGTAATTAAGCTTGCCTCATCCCTCTCACAGAACCGTACGTACGGGCCTCGTATACGGCTCCTGTTTATTTTCCTTCATACTGAAACAGAAATTCCGGTCTGTACAGATGCGAGGTCAAAGAGCCCCATTTCCCCATGCAGGCAGCTGTTGGGAAGGGCATAATGGCTCAGTGGACTTGCTGCATTGGCCCAGGAGTTCATCTTGATACTTTTGAACTCTCCTCTATAGCCCAGCTGTCTCAGTCTGCGGTGTAGCCTGCGCGGCTTTTTCCACAGCTTCAACTGAACAGCACGCAGCCGTCTTCTGATCCACCTCATCAGCCGAGAAAACTCACCCTTGCAGTTCGCTATTCGAAAGTAGTTGGCAAAACCCCTCAGCAACCGGTTGAGATCGGCTATCACCTTCTCAAGGTTCACCGGGGAGTTACGCCGGGTCATCGCCTTGACCTTTGCCTTGAAGGCCCTCACCTTGCCTCGCTGTATTCGGGTCATCACGGAGTGGATACAAACTCCAAGAAATTTAATCCCTTTGAGGCTGTGGCTTATATGGGTCTTTTCCTGGTTGACGGTCAACAGCAGTTCTTCTTCAAGATAACGACTGGCCTGGTTCAGTGCATTTTCGGCTGCGCTCTTTGACTGGCACAGGATCAGGATGTCGTCCGCATAGCGGACGATGCGGTGGCCACGATTCTTCATAAACTGATCGAAGGAATCAAGGTATACGTTGGCAATCAACGGGCTGATAACTCCACCCTGCGGACTGCCGACCTCGCTGGCATGCCAACCATCTCCTGTCAGAACACCGCTTTTCAAAAACTTCTCCAGCAGACCAAGAATACTTCCATCCCTGACCCGGCGACGGAACGAGGAAAGGATCAGGTCATGGTTCAACGTGTCGAAACATTTCGACAGATCCATGTCCACTACCCATTTCCGCTCGTACGTCCGGATGAACATCGTGGCTTTGCTGATTGCCTGGTGACAACTCCGACCAGGACGGTAGCCGTAGCTCGACGGATGGAAATCGCGGTCAAATATTGGTTGAAGTATATCCAGCAGGGCCTGCTGTACCACACGGTCACGGACTGCAGGTATGCCGAGTAACCGTTTCCCGCCGTTCGGCTTCGGGATCTCGACCCGTCGCACGGCCAGCGGTTGGTAGCTCTTGTCCTGCAGTTCCGTCAGGAGATAATCGATATTGGTCGCAAATGAGCCAGCAAAATCATCGATGGACTGGCCGTCTATTCCGGCAGCTCCTTTCGAGGATTTCACCTTGTAAAATGCCTTGACCAGGTTCTCCCGGCTCAGCATTCGATCATATAGGCTGTACCAGACTTCAACCATACTCCTGTCCTGCGTTTCCCTTCCTCTATTGCAACCTGGAGACTTCGGTTCTTCAATGGGCGCGACCGCTTTCTATCCTCATGGGCAATATACGATCAACACTCCCATCTACTCCGATGAACGGCCGAAATCGGCAGAGGACCTGTCACGGTATACCGCCGATAGCGTGCCCCGTCCCGTCGGACGGCTTGTGTTCAGTCTGCCAGGTGTCCATAGATTCCGGAAAACCTTCAAATAAACTTCATCCCTTCGCAACAGATATGGCTTTTGGCTCATAACTGCCCCCAACGAACCAGGCCGTTGGGTCATCCCGGTTTTATCCTCCACGCTGTTACCAGGCTTCAATGGCCGGGATTTCATCACTACTACGGAATCATCTGCCACCTCACACCGCTTCGATCCGCCTTGGATTGCTCCTTGTGCTTCTCTTTTTCCGCTTAATGCGGAAACAGTGCAAGGCTTCCCCGGTTAAGGCGAACTCCCTGTGAGCGACCACATCCTCAATCACGTATCAGGACTGACCAGGTATCGGGCTTCGCGCTATTTGGGACGCTTACCCTCCTGATACGCCGAATCAGGTTCGCTTGCGCTATGTGCCGCTCACCTCCTATCGCTTCCTTCAGACCCTGCCGTTACCAGCAACGCCCTTACGACTCGGATTGTCTTCCCCCTGGTCAGGGTGACGCCTGCTTAACACAGGCTGGGCTTGCCCGCCATGCCGGGCAAACCAAATAGGGGCAGGACCGGAACGGTCCTGCCCCGAACGATGAGGCGAGTGGCAGGTATTGCGTGCTACGCTTTAAAACCGATCCGCTGGCCTTTCAACGCGACCAGGGAACAGGATGGCTCA
>CAYSRA010000202.1:0-2357 GCA_964433205.1 uncultured Thiohalobacter sp. | reverse complement strand
TGGTTTTGGCTTTCGGTATTAGATCGCGGCAGCCATGAAGGTGGGGAGCTCTTTGTTGTACGGCCGGGAAGCTTGGTCGGGCGGGATAGTGGCAATCCTGTCAGGTACTTGGGTTAGGTGGCGGCGTCAGGGTAGTTCAGGGAAGTGGGGATAAGCGGATAGTCAGCTCGATTTGCTTAGCGATCAGGTCTGTCAGCGGGACTTGCCGTGGGTTTTTTATGGGAAAGTCCGGGATTTTTTCAAATACTGATTCTACGAGTCCCTGGTCGGTATTTTTCTTATTCGTTCCTGAGGGACAATTATTATCTATCGGATAGAGGGCCTATCAGGAACAGGATGATCAGAAACAGCAGCAGGGACAGGCCTTTCCAGAAGAGCAGCGGGTTGCGTTCCAATAACGGGGCCGCTTGCCTGTTTTCGAAGGCCGGGTTCGGGTGCCGCAGATCATAAATGAATTCCGACAGCGTGTCATAGCGCTTGTCGGGGTGGAGATGTACCGCCTTATGCAAGGCGCCGTCGACCCAGGCCGGGATGGGTTGCTGCTTACGCTGCGCCGGGCGATAGCGGAGCTGGCGTTGCGCGGCGCGCGACGTGGCCTTGGCGACGTCCACGCCGTAAGGCAGTTGCCCGCAGAGCATCTGGTAGGCGATGACGCCGAGCGAAAACAGATCGGAACGCTTGTCGCCCACTGCGCCGAGAAAGTATTCGGGGGCCGTGTATTGCGCGGTGCCAAGAATATGCTGTGAGGGGGATGCGCGACTGATTTCGGTGACGCCGGCGACCTTCGTCGAACCGAGATCCAGGAGTTTCACGGTGCCGTTGTGGTCGATCATCACGTTGGCAGGGCGCAGATCCTGGTGCAGCATTTCCTGGCGGTGCAGTGCCCGCAGCCCCTTGGCGATCTGTTCGATGATGCTGCGCACCTCTTCCAGGTCGGGTTCGGGGTTGTCGCGCATCCATTGTTCCAGGGTCCGGCCTTCGATGTACTCGCTGGCGATATACAGGGCACTGCGCCTGTTGGTGTGGGCAACAGGTCTGACGATATGTGGACTGTCGATGCGGCGCGCGATCCATTCCTCCATCAGGAAGCGTTCCAGGTAGTCCGGGTTGTCACGCATTTCAACCGAAGGGGTCTTGAGGGCCACTTTCTGGCCAGTGCCCTGCATGATCGCCAGGTAAACGTGGCTGCGCGGGCTGTGGTGTAATTCACGGACAATCTCATAGCCATCGAGCACGCTGCGTGGACGCAGTTCGGGGGGGAAGGGCAACTCGACAGCCTGACGGTTCAGCTCATTGAGGTTCTGCGCCGGTAGGTCATCGATGCGCACGATCTGGATGGTCAGGTTGTCAGCGCTGCCATTTGCCAGCGCAGTGTCGGCGATCTCGCGTGCGGCCCGCTCGAGGTCGTTGGCATGAGCGTGAATCGCTGTGGCAATGGTGGCGGCAGCGACGTGCTCGTATATACCATCGGTCATCACCACGAGTGTGTCGCCGCGTTCGACGGTATAAGAGTTGTAGTCTATTTCGAGCCGTTCACGCATTCCCAGCGCGCGGCTCAGATAACTCTTGCCGGCCCCCGCCCAGAGGCGATGTTCCTCGGTCAGGGCCTCCAGGCGATCACCGACCAGATAGCAGATCCGTGCATCACCGATGTGAAACAGATGGGCCGTGGTTGATTTGATGACCAGCGCACTGAAAGTGCAGACATAACCGCGATTCAGATCATAGCGATGCGGGCCATTGCGCGATTGCGCGAACAGCCAGGAGTTGATGGCTTGCAATACACGTTGCGCCGAGGTTTTTACCGACCAGGTTTCCGAGGTGGCGTAATAGTCTTCGATAAAACCCTTGACCGCCGTCTCGCTGGCCACCTGACTGACTTCACTGCTGCTGATGCCATCGGCGAGGGCGATCACGACACCCTTGGAACTCAATAAGGGTTCGTCGGGAGTCAGCGCGCCGTGAAAGTCCTGGTTGACCGGCTTTAGGCCCTTGTCGGAACACTGTCCGATACTGATCCTGAGTGACTGCACCATGGTGACCGAGAATACCACATGGCCCGGCTGGGGAAGCCGGGCCATGTGGTCATGCCGGGCAGCGTCTTAGACGCTGGCCTTCAGGGTCGGCGGAGTGGCCTCGGAAGACTCAGCGGGTACCACAACCTCGGCTTTGTGTTTTTTCAGAATCCGCTCCGGGTTGGTGCGCACATGGGTGAAGTACAGCGGCAGACCGACCAGCACGAAGCCGCCGACGAGGTTGCCCAGTACGGTAGGCAGTTCGTTCCAGGTGAGGTACTGCATGAAGGTGAAACCGCCGCCCATGATCATCGAGAACGGGAACAGGAACATGTTGACGAT
>CAYSRA010000201.1:0-2361 GCA_964433205.1 uncultured Thiohalobacter sp. | reverse complement strand
CTGCTGCAGTGCGTGCTCAACTACCTGAGTAACGCCACGAAATTCACAGAGGTCGGGAATATCAGAATTGCTGCCCGCGAAACTGACGGCAACATAGAGATCGCAGTCAGTGATACCGGGATTGGCATTCGTGAAGAAGACCTGCCGAAGATTTTTCAGCCCTTTGTGCGCCTGGATTCGCCGCTGAAAATCAAGACACAGGGGACGGGACTTGGTTTATACCTGACGCGTAAGTTAGTGACTGAGGTACTCGGGGGCACCGTAGACGTGAAAAGCCAGCTGCGAAAAGGAAGCACGTTTTCACTCAAGGTGCCGCAGAAGATCGGAAGGAAACAAACTTCGCCAAGCGAGCCGTGCAAGGAGGCCTGCAATGAAAACAGCACTGGTAATTGAAGATAACGCAGACAACATGGAGCTGATTACATTTATTCTGGAGAGGGGTGGTTACCGCACCTTGAAAGCGGAAACAGGTCAACAGGGATTCGATCTGGCACTGGCCGCTCGTCCCGATTTTATCATTCTGGATATCCAGCTCCCGGACACGGACGGGCTGGAGGTGCTGCAGAAAATCCGCGGCTCCGAGGCCGATGGTACGATTCCGGTGATCGCCATGACCTCCTACGCCATGGCCGGTGATCGTGAGCAACTGCTGGCAGCGGGCTGCACAGGCTATATCGAAAAGCCGATTGATCCTGGCAAAGTGATCTATCAGATACGGCAGATCATTGGAGAAGAATCATGAAGATTCTGGTTGTCGACGACACAGAGGATGCACGTATTATTCTCACGACCGCGTTGGAGGAAACAGGGTACGTGGTAGAAGAGGCAAGTAACGGGGCGCAGGCCCTGGAACGGATTCAGCGCTCACCGCCTGACCTGATCATCTCGGACATTCTGATGCCAGAGATGGACGGCTTTTCACTTTGCCGCGCCGTCAAAGGTGATCAGGATCTGCGAACCATCCCCTTTATCTTTTACACGGCGACCTTTGTCGAACCCAGGGACGAGAGGCTGGCGATGGCCCTGGGGGCATCCCGCTTCATCGTCAAACCGATGGAGATAGGCAGACTTGTCAAGGCGGTCGAGGCGGTGCTCAAGGAGTATGAAGAGGGCAAATTACCGGTTCCGGAACGGGCCATCGACGACGATCCGGAACTAAGCAGAATGTATGCAGAAAACCTGGCCAGGAAGCTCGACAAGAAAGTGCAGGAACTGCAGCGGGAACGTCAGGCGCTGGAAGAGAGCGAGGAGCACAAACGACTGCTGCTGATGTCGACGGGTGAAGCTATCTTTGGAGTCGATCTTGGGGGCAACTGCACTTTTATCAACCCTGCCTGCCTGCGCATACTCGGCTATCAGGACCAGGCGGAGTTGCTTGGCCAAAATATGCACGCCCTGATACATCACACCCGGCCTGATGGTAGCGCCTATCTTGAGGAAGAGTGCCAGATTTACCAGGCTTTTCGGGAAGGTAAAGGTACCCATTTGGACGGTGAGATGCTATGGCGCAAGGATGGAACCCATTTTCCCGCTGAATGCTGGTCTTACCCCATATACAAGGATGAGCAGGTAGTTGGTTCCGTGGTCACCTTTGTCGACATCACCGAGCGCAAGCAGGCAGAGGCAGCGCTGCGTCATCTCAACAGGGCCCTCAGGACAATCAGCAAGTGTAACGATGTGTTGATACATGCCACAGATGAATCAACACTGTTACAGGACCTTTGCAAGGTTATCGTGGAAGAAGGCCAATATCGCCTGGCCTGGGTGGGATACGCCGAACGCGACGATGCCAACACCGTGCGCCCGGTGGCTCAGGCGGGATATGAGGAAGGTTATCTGGAGACGCTGGCGATTACCTATAGCGACACGGAACGGGGTCAAGGACCAACAGGTACCGCAATCCGAACAGGAAAACCTTCAATCGTAAAAGATGTTCAAAACGAAGACTGCTTCGCCCCATGGCGGGCAGACGCGGTCGAGCGCGGTTATGCGTCGGCCATGGCGTTGCCATTGGTTGTGAGCGGGCAGGTCCTCGGTGCATTGAATATCTATGCATCAGTACCCGGTGCTTTTGATGAGGAGGAAATCGAACTATTGACCGAGCTGGCTGACGACCTGGCATTCGGCATCAGCATAATACGTGCCCGGGCTGCGAAGGAGCAGGCCGACGAAGCTCTGCGACAGGCCAACGTCGTCGTTGAGAACAGCCCTACGGTGCTGTTTCGCTGGAAGGCAGCACTGGGTTGGCCGGTGGAACTGGTCCCCCGGACTGTGACCCAGTTGGCTTTTGCTGCGCGCGCTCTGAAGTCTGGCGCGATGCGCGACACTTAGCTCATAAACCCGGCCGACCGCGGGCTTATG
>CAYSRA010000200.1:0-2387 GCA_964433205.1 uncultured Thiohalobacter sp. | reverse complement strand
GGCGAGGGCGCCACATTCACTGCATTGGTACTGGAGCTTCGGCCTGGCCATCAGGTGCTCAACTTCGGCTGTCGGGAAAGAGGGGAGTTTACCCTCATGGCGTGGTGAATGGCCACAGCGCCCGGCTCCGGACCAGTATCGAATTAGCGTTGTACAAAAACGCGCGATTCTGGCAGGCTTGACACCACACGTGTTGCCGAACCAGCCGCACGCAGTCGTGTGGCACTCGTCAGTCACAATGCACGGGAGAACGCAGGACGTGGAACCAGCCGATGACGACATTCTTCGACGCAGACTCAAGCACCTCAAGGTAACCAACGACCCGGCACGTAACGCGGTCTGGATAGAATTCAAATTCATCGGCCGACCGTGTTTCACCACCGGGTTGCTTGAAGACCTGCTGGTTGCCCAGCACTCGATCCGGCAGACCGCGCAACAACAACACCGGCTCGGGCAACAGGACCGGCTTCAGTTTCAGGTTCTTGCCTCAACCGACACTCGCGCATTCAATCTCGGCGGAGACCTGACTTATTTTATCGAACTCATCGAGACGCGCAATCGCGACGCCCTACTAAACTACGGGAAAACCTGTATCGATATCCAGTTCGCCTCCGTGACACACTACGACATTCCTTTTACCACTATTGCGCTGGTACAGGGCGAGGCGCTGGGTGGTGGTTTCGAGGCAGCGCTTTCGAACAACGTCATTGTTGCGGAAGAGTCTGCCCGCTTCGGCTTTCCGGAGTTAAGTTTCGGGATGTTCCCTGGCATGGGCGCCATCTCGCTTCTGACCCGGAAGATTACTCCCGCCATGGCGCGGCGGCTGATCATGGATCGCCGCGTGCATACGGCGGAGGAATTGTACGACATGGGGGTCATCGACGTACTGGCGCCTGATGGCGAGGGCCGCAATGCGGTTGCCAACTACATGCAGCGGCATAGCGATATCGCACCTGGCCTGCACGGCTTCCAGGCATCCGTGGACCGGGCCATGCCGGTCAGCTACGACGAACTGTACGATATCGTGGAGCACTGGGTCGATACTGCACTGCAACTCAGCGACAAGAACCGCAGGCTGATGGCCTATTTCGCCCGCGCCCAAAGCCGGCAGCAACGAACGCAACACCCGCCACTTATTATCGACCGGCGGCAACCCTCATCTTCGTGAAAAGTTCAACCTGTCTTACGCGGACTGTTTACCCGGGCGCGTAACGTTTCCAGCGCGAGGTCCGTTGCCTTTCGCAAAATCCGCAGCTGCTCAACGCCGTTATCCAGAAACCCGGATTCGTCCATATCCTGCGCCTGCATACTGAGCGACGCCAACTGCTTGAGTCCCAGGTACATAGCTGCACCTTTCAGTGCATGCGCGCTGTCGCGAAAGGTGATCCAGTCATGGTCGGCCACCGCATTTTCAAGCGCCCGCATATCGCGGTTGGCATCGCCTTCAAAATTGGTAATGATATCGCGCATAAACTGGTCGTCACCGGCACTTAGCAACTCCAGCTTTTCAAACTCCTCGGCATCGATAACCTGTAATTCTTCACTGACATCGATTTCGTCACCAGCGTCCGCAACCTCTCCAACACTTCCGTCACTCTCCCAGGTCGCATCAAGCAACACTTCCTGCAAGCGGGACAGCGACACCGGCTTGGTCAGGAAGTGCTTGATCCCTGCTGCTGCGCAGGCATCCCGCGATTCCTGCGTAGCATCTGCGGTAAGAATAACGAACGGGATTCTTGACGCCATACCATGCGCCATGGTGTACGCTGAAAAAACCTCAAGTCCGCTCATATCCGGCATATTCTTGTCCACAAGAACCACATCGTATGCCGCATTTTCGAGCGCAAACAGTACCGCCTCACCACTCTCAACAGCCACGCACTGGTGTCCCATCTTCTCAAGCATGCGTTGCACGACAATGCGGTTGGTTGCATTATCATCAGCAACAAGCACCTTGAGCCGACGGTCTGTGTCCCCACTGACACGCTGCCTTGAGGCGATGTGAATAACATCGTCTTCCGTGCAATGACGCGAGTAACAGGCATGCAACACGTTAAACAATGCCCGCCTGTCCAGCGGACGCCCGAGAATAAAGAAGTGGTCATGTCTGTTCTGTGCAATATCAGGGGGATAAAGATCAGCCCCCAGCAACACGACCGGCAACTCTGCCTGTGTTCCATGCCCTGCAAGATCATCCAGCAGTCTGTTCAACTCCGGGCTGTATGGAATTCCATCGATCAGCAACGCATCGACGTCCTGCCCGGCGGCGGCCATCTCTTCTATCCGCTGCCGGCATGCGTAAATCGAGTGAACGACGGTAAACGGAATTTTCCAGCCGTTCAGGCTTTCCAGTAAACCGCCTTCATCGACACCATCGTGCCGGAGAC
>CAYSRA010000199.1:0-2412 GCA_964433205.1 uncultured Thiohalobacter sp. | reverse complement strand
GTTGGAGTGTGGTGGGATGGACGGATGGTGACAGAGTTTGCAGAAGGGTACGGGGGTATAGCAGAGCAGAGGTGCCATTGATGAAGGTAGGGCCGAAAAGGTCGCGGAGGAAGCCGACGATGCGTGGTGGAAGGGGTGAGGTTGACGCGTGGCGGCGTCTATCTTGCCCGGCTTGACCCGGTCAAGGGCGCGGAAGTCGGTAAATTGAGGCCTGTGGTTGTTTTGACCGATGATGTCCTGCTCCAGGTAGAGCCGGCGCACGTGTTTATTTGTCCTTTAAGCAGCCGTTCCGAACCGGCCTATGAAGCCTTGCACCTCGCGCTGTCGGCACGCGACAACCTGCGAGCCCGCAGTTTTGCGCTGGTCGAACATTGCCGGGCAGTCTCTGTGCGCCGGCTACGAAATGAAAGGCTGGCACAGCTCGATAGCGGGGAAGTCAACGAAATTGCCCGGCGGTTACAGCGGATGATAGGGTTGTAAGTAAAGAAGCTGTTTCCCGTCGATGTGCCGCACCGGAATTGCGGTGCTATAACGAAGCGGCTGGGGGGTGGCGTTGACACTCCTACTCCTGCGGGTGCGTCAGTAAAGCAAACAGCAGAACACCCTGTGCCGTCATATGGAAAGATGACCGGGGTGAACCGATGCCCGGCAGGCGGTTTATACCGATTGAGCGGCCGCCACCAATCGGGACTACCGGCATAAAAGGACTCCAGCCACCGTCTGGCTGCTGGGCGTCAGCCAGCTGTTTCAACCACACCGGTTTCACGGTGTCAGCGGCGCCGGATTCAACCAGCATGAGTACGCGCTGCAGGTAAACGTCGACGACGCGTGGGTCCCAGGTCAGCTGGTTGTGTATGCGTTGTTGCAGGGTCTGGATGCTGTTTTCGAGTACCACCTGGTCGCCGCACTGTGAGCGCTTTAGTAGTAGCAAACCCATCATCTGGTGTGTTGCGCAGGCCGGACGCAGCGGGTGCCCGTCACAGAATGCCGGGTCGTTCTGGGCGGCAATTTCCGGTATCTGAGCCAGATCCCGGTCACAGGTTAAGGCATAAATGAAATGGAGGTTGTAGTACGGTAAAGCGGCAATATCTTCGAAGCGCACGGGCACCCATGATTTTGGATAAAAGAGGGGGCGCCAGATATTATTTGGACGATTTTCCAGATAGCGCCGTGTGTAGTCGGCAAACAGTTCCTTGAGGCGTGCGTCACCGGTGATGTCACCGGCCCGCTGAACCATGTGCCAGAGGATCGAGTTGTGATCATCCAGAATTTTCTGCCGGTGGTCGGTTAGCCAACGGATACTGTTTTCCAGGGTGGTGCTCATTTGTTCCTGGTCTGGTGGCGTCACTGACCTGTTATTGTGCCAGATAGAATAGCCTCCTGATGTGGCCAGCAAGGCGGCAATAGCCAGAATCCCCCATAGCAAAACACGCATAACAATCCCTAAACCCGGTCAAGTATTATGATTTTGTCAAAGCATAACGGTGTAGCAGGGCAGATTAAAGTGGTTTACCCTCCTATGGCGAACACCTAAACTGCGCCATTCCAGGGAGCGTTGGACCGTGAACGTAAAAAACATCGACTCTCGGCCGTTAACGGGCTACGAAATAATTCTAACAAACTTATCCTGGTAACATGGAATCGTGGGCTGCTTAAACTAATGGGAAATACTGAATTTTTTGTAAAACCACATGGTGGCCAATTGGTTAGCCTGCTGGTTGATCCACCCAAGGCCGAAGTCCTTAAGACGGAATCCCTGCAATATCTGTCGCTTACACTCAGTCAGCGGCAGGTATGCGACCTTGAGTTGCTGATGAACGGCGCGTTCTCGCCATTAACCGGGTTCATGGGCAGGGAGGATTACGAATCTGTAGTCGATAACCTTCGGCTGGCCGATGGCACGCTGTGGCCGGTGCCGATTGTGCTCGATGTACCGGAACATTTCGCCGATAAGCTGCAAAAAGGCTCAAAAGTTGCGCTGCGCGATGGGGAGGGATTTATGCCCGCGGTGCTGACTGTAGAGGATATCTGGCAGCCAGATAAAATTCGCGAAGCGGAAAAAGTCTATAACACGACCTCTGAACTTCACCCAGGCGTACGTTACCTGAACGAGTGCGTGCATCCTGTATATGTCAGCGGCAAAATCGAAGGCACCCAGCTACCTGTTCACTACGATTTTGAGAACCTGTGGGACACCCCCGAGGAAATGCGAGGCCTGTTTAAAAAAATGGGCTGGCGTCGGGTGGTGGCTTTCCAGACATCCAAACCCATGCACCGCCTGCACAGGGAAATCACCTTGCAGGCGGCCAAGGATATTCACGGGCACATACTTCTGCACCCGACGGTCGTCATGACGACGCCTGGTGAGCTCCAGTACACCGCTAGAGTCAATTGATATCATGCCATTCGCCA
>CAYSRA010000198.1:0-2413 GCA_964433205.1 uncultured Thiohalobacter sp. | reverse complement strand
GCGGATCGCCTGGATCGCGGCTTCCTTGATGTGGTCGGGCGTGTCGAAGTCCGGCTCGCCGGCGCCCAGGCCGATGATGTCCTTGCCCGCGGCGCGCAGCTCGGCGGCGCGTGCGGTGACGGCAAGGGTAGGCGAGGGCTTAACCCGCTGCACACGTTGTGACAGGGTGATGTCGTTCACTCCGGCGATCCTTTTTAATATGGCTGCGTAACAGCCGCCCATGATACTGAAACCCGACGCATTACTTAATCCCTGTGAGCAAAGAATTTAAGCTGGTAACTGACATGAAGCCGGCCGGCGACCAGCCGGAGGCGATCCGGCGCCTGATCGAGGGACTGAACGATGGTCTCGCCCACCAGACGCTGCTTGGTGTCACCGGCTCCGGAAAGACCTTTACTATCGCCAATGTGATGCAGGCGGTGCAGCGTCCGACGCTGATCCTGGCGCCGAACAAGACGCTGGCTGCCCAGTTGTACGGTGAAATGAAGACTTTCTTCCCGCACAACGCGGTGGAGTATTTCGTGTCGTACTACGATTACTACCAGCCGGAAGCCTATGTGCCGTCGTCGGACACCTTTATCGAGAAGGATGCTTCGGTCAACGACCACATCGAGCAAATGCGCCTGTCGGCGACCAAGGCGCTGCTGGAACGTCGCGATACGGTGCTGGTGGCCACGGTATCGGCTATCTACGGTCTGGGCGACCCACGCTCCTACCTGAGTATGGTGCTGCATCTGGACCGGGGCGACCGCATCGACCAGCGCAAGCTGCTGCGCCGCCTGGCTGAACTCCAGTACACCCGCAACGACGTCGAGCTGTCGCGTGCCACCTACCGGGTGCGTGGCGAGGTGATCGATATTCACCCGGCGGAGTCCGACAGCGAGGCGGTACGCATCGAGCTTTTCGACGATGAAATCGAGAACCTGTCGTACTTCGACCCGCTCACCGGCGAAGTGCTGCGCCGCGTTCCACGCCTTACTGTGTATCCCAAGAGCCACTATGTCACGCCGCGCCAGACGCTGCTGGACTGCATCGATGACATCAAGGCCGAACTGGCCGAACGGCTGGAACACCTGCGTAACCATGACAAGCTGGTCGAGGCACAGCGCCTGGAGCAGCGTGTCCGCTTCGATATCGAGATGATGATCGAGCTGGGGTATTGCTCGGGTATCGAGAACTACTCCCGCTATTTGTCCGGACGCAAGGCCGGCGAACCGCCACCGACCCTGCTGGAATACCTGCCGGACGACGCGCTGGTGGTGGTGGACGAATCGCACGTCACCATCCCGCAACTGGGCGGCATGTACAAGGGCGACCGCTCGCGCAAGGAGACGCTGGTCGAGTACGGCTTCCGGTTGCCGTCGGCGCTGGACAACCGGCCGCTGCGCTTCGACGAGTACGAACGGCTGATTCCGCAATCGATCTTCGTGTCTGCCACGCCCGGCAATTACGAAGCCGAACACGCCGGGCAGGTGGTGGAACAGGTGGTGCGTCCCACGGGGCTGCTCGACCCCGAGGTCGAGGTGCGCCCGGCGGGTACCCAGGTCGACGATGTGCTGTCAGAGATCCGCAAACGTGCCACGGTAAACGAGCGCGTGCTGATCACCACCCTGACCAAGCGCATGGCGGAAGACCTGAC
Organism: uncultured Thiohalobacter sp.; assembly: GCA_964433205.1. Taxonomy (GTDB): domain Bacteria; phylum Pseudomonadota; class Gammaproteobacteria; order DSM-19610; family DSM-19610; genus Thiogranum. Next base: position 774 of record CAYSRA010000198.1, on the reverse strand, counting down.
CGAATACCTGCGCGAACACGACGTACGCGTGCGCTACCTGCATTCGGATATCGACACCGTGGAGCGCGTGGAAATCATCCGCGACCTGCGCCTCGGCGAGTTCGACGTGCTGGTGGGTATCAACCTGCTGCGCGAGGGACTGGATATGCCCGAGGTATCGCTGGTGGCCATCCTGGACGCTGACAAGGAAGGTTTCCTGCGTTCCGAACGGTCGCTGATCCAGACCATTGGCCGTGCCGCGCGAAATGCCCACGGCAAGGCCATCCTGTACGCAGACAGGATCACCGGCTCCATGGAACGCGCGATTGGCGAAACCGGGCGTCGCCGGGCCAGGCAGATTGCCTATAACGAGAAACACGGTATCACGCCGACCACCATCATCAAGGCCGTCGCCGACATTATGGAAGGAGCCTATGCATCCGGAGCCGGCGGGGCGAAGCGGTTTGCCGCGGTAGCGGAAGAGGTGGCCGAGTACGCCAGCCTGTCGCCCGACAAACTGGCGAAAGAAGTGAAAAAGCTGGAAAAACAGATGCACCGGCACGCCCGTGACCTGGAGTTCGAGGAGGCGGCGAAACTGCGTGACCGTATCCGCGTGATCCAGGAACGTAATCTCGGGCTGATGGAAAACGCCTGAGTTTCAGCAATCTCTCTTCTATCTGTCCCGACCGTATTTGCGGGGCCGTTCCGCCGCCTGATGCTGCATCATCTGTTCCATCATCATTTGCATCATGTCCATGCGTTGTTCGAGCATCCGGTGGCGCATGTCCTTGTCGC
>CAYSRA010000197.1:0-2480 GCA_964433205.1 uncultured Thiohalobacter sp. | reverse complement strand
TCGTCGGGAATCCGCGGCACATCGCCCAGGGCGTCGAGCAGGTAGTCGCGAAGACCGTCCTCGTAGTGCCAGACCTCCTTCTCGCCGCTCTTCTCGTCGATCAGCGTCACTTCCAGGCCGGGACACAGCACGGCCTTGGCGCGCAGCACGTGCTTCAGCCGCGGCAGGGAAAACTTCGGCGAGTCGAAAAACGCCGGATCGGGCCAGAAGCGTACCGTGGTACCGGTATTCTGCCTGCCGACCTTGCCCACCTCGTCGAGACCGGACACCTTCTCGCCGTTTTTGAAAGCGAGGTTGTATTCCTTGCCGCCGCGCCGCACCCACAGTTCCAGGTGTTTCGACAGGGCGTTGACCACCGACACGCCGACGCCGTGCAGACCGCCGGAGAAACGGTAGTTCTTGTCCGAAAACTTGCCGCCGGCGTGCAGGCGCGTGAGGATGACCTCGGCACCGGACACGCCCTCTTCCGGGTGAATGTCCACCGGCATGCCACGGCCATCGTCTTTCACCTGCAGGGAACCGTCCCTGAACACAGTGACCTCGATCTTGCTGGCGAAGCCGGCAGTCGCCTCATCAACGGCGTTGTCGATAACTTCCTGGGCAAGATGGTTGGGCCGCGTGGTATCGGTATACATGCCCGGGCGCTTGCGCACCGGATCCAGGCCGCTCAGGACTTCAATGGAGGCGGCATCGTATTGGCTGGCCATGACGTTTCAGACTTCGATAGGTTGATCCGGGCGCCCATGCTACAGAAAGCGCCTGCTTTGTTCTATTCCTCTTCCCCGTACATGAAGTTGGCCGGGTTGGGCTGGCGCAGGCGCCGCAACAATACGGCTTCCCGCCCGGGGCCGGGCGACGGACACATGAAGTGGTCGAGCAGCACTTCAAGATAAGGATCCGCACCGGTGTCGCGGATGTACCGCCAGCGTGAGTTCCCCGCCAGGTGAAACCCGTCCCGGCTGCCGTACGCGTAACGCCGGTATTGCGCCCGCGAGCAACGAATGCCCTCGTAGAACACATTGCTGGCGCCGGAGCGGGACTTCAGAATCGCGGTATAGCGCACCACCCGATCCTCGCCAATACTGACGGAGGCCGGATCGATAAATAGCCGGAACGGGAACTTGTTGAGCAGCAGATCGACCTCAATCAGCTCCCGGGAATCCGTATCAGGATAGGCCGGCAAACTGATGCCCTGTTCTTTCCATGCTTTCGGCTCGACGAACTTCGAGCCGTCGTCGTCACCGTACACATCACCCACGGGGTCCCCGGCGGCCACTGCGGCTTTCGCCACAATCAACGCCAGCAGCCCAAGCATCCATATACTCTTGATCATTATCATCACCGGAATTTCGCCTGCCGCAGTGTAACCAGTTCGCGAAAAACAATGAAGCAACAAAAAAGCCCCGGCCGATGGCCGGGGCTTGCTGCGGGGATAATCAGCTCTGCACTTCGATGCGCTTGGGCAGGACCTTGACCTGCTTGGGAATCACGATCTCAAGCACGCCGTCCTTGAACTTCGCGCTGATGGCGTCCGCATCAGCGCCATCCGGCAGACTGAAGCGGCGATAGAAGCTGCCGTGCACCCGCTCGACGCGCTTGTAGCCCTCACGGTTTTCCTCGTCCTCGAACTTGCGTTCACCGCGGATCGACAGGATACCGTTTTCCATATTGACCTCGATATCCTTGGCCTCGACACCGGGGATATCGGCATGGATGACATAACGATCATCTTCTTCCTTGATATCCACGGCCGGAACCCAGTCACTGGTCGCAACCGGGCTACCTTCGTCGCCAAAGCGGCGTGCATCAAACATACGGCTCATCTCGCCCTGCAGCTGATTCAGAAGGTTCCAGGGTTCGTATCTCACTAAAGTCATGGTTGCATCTCCTCTTTCAAATCCAGTTCGCAGGGTGCCCGCGTGGCACCCACCGTTAACAGGAAAATGGGAACGCCGCGGTCCGTTTTCAAGCCCCTGACCGGTTTTCCGTTTCCGGGTTGCAAAGCCACCTGAGGGCGAAGAACACATTTTTCAAGACGGATAAAAAGGGGACGGAGGGATTAAAATTTAATCCCTCCGTCCCCTTTTTGATTGGAGTTCTAGTCGAGGTCGGCGACCAGTGCGGCGCGGATATTTTCCGGCAGGGGCTCGAGCTGGACGGTGTAGGCTGGGTGGCTGACGCCCACGCCCAGTGCCGCACCCCGCTTTGCAGCGGCCACCATTTCCGGGCCAAGCTCGAAGCGCATGAAGTGTACCGACGAGGTCTTTTGCTCGGTCTCACGTTCGAGGTCCTCGTCAGCAATCGCGAATACCGGATCGAAGCCCTCGACACGCAACCAGACCTCGTTCTCGATGCCTTTCAGTTCTTCCAGCTTGCGGCGCCGCTCGTCCTCGTCAGGCACCTCGATCATTAACGTCGCCTTGAGGTTGCTGCCGTCGGGGATCAGCGGGTTGTAGGCGTCGAGCTCCTCCTGGATGCCC
>CAYSRA010000196.1:0-2547 GCA_964433205.1 uncultured Thiohalobacter sp. | reverse complement strand
ATCAGCAGCCAGATACCCGCCGCCAGCAATGACGCCAGCATCCCGTAGACCAGCAGCTCGGGGGATGCCGACAGTATATCGGCATCGACAATCCCCTTGCGGATGGTTTTGGTCACCTGGCCGCCCGCGAGGATCGCGCCGGCAAATTCAAAGACGGCGGCAATGACAACCGCCTGCCGGATAGTGAGTGCACCGGAGCCAACCGAGGTCGCCATCGCATTGGCAACGTCGTTGGCGCCGATACCCCACGCCATGAACAGACCGAATACACCGGCAAGAATCAGAAAGACCACGCCATAGGCCACAATAATATCCATGCGCGTGCTCCTACCGTGCCAGCATCAATTGCAGACGACTGCCGACGCGCTGGGCGCGATCAGCCAATTCTCCAGTCCAGTCAATAATTTTGTACAGGAACATGACATCGACCGGATCAAACTCTTTTTCCACTGCAAATATCTTGTGGCGAATATCGGCCTGCAAGCGGTCGGTATCACTCTCGATGGCATCGAGCTTGCTGATCATCTTGACGACCAGTTTCACCTCCTGGCCACTGAACCCGGTGCCAACCAGTTCGTCCAGTTCGTTGATGGCACGACTGGCCTGCTCGCAGGCATCCACGCAACGCTGCACGTATTTCAGGTAGTCCTCGTGGATGATTTTCGGCAGCACCATGCGCCGCCCGAGAATCACGCCGGCGATGTCCTTGGCAAGGTTGGCGATCGTATCCTGCATGGTCAGCACTTCCAGCAGGTCGCGGCGCGATACCGGCATGAACAGACCTTTCGGGAGGTGCAGGCGAAGCTGTTTCTTCAGGACATCGGCTTCTTTCTCCAGGTCGGAGATCTGCTTCTGTATCTTTTCGACCTGCTCCCAGTCTTCCTTGATAACGTTCTCGAAAAAGGGGACCAGCTTCGATACGCATGACATGACTTTCGCCATATGCTGCTGCATGGGCTTGACAGGTGAACTGCCAAAGATCCCGGACATGTAACCACCACCCGCCATGCTAATCTCCTCCGACGCTATCACGTGGAAAAACAGTTACTCAAAACTGCGGTCTCGCGCGCATTCTAGCGACAAGTTTCGCGGATTGCATTGATTAAACGGGTGTTATCTCTGGCGCTCGCTGCGGCAGACGCTACGCCGGCTCGACCGGGCGAACGCGGATAACGACTTCCACGCTCTCCAGTTCGGTACCGGCGGGCAACTCGGGCAGCTGGCCGATCAGTGCCCGGTCCAGGGCGATATCCGACAATTCACCGGTGGCTGTGTTGTAGACGTGGTGGTGCGGGACGCTGTTGGTGTCGTAGAACACCCGGTTCGGATCGATAATGACTTCGCGCAGAATCCCCCTGGCGGCAAACAACCCCAGCGTATTGTATACCGTGGCTTTCGAAACCGGCTTGCCTATGTGGTTGACCCGCTCAAGCACCTGGTCAGCACTCAGGTGCTGGTTGCCGGTCAGCAGGATCTGGGCAATCCGCAGCCGTTGCCGGGTCGGCTGGATACCAGCGGCTCTCAGGCGCACTGCCGCACTGGCCTCGTCCAGCAGGCGAATAGATAATGATTCAGCCATACAGGCTGAGTATACGCCGGCAATTTAGACAAAGTCCAGATCACTCAGGGCGGCGTTTTTTGCGCTGCAAGCTCCGGCAGATAGGGTTCGACCGGAATCACCGGCTTGCGTCCAACTAACTGATCCGCCAGCAGCCGGGCCGACCCCGGCCCCAGCACCACGCCGTTGCGAAAATGACCGGCGCAGATATACAAATTGGACAACCCAGGGTGCGGGCCAATCATCGGTACGCCGTCCGGGCTGCCCGGGCGCAAGCCGGCCCAGTGGCATTCGACAGGCAAATCCGCCAGTGCCGGAATCAGTGTGAACGCAGACTGCCTGAGGTCCTCCAGCGCCTCCCGGGTGGTGCGCTTTTCAAAGCCCGCATACTCCAGCGTACTGCCGAACAGCACCCGGCCATCGCGACGGGGTATGGCGTAGCGCCCTTTGTAGAGCGTAATGCGCCGCACCAGCCCCGGCGGGCCACGAAACAGGATCATCTGGCCACGAACCGGCTGGATCGGCAGACTGAGCCCTGTCGGCTCCAGCAAACCGGCGCTCCAGGCGCCACTTGCCACCACAAAGGCGTCTGCGGCGATCTTCCCCGCCGGGGTATGTACCGCGCTGACGCGGCCGTGGTCCATCACCCAACCCTGCGCCGGACAGTCACTGCGCACCTCGACACCAGCCCGCTCCAGCGATGCGCGCAGCGCGCGCACCATACGCGGATTGCGCACCTGCCCCACGTCGGGAAACCACGCGCCATTCCGCAGCACGACCCCGAGCCGGGGCTCCAGTTCCATGGCGCCTTGCGAATCAACGATCTTCAGATTGGCACCGTAACGCGCAGCCCAGTCCACCGCGTCGTCAATGTCATCCACGTCGCCCGCCAACAAACCGGAAACTTCCAGTTCGGGATCGATCCCGGTCTCTTCGTGCAGTGCCGCGCACAGTTGCGGATAGGCGTGCTGACTCCATCGCGCCAGCAC
>CAYSRA010000195.1:0-2583 GCA_964433205.1 uncultured Thiohalobacter sp. | reverse complement strand
CTGGTGTCCCCATAATAAGCCCTGTTGTCGGGTCAAGACTCATGCCTCCCGGCAACGCACCACGGACGATCTGGTAACTGTAGGGTGCAACACCGCCAATGGGTGTCGGCAATGGCATCCGGAATGGGGCACCTGTCACGGCAACCAGGGACCGGTCACCGACCCGTCCCCATTGAGATCCAGCGAGGCATCCTTGGCTGTCAGGGCGTTTCTACCCACGGGATTCAACATGACAAGGTAGGGCGATATGGCTTCACCCGTGTTCGGATAATTGATGAGCGGAAGCCGGGTGGGTGGTGCCGGGAATATGTTCAGTGCTGTGGTATCCCAACGCCCCTGAGAAGTAATCGAGCCCAGCGTGTTCCAGCCTCGAATGACGCGCCCAAACACAGTATGATTTTGCGAATCCACCGTGGAAGAATTATCCCCGAGATTGATGTACCAGATACTGGACGCACTGTTCGGATCACCCGGCGTATTGGGCAGCATCGCCAGTGTTCCCAGTGTGTTCGACACTGATGCCTCACCTGTCACCGGTGGATCCTGGGGTACGTAACTGTAGCTGTTGGTACTGCTCGTATAGCGATACAAGCCGCCCTGTATGACACCGCCCGGCACAGCCGTACTGAACCCGAAAGGAATGAGTCCCGGCGGCGTAACATCGTGTATGAAGGAGGTATTGTAGTCACCACCATTCACATAGTTCAGGAAATTCGCAACAGTGTTCGGCGCCACGTTTCCGTAGAGTTCCACTTCGAAAGTTCCCAGTGATGACTGCATACGGACAACGTCTGTCGCTCCTGTCACATCATTCACCACAACGATCAGGTTCTGGCTTGCATTCAGGGGCGCCGGCGCATTGTCTGTTGCAATCACCCCTAAGTTATAAATACCAGCCTGTGTAGTGTCCGCACTGATGGTCAGTGTGCCGGTGCCGTCCCCGTTGTCTAGCAAGGATATGAACGGCGGGAGGGCGCTTGTTGTAAGCGTCAACGCATCACCATCCGGGTCGCTGGCCACAAGGGGAAGGATCAGGGATTCTTCTTCATTGAGCATCTGAACGCCCAGGGACTGCAGAGAGGGCGCCCGATTGATCTCCGTCACCGTCCAGGTGAAGAGCAGCGTATTCGACAAACTGCCATCTGATGCTGTAATGCTGACGTTATACGCCGCCTGTGCATTGAAACCGATGGTTCCGCTGATCACGCCGGCGGCTTACAAGTTCAGTCCGGGCGGCAGACCGCTGACCGTATAAGTAACGGGGTCGCCATCCGGATCAAATCCATTCAGGGATACCGACACGCTGTCGCCTTCCTGGTTCCGGAGGTCGCCCGGGTCCGTCATAATCGGCGCACGCGGCACATCAACCACATTCCACGTAAACGTCTGGCTCGATACATTCTTGCTGTCTGTCGCCGTGACAGTGGCGGTATAAACACCGTTTGAAACGAAGTCCAGCGTTCCGCTGATTCGACCGGTGGCCACATCAATACCAAGGCCAGGCGGAAGGCCTGACGCGCTATATGCCAAAATATCGCCATCCAGATCGCTTGCCTGGATATCGAGCATTACCGCATCGCCCTCATTGTTCGTCTGTGCGCCTGGATTGACCAACTGCGGCGGAGAATTCACCACGACTCTCAGTGCAAATTCATCTGTCTGCCCGGTGACTGAATTAACCGCTGAAACAACAAAACTGTAGGTGCCAGACGAAGTTGGCGTACCGATAATAATGCCGGTACTGGCATTTATGGACATGCCGTCAGGTAGCTGTCCCTGGCTTATCGTCCAACTACTGTATGATGTGCCGCCTGTATCGACGGGAGTACCCGCGCCGGTAGAAAATTCAACATTACCGGTCAACGCCACCGTACCGAACGCAAACTCAGGACCATACGCCCCAGGTGGGACGAGACCACCTGCCTTCAAAAGTGCTGTTTTAGTCCCGTTAGCCTGACCTGCACTATCGAAGGTAACCATCAACGTAAGGGTATCGCCAGGCAGTACATCAAGCCCGGACAAATACTGGCTGCCCGATAAATTGAACGCCCCACTCGTGTTATCGGTCAGTTTGGCACTTACACGCTGCGTGCTGCCAGAAGTATTGGTATAAATACCTACAAGTTGTTGTAGTGATGAGCCTGCCGCGATGGTTCCAAAATCTGCCGTACCGTTGACAGGCGGCGCTGAACCGCTCGGTGCCGCCCCCACTAAGGAGGGAAGGTCGATTGTGCTCGACTGGTTCAGATTGGTCGTAAACCCAAAGGCCTCATTGGTTCCCGCAACACTCTGTCCGTTACCCGAGGCAAATGAGCGGCTATCAAAAACCAGCGGATTGGTACCCAGAACACTTTCCACCTGGTCCGGAATTCCATCCTGATCCGTATCTGACAGGTTCGCGGCAGGCAGCGTTGTCGCCGCCACGGCCGTGGCAAGCGCATCACCTTGCCAGGCTCCATCAGCATCCTGGTTGTTGATAAGAAAATCCTGCGCGCCAACCAATCGGGGATCACTCGGCGCCAGCGCATTCAACGTGTTATATACCAGTGCTGTTTCCAGCACTGTACCAACACCGCCCTGGGT
>CAYSRA010000194.1:0-2594 GCA_964433205.1 uncultured Thiohalobacter sp. | reverse complement strand
TCTGCTGCGGCGCCTGCTTCCCGCCCTGCCCGCCCATGCAGATCAACGATCCGGAGCACTCCAAGCTGTCCGTCTGGGTCGGTGGTAACCACTCCAACGCCCGTGGCAAGCCGACCTTCCAGAAGCTGGTCGCTTCCGGTATCCCGAACAACCCGCCGCGCTGGCCTGAAGCAACGGCTATCGTCAAGCGTATCCTCAAGGAATACAAGGCCGGTGCAAAGGACTGGGAACGCATCAACGACTGGATCGAACGTATTGGCTGGCCGCGCTTCTTCGAAGTGACCGGACTGCCGTTCACCAAGTTCCACGTTGATAACTGGCGTGGTGCCCGTGCCAGCCTGAATGCATCTACTCACATCCGTTTCTAAGATCCGGATTAACCTGGGAGTAGATGAATGAAGTTATCAATTCTGGTCAACGAAGGCCCGTACCAGCACCAGTCCGCTGATACGGCCATCCAGTTCACCAAGGCGGCGCTGGCAAAGGGACACGAGATCTTTCGCGTGTTTTTCTACCACGACGGTGTGAACAACGGCACTCGCTTTGCGGTTCCGCCGCAGGACGACCGTAACATCACCGAAGAGTGGACCAAGCTCGCCAAGGATCACGATCTGGATCTGGTTATCTGCATCGCCGCAGCACAACGCCGCGGCATTCTCGACGAGAACGAGGCCAAGCGACAGGGGAAGGACGGCGACAATATCGCTGAAGGTTTCCGCATCTCCGGCCTGGGCCAGCTCATCGAGGCAGGTATTCAGTCAGAGCGCCTGGTCATCTTCGGCGACTAATTGAGGAAACAGAGTTATGTCAGAACCATGGGAAGACGACGAACTTGAGGGCCCGGTCCGGAAGTTCATGTATGTCAACCGTCGCGCACCCTACGGCACGATTTATGCCCTGGAGTCGCTGGAAGTTGTACTGATTGCCGCAGCCTTTGAACAGGACGTTTCGCTCGTGTTCATGGACGACGGCGTTTATCAGATCAAGAAAGGTCAGAACACCGAAGCGATCGGCGTAAAGAACTTCTCTCCGACCTATCGTGCCCTCGAGGGCTACGACGTCGAGAAGCTGTATGTGGAAAAGGAATCGCTGGAATCACGCGGCCTGACCCCCGACGACCTGGTGGTACCCGTTCAGGTTGTTGATAAAGATCAGCTGGCTGAACTGATGGAAGAACAGGAAGTCATCCTGAGCTTCTAAGACGGAGAGAATCGCTATGCCAATGCTACACACGGTTAACAAATCGCCTTTCGAGCGGCGCACGCTGGATACCGCGCTGCGTCACGCGGTAAAGGGCGCCGCCATCCTGCTCATCGAGGACGGCATCTATGCCGCCTTCGAAGGCACGGTTGTGGCCGACAAGGTCAGGGCCGCCCTGGGCGATCACAAGATCTATGTTCTTGGTCCGGACGTCGCCGCACGCGGCATGTCTGAAAAGCAAGTAATTGACGGCCTGGAGGTTGTTGATTACGGCGGGTTTGTAGACCTTGTCACGGAGTACGACAAGGTACAGTCCTGGTTATAAACTGAAACGATTTGCACACTGGCTGCAAACGAGGAGAACTATCATGGCAATTGAAGTAAATGGCAAAACCCTGGAAGTCGATGAAGAAGGCTACCTTGCCGACCTGAACCAGTGGGAACCCGAAGTCGCCACCATCATGGCACGGGAAGACGGCACCGAGCTGACCGACGCCCACTGGGAAGTCATCAACTTCCTCCGTGAGTACTATGAAGAGTACCAGATCGCTCCGGCCGTTCGCGTGCTGACCAAGGCTATCGGCAAGAAGCTGGGCAAGGACAAGGGCAACAGCAAGTACCTGTACGAACTGTTCCCTTACGGTCCTGCCAAGCAGGCCTGCAAGTACGCCGGCCTGCCCAAGCCGACCGGTTGCGTCTAGGCCCCGCCGGCTTGCGACGTTGTTGATCGTGGGGGAGATCGTCTCCCCCACATTTTATAAGTTTCCCTGACGAAGGAGAGTGAGCGTGTCCTTAGTTTCGGCCCTGTATGTCGGACTCTTCTACTTTGCGACTGTGTTCCTGGTAGTCGGTCTTGTACTGCGCATCAAAACCTACGCGCAGACTCCCGCTCCTCTGAAAATTCCGACCATGCCTGCTCCGCGCACAGAGACAGGTGTCGTTTTCCGTATATTCCGCGAAGTGGCCTTCTTCGAGAGCCTGTTCCGTTCCAATAAATGGATCTGGCTGTTCGGTTTCCTGTTCCACTTCGGTATGCTGCTGGTGCTGCTGCGCCATCTGCGTTACTTCACCGAACCCGTCTGGTTCTGGGTGAACTGGGTACAACCCTTCGGCAAGTATGCGGCTTTTGCCATGCTGGCGGGCCTGCTCGGGCTGTGGGCGCGCCGTTTCCTGGTCGCACGTATCCGCTACATTTCCACCCCGTCCGATCATCTGATGCTTGCCCTGCTGGTCGGCATCGCCCTGAGTGGTATTGGCATGAGCTTCCTGGTTCCTCCCGATATTATTTCGGTTCAGGCGTTCCTCCTGGGTCTGCGGCCTCTCCCACCGCCGCCCCTGCCAATGGCTCCGCTGCTTCTGACCCAACCGGACCTTGCCATGAACCCGACGCGCTT
>CAYSRA010000193.1:0-2613 GCA_964433205.1 uncultured Thiohalobacter sp. | reverse complement strand
CGCCCCTTTCTTCCATTCGTAGATGAAGCCGATGACAAGGATGCCGAGGAAGATCATCATGGCGATGTAACCGAACCAGCCAATGTCATCGAGCACGACGGCCCAGGGGAAAAGAAAGGCGATTTCAAGATCGAAAATGATGAACAGGATAGCGACAAGGTAGTAACGCACGTCAAAGCGCATGCGGGTGTCTTCGAAGGCTTCAAAGCCACACTCGTAGGGAGAGGTCTTCTCGCTGTCAGGCTTGCGGGTGCCCAGCATGAACCCCATCATGGTCATGACCAGGCCAACGCCTATGCCAATGGCAATAAAGATCAGAACCGGCAGGTAGTTCTCCAGCATGCAGCCCTCTTCCGACGCTTCCGGCTTTCGCCGGGTTATCTTGTTATGTCATGTTTGCGTGAAACGTCCCGCAGTCTAGGCCAGTGCGTTTACGGGTGTCAAGCAAAGTGGATGAAAGCTTTTTATGCCAAATCAAGCAGTTAATTTGTATTTCTGGGCCTATAAAAAATGCCCATAAAACACATAAAAAAAGGCGGATCATAACGATCCGCCTTCTCGCTTGTGGTGCCGACGGCCGGAGTCGAACCGGCACGGCTTTCGCCACTACCCCCTCAAGATAGCGTGTCTACCAATTCCACCACGTCGGCTGGTAAAACTTACTGCGACGGCTTGTCACCGGCTGCCCCGGACGGAGCCTCCGGCGCACCCGGCAGGTCGTCAGCGGGCGGCAAATCGGTGGTGTCGGCCGGTGCCGGCACCGGAACATCCGGCAAATCCGACGGCGCCACCGGTTTCTCGACCTGGACACGCCCGGTCACACTGGTGTCCACATCGCGCACTTCCCGCACCAGCGGCGATGACAACAATACGCTGTTGATGAAAAACAGGGCGGCGAGCACGGCAGTGGCACGGGTAAAGAAGGACCCGCCTCCGCCCGCGCCAAACACTGCACCCGAGGAACCTGCGCCAAAGGCGGCTCCCATGTCGGCGCCCTTGCCCTGTTGCAACAGGACCAGCACGATAATCGCCAGTCCCAGCAACACCTGAAGTATTAATAATGCAGTAAACATTCAACACACCCGGAGCACGAGACTCCTCATTGATAAATTCAGTTGCCGGCCCTGCAGATCGCCAGAAAATCGCCGGCATCCAGCGACGCGCCGCCAATCAGGCCACCGTCGATATCGTCCATGGCAAACAGTTCCTCGGCATTGCTGCCCTTGACGCTACCGCCGTAAAGGATCTGCACCTTGTCCGCGACACCCGGGTTCAGACCCGCCAGCTTGCCGCGAATGAAGGCATGTACATCCTGGGCCTGCTGCGGCGACGCCGTCTTGCCGGTGCCAATTGCCCAGACCGGCTCATAGGCGATCACGGCGTCGCCAAGGGCCTCTATGCCTTCCAGTTCGATAACCGCGTCCAGCTGGCGCGCCACCACGTCTTCGGTAATGCCCTGCTCGCGCTCTTCCAACGTCTCACCCACACACAGGATCGGGATCAGGCCGGACCTGCGCGCGGCAGCAAACTTGCGCGCGGTAAAAGCATCGTCTTCGCAATACAGGGCGCGACGCTCGGAGTGACCGACGATCGCATAGGTGCAATTGAAGTCCTTCAGCATCGGGCCGGAGACCTCGCCGGTGTAGGCGCCGGACTCCTGGTCACTGACATCCTGGCTGCCCACGGCGACCTTGCTGTCGGCCAGCAGGTTGGACACCAGTGGAATGTAAACAAAGGGCGGACAGACCGCAATCTGCGTATTTCCGGTATCCCCGGCGCCGGCGATGATGCCCGCTACCAGCTGTTTGATACTTTCCAGCGAACCGTTGAGTTTCCAGTTCCCGGCGACCAGTGTCTGACGCATGCGTGTCTCCTGCAAGCCCTTGAAAATAGCCGCGTAGCGTAGCGGTCTGCCCCGCAAAAATCAATCACTATCGGTGCAGCGGCTATGCCGGGCCAGTCCCCGACTGACCGGCGATACAGGGGTTGTCGATGGGTATCACCAGGCTGTCGCCGTCGCGGTGTATCGTCGCCGGCGGCAACTTGCGCACCAGCAGGCCGCTCTGACCGCGATAGACAGTATATTCGTAACCCGGCTCGATCGCCTGGTACACGGAACTGCCGTATACCGTGTCGACCGGCGACAGCCGTGCCAGCCAGCCGCCGTCAAGTTGCGCGGGATCGAATATCGAGGTCCCGGACAGGGCCCAGGCAACATGCGGTTCGCTGTTTTCCTGCTCGACATCCCGGTAGCGGCCGCTGAGCCGGTCGAGCCGGTAGCGGGCATCCAGTCCGAGAATATTGGCCCAGGGCTTCCACTTCAGGAACTGCGCGTCGATACGCCACTCGTCGCCGTACAGCACGAAGGCGTGCGCCTCGCAAAAGTCACCGCTGCGCAGCTCGACCTGGTAACGCTGCGGTGCAACTGCCACGAAGCGCAATCTGGCCACCGGCGCCTCGTCGGTCAGCCGCTCGTAACCGTGGAGATTGAAACCGATCAGGGTCACCATGGCGCCGATACCCGCCACTGACAACAGAAAAACGCGGCGCAGCAGACGCATCATCGGCGCTCAGGCCAGCTTGCTGGCAACGTCGACGGCCTGCTCCACCACC
>CAYSRA010000192.1:0-2665 GCA_964433205.1 uncultured Thiohalobacter sp. | reverse complement strand
AGGAGCTGGCGACGGCCGAGATGCTCACCAACCAGCTACCGAAGGTCGAGGTGTTTACCTTGATGAGCGTCTCCGGCGTCAACGATTCCTCGGATCCCGGTTCCGGGATCGACTTCAGCTCCCGCAACGAGGACCGCATCAGCGTCTCCGAGGTACCGATGCTTACACCCGCCGAACTGATTACGCTGCCCAAGGGGCAGGCCTTCGCTCTGCTGGAAGGCGGGCAGCTCTGGAAGATCCGTATGCCCTTACCGGCCACCGATGCCGACATGCCGGAAACGCTTACCGAGATCGCCAACGAAATGGAGCGAACCTACATCACCAACGATCACTGGTATCGGGTTCAGGAACCGTGGTGGGCAGCCGCGCCGGATGTCAGCGAACCCGAGTTAGAACCGGAGGACTCCGATGGCTGAGGCCGTTGCCGATCCACGTCGCCAGGTTGTTCAGCAAGGGCTTTTCTCGAAGACTCTGTCGGCTGTTGCGAAGCTCATCCAGTGGTTGTTGTTTTCGCTGTTGTTCTCGATCATCGTCGAATGGGCTGGCATGGTGCTCTGGTGGCCGGATGAGGGGGTAGATCACAGTCGTACCATGTTGGCCACCGAGATCAGTTATCTCGATAACGATTTTCGTCGCAGCGTTGTTACCTCCGACCCAGCACGATTCGCCAAACGGTTTGCCGATAATACCTACCATTACCTGTTCGAGGTGACGCGGTTCGTGGATTTCATCCAATGGGTGTCGCCGCCACCGCTGAAGCATGAGCAGGGTATCCGGCCAACGCTGCACAAGATCTACCGGCCCATAGCAAAGTACGTCATCGCCATGATGCAGGTGACCCAGGTGTTCTCGGTGCGCCTTGCGATTCTGACCTTGGCCATGCCGATCTTCCTGCTGTTCAGTCTGGTCGCGCTCGTTGACGGGCTGGTGCAGCGTGATTTGCGCCGATGGGGTGGGGGCAGGGAGAGTTCCTTTGTCTACCACTATGCGAAGAAGGCGGCGCTACCTCTGGTCGTGATGACCTGGGTCACGTATTTGGCGCTTCCGTTCAGTCTGCACCCAACGTTTATTGTGCTGCCATTCGCCGCGCTATTTGCATTCGCTGTGGCAGTGACAGCAAGTACCTTCAAGAAGTACCTTTGAAAAACTCGGGTGGGACGGAGCAATCTGACTGAATCAGGTGATGTTGGAGCTCGTAATAATCTGAAAATGTTCAAAATTCTGGGTGTTAAAGCACATTGCGTCCAAGATAATGGCCGTAATGTGCTTTGTGCTGGGCTTGCGGATCATAGAATTATTGATATAATGTCCATTATTATATACACTATAAACCATAGCGACCATAAAGATGGACGAAAAAATGAGCAAAACGCAGTTGGATTTGATGATGCCGATTCCGGTCAGGCGAGCCCTGCGCAAGCTCGGACAGGATATCCGTGATGCCAGGCTCAGGCGGCGTATTCCTACAGCTGTTATGGCTGAAAGGGCATCTATCAGCCGAACGACCCTGAACAAGATAGAAAAGGGTGATCCTGGTGTTTCGCTTGGTAACTACGCCAATGTGCTCTTTGTTTTGGGTATGGCTGAGCGGTTGGGCGAACTGGCGGATGTCAAGACGGACACAGTGGGTCTTGAACTCGAAGAGGAGCGTTTGCCGCAACGTATCCGCAAGCCACGTCGGGGTAAATCCGGGCACAGTTCGCCCCGGTTAGCACAGAAGAGCAAAGCGTGATGGAAACAGAAGTTTTCGTCTATGTGGATATCGCCGGTGAGCCACATCTGGTTGGGCGACTGTGGGCGCGTGTGCGCAAGGGCAGGGAAAGCGCTACCTTCGAATATGATCCGGGCTGGCTCGAATATGCAGATCGCTTCTCTTTGGAGCCGGCTCTCACGCTTGGCCCTGGCCCCTTCCATACACCTTCAGGCAGATCGCTCTTTGGCGCCATGGGTGACTCAGCCCCGGACCGCTGGGGGCGGGTTCTGATGCGCCGGGCGGAACGACGACGGGCAGAGCGTGCGGGCGAGACGCCGCGTACCTTGATGGAAATCGACTATCTGCTCATGGTCGATGATGAAGCTCGTCAGGGCGCCTTACGCTTTGCCAAGCAGGAGGGAGGCCCGTTTCTTGCCGAACACGAAGCGGCTCGCATACCGCCCCTGATCGATTTGCCACGATTGTTGTCGGCAGCGGAACATGTCGTTGGTGATACGGATAGTGACGAGGATCTACAACTGCTGCTGGCCCCCGGTTCGTCATTGGGTGGGGCGCGCCCGAAGGCATCTGTTCGAGACCGGGACGGGCATCTTGCCATCGCCAAGTTTCCACACAAGGACGACGAGACCAACGCGGTTCTGTGGGAGGGGGTTGCGCTCCGGCTTGCGGCAAAGGCCGGTATTCCTGTACCCGACTGGCGAATCGAGTCTGTCGTGAACAAGCCGGTATTGTTGCTGCGCCGGTTCGATCGGGTGCAAGGCCAGCGTATCCCGTTTCTTTCGGCCATGAGCATGCTCGGGGCCAGCGACAATGAGTCACGCAGTTACCTGGAATTTGTCGATGCGTTGCGCCGGTATGGCGCCAGCCCGAAACAGGACATGCATGAGTTGTGGCGACGTATCGTTTTCAATATTCTGATTTCCAACACCGATGATCATTTACGTAATCACG
>CAYSRA010000191.1:0-2689 GCA_964433205.1 uncultured Thiohalobacter sp. | reverse complement strand
GGGGATGGTGACGAGGACAGTGGGGGACGTTGGCGAGATGGTGGTGTGGGAGGGGGTGGAGCAGGGCGGGCAGCGCACGGAGTGCTGCGGGCCCGAGGCTGACGACAGCGCGATGGTGCAGGATAGCATGCAGATGATCGTGCAGGTCAACGGCAAGGTGGGCGGCAAGATAGAGGTGCCGGCGGACGCAGACAACGACAGCATCGTCGCCACCGCGCTGGCGGAACCCAACGTGCAGCGTTTCGTGGAAAACAGGACGCTGCGCAAGCAGATCGTGGTGCCCGGCCGGCTGGTTAACCTGGTGGTGGGCTAGAGGATGATACGCATGAACGCCGGAACTTCTGTTAACGTCGTGGTCGCGCTGGTGTTGTCGGCGTTGCTGACATCGTGCGGCTTTCACCTGCGTGGCAACGTGGTGTTGCCGCCGGCACTGAAAGTCACGATGCTGCAGGCGAATAATCCCTGGGAAGGTATTGCCGCAGCGCTGCGTATCGAGCTGGAGTCGGCCGGTGCGCGTATCACCGACAGCGTCGATGATGCGACGGCAGTGCTGAAGGTGCTCGGCGAGCGTTCGCAGCAGCGCGTGCTGTCGGTGGGCAGTGGCGGCAAGGCCAGTGAGTATGAGTTGTTCGAGGAAGTCACCTTTGCCCTGTATGACAGGGACGGGCGCGAGCTGGTCGAACCGCAAACCCTGCGCCTGACCCGCGACCTGGTGTTCGATGAAAACCTGCTGCTCGGCAAGGTGTCGGAAAGCGACGCACTGCGTGAGCAGATGCGTCGCTCGCTGGCGCGCCAGATTATCACCCGTATTCGTACCCGTCTGCAGGCCCATGAGCCAGCTGCGTCCTGAACAACTGGTCGGGCAGCTCGCCAACGGGCTGGTGTCCGTCTATTTTATTTACGGGGACGAGCCGCTGCTGGTCAACGAGTGCGCGGATGCGGTGCGTGCAGCGAGCCGTGCCCGGGGTTTCTCCGAGCGCCAGGTGTTCAGTGTGGAGGCCGGTTTTGACTGGGACAGCCTGTTGTCCGCCTCCGACAGCCTGTCGCTGTTTTCCGAACAGCGGCTGCTGGAATTGCGCCTGCCGACCGGTAAACCGGGAAAGGCCGGCGCGCAGGTATTGCGCGACTATGCCGCGCGTCCGCCGGAGGATACCGTGCTGCTGATTGTGTCCGGCAAGCTGGAAGCCGCCACGCGGCGCAGCAAGTGGGTGCAGGCCCTCGATCAGGCCGGTGTCAGCGTGCCGGTGTGGCCGGTGGGGCTGCGCGAATTGCCGGGGTGGATCGACGCTCGCATGCGTCGCCACGACATGCGTGCCGGGCGCGAGGCCCTGCAACTGCTGGCCGAACGCGTGGAAGGCAACCTGCTGGCCGCTGCCCAGGAAATCGAAAAACTGTTTCTGCTGCACGGCCCCGGCGACGTCTCGGTCGAGGACATCGAGGATCTGGTCACGGACAGCGCCCGCTACGATATCTACGGCCTGGTGGACAGCGCTATGGCCGGCGACGTGGCGCACACCCGGCGCATGCTCGATGGATTGCGCGCCGAGGGTATCGACCCGGTGCTGGTGCTGTGGGCACTGGCGCGAGAGATCCGCTCGCTGGCCAGTATGGCGCGCGATATCCAGAAAGGTACGGCGCCCGGCCAGGCGATGGCGGCCCGGCGGGTGTGGGACAAGCGGAAACCCCTGGTGAGCGGGGTATTGCAGCGTATCCGCGGTCGTCAGTGGTGGGCCATGTTGCAGCGCTGTGCCCTGATTGACCGTATTATCAAGGGTCGTGCGGCGGGCAGCGCCTGGGACGAACTGCTACAATTGGCGCTTGGACTGGCGGGTCGGGCACCGATCCGCAATACAGAGATTCCGGGCTATGACTGAAACTGCACAAACCGAAATAACCGATATCGGCGCCTATATGCAGACGCTGGGGCGTCAGGCGCGCGAGGCATCGCGGGCCATTAGCCGCGCCCCGACCGGCGCGCGCAATACAGCGCTGCACGCCATCGCCGACGCGGTACTGGCGTCACGCCGGCAACTCATCGAGAAAAACCACAAGGATATGGAAGCCGGTCGCAAGCACGGTCTGGATTCCGCCCTGCTGGACCGGCTGGAACTGACCGACGCGCGCATCGACGCCATGGCCGAGGGTTTGGGCGAAGTTGCCGCATTGCCGGACCCGGTTGGGGCCATCACAGGGTTGGCCTTTCGTCCCAGTGGTATCCAGGTGGGGCGCATGCGCGTGCCGCTGGGTGTCATCGGCATCATTTACGAATCCCGGCCCAACGTAACTGCCGATGCGGCGGCACTGTGTCTGAAGGCGGGGAACGCCTGCATCCTGCGCGGCGGCTCCGAGGCGTTGCACTCCAACCAGGCCATTGCACGCTGTATCGAGCAGGGTCTGCAACAGGCCGGCCTGCCCGCGACGTCGGTGCAGGTGGTCGCAACAACCGACCGCGCGGCGGTCGGTGAACTGCTGCGCCTCGAAGACAGTGTCGACGTGATCGTGCCACGGGGCGGCAAGGGACTCATCGAGCGGGTGACAAAGGAATCGCGCATTCCCGTCATCAAGCATCTGCACGGCGTCTGTCATACCTACATCGACGACCAGGCGGACATCGACAAGGCCGTGAAAGTCGCGTTCAACGCCAAGACCCAGCGCTACGGCACCTGCAACACCATGGAGACCCTGCTGG
>CAYSRA010000190.1:0-2716 GCA_964433205.1 uncultured Thiohalobacter sp. | reverse complement strand
TTCTGACTTTTGGTGGGTCGTATAGGATTCGAACCTATGACCAATTGGTTAAAAGCCAACTGCTCTACCAACTGAGCTAACGACCCGGAAAGGCCGGCATGATACCGAACCGGCCAAAAATGACAAGCCCTCGACGCCTACAGCGCCTCCAGCTTGCGCATACCGGACGGCAGCAAATGCAGGTCGACCAGCGAGGTCACCAGCACCTTGCCGAGCGTAGCCTCGGCCTCGTAGAGCATCTTGTAGTACTGGAATTTCATGGTCAGCGCACTACCCAGCACAATCGAACCGAACGCCAGCACGGAGCCGATGGACAGCGTGGAAATACCGGTAACGCCCTGACCAATGGTACAGCCCATGGCCAGCACACCGCCAATACCCATGAGCGTGCCACCAATGACGTGGGTAACAAAATCCTTCACCGACGCGAACCACTCGATGCGGAACTTGCGGGTCAGCACCGAGTACAGGAACGAACCCGCGATGACTCCTCCCAGAGCCACCACACCAAAACTGAGCAGCATGGGATTAAACCCGCCAGCCACGTAACTCAGGGTTTCACCGGTCGGATTAACGAAGGTGAACGACTGCACTGCCACGTTGATCGGTCGCTCATCCAGCCATTCCGCTTCGTCGATCCATGCCTGTCCCAACGGACCACCGGTGATATACCAGCCGGCGACGACCGCCAGGCCCACCGTTGCACCACCGAGAATATTGTCGAAGCTGCTGCGAAAATCCTTTGACCGGAAAACAAACCACAACAGCGCCAGGGCAGCGATCGCGCCGGCGATCAGGCGCGCGTTAGCAATATCCAGCGCCGTGCCGGAGGCGATAATAGCGCCGATATCCTGGTAGTCGATACCGAACCGCGCCAGATCGATGGTGGTTGCCTTGACCCACGGGTAAAACACCACACCGTAGAAATCCGTCTTGGTCATCAGGTAGGCGAAGAACCCGATCACCAGCACCATGATAATGGATTTCAGGTTGCCCCCGCCAAGCCGGACCAGCGTCTTGTTGGCACAACCGCTGCCCAGCGTCATACCGATACCGAACAACATCCCGCCGACGATGTAACGCAGCCAGGCAAAGCCCGCGGTGCGGTATGGCGGCAGCGTGCTGTCAAGGGAGGCGCCAACCAGCGCTTCCAGTACCATCACCCCGATCATGGCAATTGCCATCGCGAACACCCAGGCGCGTATACGCCCGGTGTCGCCGATATTGACCAGGTCGGAAACCGCGCCCATGGTACAGAAATTGGTTTTGTTGACGACCGCTCCCAGAATAATGGTTACCACGAATGTGGCCAGCAGTACCTGATCCGATAATGTCAGTTCCATGAAAAATCACCCGTCTCGCGAAACCGTTTCGGCCACGCAGTTGTTTAACTTACTTTACCCAAGTATAGATAACCCTGTCTGAATCTCACTGGTAGGCAGTGGGATCCACGACACCGGCTTCGCTGAAACCCTGCCGGCGCAACCGGCAGGAATCGCATTTACCGCAGGCCCGGCCCGCCACATCCGCCGCGTAACAGGACACTGTCAGCCCGTAGTCCACGCCAAGTCTGGCGCCCGTCCGGATTATCTCCGCCTTGCTCAACGCGATCAGCGGAGCCCTTACCCGGAAAGCGCCACCCTCGACACCCGCCCGGGTTGCTAGCCGACAAAGACGCTGGAAAGCCTCGATATATTCCGGCCGGCAGTCCGGGTAACCCGAGTAATCGACCGCATTGACGCCGATAAACAGATCCCAGGCGCCGATCACTTCCGCCCAGCCAAGCGCGAGCGACAGAAAAATGGTATTGCGGGCAGGCACATAGGTAACAGGTATCCCCTCGCCACCCTGTTCCGGTACAGCAATATCCATGTCCGTCAGTGCCGAGCCGCCAAAAGCGCCGAGATCCAGCGGGATTACCTTGTGCTCGACGACTCCTGTCGTGGCAGCCACACGCTTCGCCGCCTCCAGCTCCGCATGATGCCGCTGGCCGTAATCCAGGCTCAGCGCATAACACTGAAAGCCTTCCTCACGCGCCAGCGCCAGCGTGGTGGCTGAATCCAGTCCGCCGGACAGCAGCACCACCGCCTTGCGCTCAACGCCCTGGCTCATCGCCCCACAGAATCTTGTGTAATTGCAGCTGGAAGCGCACCGGCAGCCGGTCGGCGACAATCCACTCGGCCAGCGCGGTCGCATCCTGCTGGCCGAAAGAGGGGGAAAACAGCACCTCGCAGCGGCCGGCGATGTGGTGCTGTTCCAGCGTCCGGCACGCCCAGCGATAATCCTCGCGGTCGCAGATCACAAACTTCACCTGGTCGCGTGGTGACAGGTATTGCAGGTTTGCAAAGCGGTTTTTCTCCACTTCGCCGGAACCGGGGGTCTTGAGGTCCATGACCTTCATGACGCGGGGATCGACCTGACTGATGTCCAGGGCGCCGCTGGTTTCCAGCGAGACCCGGTAGCCGGCGTCACACAGTCTTCCCAGCAGCGGCAGGCAGGCGGGTTGCGCCAGCGGCTCACCACCGGTCACCGTCACGTGCTGCACCTGGTAACGCGCCACCCCGGCCACCACATCATCGGCCAACATGAACTCGCCGCCACGAAAAGCATATTCGGTATCGCAATAGACGCAACGCCGCGGACAACCGGTGAGGCACACACACACGGTCGGCCCTCCCACCGTGGACAACTCAACCTGAAGAAAAAGGCACAATAA
>CAYSRA010000189.1:0-2729 GCA_964433205.1 uncultured Thiohalobacter sp. | reverse complement strand
GGGGGCGGGAGGGGGGGGGGGGGGGGGGTGATGGCGGTGGAGAGGGGGGGCGGGCGAGAGCGAAGTGGAGCGATGGAGGGCGGCCAGCGTGATACAGAGTAGGTGCCGGTAAGTCAGCTTGGACGTCAGCCGGTTCTCACGACGGACGATGCGTGTGTCCGCATACGGCCAGCAGAGAGTTTCCGCCAGTGCGAGGATCTGGTGGTTGGCGCCAATCTTGTGACTCGTCAGGAGCCATGCCCGGGGGCATGCAGCATCCGTGGCGCTGTGTGGTGCTACGGTAGACGCGGTCATTTACGATTGTCAGTGTTGTAGACGCCCGGAGTGTACCGGCCGGGAGATACGGTTAGCATCAACCCGGCCGGTCGATGCTGTACGGATAGCGGGTCGTGCGGAAGCGTACCAAACCTGATGCGGGCAGAGTGGCCGACAGGAAAAACACGAAAAAAATATTCATCGTGTCGTCCCCGAACGCCTGGTTGGCCAGACCGGACACGGCATAGCCGATGCATAGCATGGCGCCGATGCCGTTGTAAGCCAGCCGCTCACGGTCACCCGATTGTTTAAGGAAGATCGCCAGCGGGAGAAACAGCAACAGCAGCACGCTTGCCAGACCCGCCAACCCCTTGCCCACGAGGTTATTGAGATATTCGTTATGTAAATGGTTATAGCCCAGGATGACTTTCTTCTTGTCCGCAGAGTCGAGTTGGGCGGCAGCCGCAACCTGCGTTTGTTCCACCCCCCAGCCGCCAAGCGGTTTTTGTCGGGCCGCGGAAACCGCGCTTTGCCACAGCATAATGCGTATCCCCAGAGAGTTGTTCCATGTACCGTTTTCGGAGTAGGCCTGGTAGTTGTTCCAGGCGGAAGCAATTCTCTGCTGCACTGCCGGCGCCTGGGAAGCAACCAGTGCCAGTGCCAGAAACAGGGACGTCACTCCCACGGCAACACGACGGGTCAGGCAACCCGTTCTCCGCCAGGCAAACAGAAGGTAGGCAAACAGAATGATCGACAGGATCCATGCGGAGCGCGACTGGGCAAGCACGGCAGCCATGCACCCTGAAGAAAATGCGACCAGTGAAAAAAATTTCTCCGGCAGGGATTCCAGCGGGAAACGGATAATCGAGAAAAAGCCGAGCAGCAGCGCAAGGCGGGCAAACACCAGCGGGTTGACGGCGCCGCCCGGCCTGTCCAGACCGGACAGGAACTGGTAGAGCGCAACCCCGAAGATCACGATCGCAGCGAGCTTTACGCTCAGCATGAGCAAACGCGCGCTGGAGTGTGTTGCGAGCAGCAGGATGCCAAGCAACGGTGCGGCGAGAAACTCGCGCAGGTGCCCGGGGTTCCACAGGCTTGTGGAAACACTCGTCGAGGCAAGTGCCGAGACGAAAGTGACCAGGTAGAAGCCCAGCGTCAGCAGGCTGAGTAACAGGATTTTTTCGCCGATCTCGCGGGGTACACCGTTCTTCAGAAAATAATACAGGCCCAGCACCGCCAGCAGCAGGTACGAGGCCTCTCCAAGGTGCGGGGCTATCAGTATCGCGGCGGGCAACAGCAGGACGGCTGTTGAAACCAGCGGTTTGAGGCCGGCGCCTGCGGAGCGCATCAGTGTTCCGGCGGCGTGCACGGCAGTTTTTCCGGGTCGATCACGACGTGACGGATACGGGACAGGTTCCAGCTATAGGTAATGTGCACGAGCCCGTCGTCGGCCTGTATGACTGCGGGGTAAGAATATTCCCCGAAGCCCTGGGCGAGAACAAGACTGTCCTGCCACACCCGGCCGTCGTGCGACAGCGCGACAACCAGCGGTGTGCGCCGGCGTGACGACCGGTTGTACACGAGCAGGTGACGACCATCGCACAGCGTTACGGCGTCTGTGCCGGAGTTCGGGTTTTTCAGCGGCGTCAGTTTTAATGCGCTCCAGGTCCTGCCCCCGTCGGTCGACCAGCTTTCAGCGATCCGCTTGTGCGGTGTGCGGCACAGGATCTGCAGCGTCTTTTCGGCATGGGTCAGTATGCTGGGCTGGATGGCGGCAATGGGCCCGGTGTGGCTGGCAGGATCTATACGCTGCCATGAATCGCCCAGATTGTGGCTATGCTCGAGGTGAACACGCCAGCGCTCGCGTTCGGTGCTCGACGGGCTTAACACCTCCCCGTTCGCCAGCTGAACCGGCTTGTTCTTGATGGGGCCAAGTATGCCGTCGGCAAGGCGTTCGGGAGGCTCCCAGGTCACCCCGTTATCGCGCGACCTTGTGCACATGCCCCACCAGCTTCGGGGGCTGGTCCCGACCTTGTAGAAGAGTTGCAAAGGACCGGATGCCGGTTGAAACAGTACCGGGTTCCAGCACGCATAGCGGGCGCCGTCCGGTTGCATGCCGTTGGCAACTTCCACGGGTGTCGACCAGCCATCCCCATCGTTCAGCGACACCTGGATACCCACATCGGGACGGGACTCCAGAGATCCGCCAAACCAGGCCGCAACCAGTCGGTCGCCCGACGCGGCAATCGTTGAAGCATGGCTCATGGCGTGGGGTGCGCGGTGAAAAATAAACTGGTCGGTGATAACGGCGGGGTGGCGGTTGCGGTCGGGACCACCGCACAAGCGTGTGCCGGTTTCAGCGGCCCAGCTGAATATTCTTCGAAAAACCAGGCGATTGGCGAGCATCAAATAACAGGCTGAAAAGGAAACCGGTGCAGTATATCGTTCCGTGCGTTGCCCGTTGAATCAACCCG
>CAYSRA010000188.1:0-2879 GCA_964433205.1 uncultured Thiohalobacter sp. | reverse complement strand
CCATCGACACCCACTTCTACCCGCTGGGTTCCTGCACCATGAAATACAACCCGCGTGCCTGCAACACGCTGGCCATGCTGCCGGGCATACTGGCGCGCCACCCGCTGGCGCCGGCCAGCGAAGGCCAGGGCGCACTGGCCTGCCTGTACGAGTTGCAGGAGATGCTCAGGGAAGTCACCGGCATGAAGGCGGTGTCGCTGACGCCGGCGGCGGGCGCGCAGGGCGAGTTCGCCGGTGTGGCAATGATTCGTGCCTACCACGAGGCGCGCAATGACACCGCGCGTAACGAGATACTGGTGCCGGATGCGGCGCACGGAACCAACCCGGCCACCGCCACCATGTGCGGCTACAAGGTGCGCGAGATCCCGACGCTGGACAATGGCGACGTGAATGTGGATGCGTTGCGCGAAGCGGTCGGTGAGTACACCGCCGGCATTATGCTGACCAACCCTTCCACGCTGGGCGTGTTCGAACGTCGCATCAAGGAAATCGCCGACATCGTTCACCAGGCCGGTGGCCTGTTGTACTACGACGGTGCCAACCTCAATGCCATCCTCGGCAAGGTGCGACCCGGCGACATGGGGTTCGATGTCATACACATGAACCTGCACAAGACCTTCTCCACTCCGCACGGCGGCGGCGGACCGGGCGCCGGGCCGGTAGGCGTCAGCGAGCGGCTGGAGCCCTTCATGCCGGTGCCGATCGTCGATTACGACGGCGATGAATACTTCTGGGTGACGGAAAAGGACCGGCCGCAGTCCATCGGTCGCCTGTCGGCATTCATGGGTAATGCAGGCGTGTTGTTCCGCGCCTATATCTACGCGCGTATGCTGGGTCGCGAGGGCATGCACCGCGTCGCCGAGTTTGCCACGCTGAACGCGAATTATCTGATGAAACGGCTGGAACAGGCGGGTTTTGACCTGGCGTTCCCGGAGCGCCGCGCCACGCACGAGTTTATCGTCACGCTGAAGCGCCAGCTGAAGGAACTCAACGTCAGCGCCATGGACGTCGCCAAGCGGCTGCTCGACTATGGTTACCACGCGCCGACCACCTACTTCCCGCTGCTGGTGCCGGAGTGCCTGCTGATCGAGCCGACCGAAACCGAGAGCCGCGAGGAACTGGACGGCTTTGTCGAGGCGATGGCAAAGATCCTTGAAGAAGCCGGCGAAGACCCCGGGCTGTTACACGAGGCGCCGCACACGCTGCCGGTGCGCAGGCTCGATGAAGTGCGCGCTGCGCGTGAACTGGACCTGCGTTGGGTGGCACGCTGAAAGCGTATCCCTGTTACGCATCGGTTGGAAAGCTTGCGCAGGACGGGCGGGCCTGCTCCTACCCGGCAGGGTGTGGCTGGGTTATGATGGCGGCTTCCCAAACCAGAATAATTCGATTCGGAGAAGTGATACATGTCGGCACTGATTTGCGGCTCGTTTGCGTTCGACACCATCATGGTGTTCCAGGACAAGTTCAAGAACCACATCCTGCCCGACAAGGTGCACATCCTGAATGTCGCGTTCCACGTGCCGGAGATGCGCCGCGAGTTCGGCGGTTGCGCGGCGAACATCGCTTTCAACCTGAAGCTGCTGGGTGGCAACCCGTTGCCGATGGGAACCGTTGGCAAGGACTTTGCACCTTATGCCTCATGGATGGAGCAGCACGGCATACCGCTGACCCATATCAGGGAAATCGACGACGCCTACACGGCGCAGGCCTTCATTACCACCGATCAGGATGACAACCAGATTACCGCGTTCCATCCGGGCGCCATGGACTTTGCGCACGAAGTGAAAGTCGATGACGCGGACGGTGTGAAGCTGGGTATCGTTTCACCCGACGGCCGCCAGGGCATGATCGATCACGCAGCCCAGTTTGCCGAGGCGGGTATCCCCTTCATGTTTGATCCCGGCCAGTCCATGCCGTTGTTCGACGGTGATGACTTCCGGAAATTTATCGACCAGGCGACCTGGGTGTGCGTGAACGACTACGAATCGCAGGTATTGCAGGATCGCACCGGCTGGGCGCTGAAGGATATTGCCTCGCACGTCGATGCACTGGTGGTGACACTCGGTGGCGAAGGTTCGCGCATCTATACCGACGGCCGGTACATCGAAGTGCCCACGGCAAAAGTTAACGCCGTGAACGATCCCACCGGCTGTGGCGACGCCTACCGCGGCGGTCTGCTGCACGGCCTGATGAACGGGCTCGACTGGGAAACGACCGGACGTATTGCGGCACTGATGGGCGCGATCAAGATCGAACAGCACGGCACCCAGAATCACGCCTTCACGCTGGATGATTTCCGCGCGCGCTACCGGGACAGCTTTGGCGCTGATCTGACGGCGTTGTAGGGAGGGCCGGTCTTGTTCCGTGCAGCCAGATCACAGGATATCGATGTCATTCACCAGTTGCTGGTTGACGAGGCGGTGCAGGGTCGTTTCGACCGGCGCCTGGCCGAAGACCCGTATCGATCGGGTCTGCGCAAGAACCTCAACAACATCCGTAAACGCGGTCTCCGCCTGGACGAGGATGTGAGCGCCCAGTTGCTGGTGTGGGAAACGGACGAGGGCGACATGGCGGGTTGTCTGATCAACAGCGCCATCGTGTCCGACATGGGCAATGAGATCTGGATGATCGCGGTGTTGCCGGCGTTTCGCGGGCAGGGTATCGGGACGCGCATGCAGAACGAGGTGCTGGCGCACCTGCACCCGCGCGTGGATGTTTTTTCCCGCTGCGCCCCGGACGCCCGGGTGTTCTACCAGATGAACCTGCGTCGCGGATTCCTGCCGCTGGAAGTGACCGACCAGGGCGTGAGTATCCTGAAGCTGCCGAAGATGGGTGCCACACTGGCGGGGCAAGGCGGTCAGCACCAGGCTCTCGCACCG
>CAYSRA010000187.1:0-2879 GCA_964433205.1 uncultured Thiohalobacter sp. | reverse complement strand
GAGGCGATCCTTGACAGCACCCACCCGGCCACCCTGACCCTTGCCGACTTCATGGGTCCTTTTCCGCAGATCTGGGAGCTGCAGCGGAAGCAGTTTGGGTTCTAGAGTTTCTATTTTTTTCCGGCAATTAACCTTACCTGCCCATCGGCACGCAAAGCGCAATTTTCTCACCCTCGATCACGATGTCGCCGCTTTCGCGCAATTGCCGCAGTGTCCGATACAGCACCTCGTGCGTCAGGCCGAGCTCCACCGCCCAGCTTTTACGTGTCTGGTTCAGTAGGACCGAGCCGTCGCTGCCCTCGGCCTCAATGTAATGCAGGACTCGGTCGGCGGCGCTGTTCAGGCTGAGCCGTTCACTCTGTGCACGCAGCCGACGTACCTCGCGGGCCAATAGCCGGATCCAGGCGTGGTTGAAAGCAGGGTCATTCTCGAGAGTGGATTGAAAAGCCGCACGGGGAAACAGCAGTAGTCGGCCATCGGTGGCAGCGACCACATCGCAATGATAGGTTTGTGCATCCAGGCTCGCCTCCGCAACGAAGCCGCCGCGTGAACGCTGCAGGACGATTTCGGTGCCAGTGGGTGCAGAGCGCACCAAGCGGATCTCTCCGCTCAGCACGCACAGCATGACCTCGGGTGGCTGCCCGCGCCGATAGAGCAGCTCTCCTTTCTTGAAGACCCGCATTCGAGTCGCATCCCGCAGTCCCCTGGGGATCACCTCAAGCACCGGCTGTTCGCCTGTGAGTTGCTCCCAGTCGATGGGCATCTCTTTCATCCCCTCACAACTATTGGACGAGGCTTCTCCAGTCACGCATACACGCATACACGCATACACGCATATGATTTGAATCATATGTCACTTTCCATGTCCTGACTACTATACGAAGCGCCACCACAGGAGGAGAAACGATATGAAAGAGAAAACCATACCAACGCTTTTGGGTGCGGTCGCCACGGTTGCCGTGATGGCCTCCGCCCAGGCCGAGCAGAAACACGACCCCAGTATGCACATGCAGCATATGCAGCACATGAATACCGACGCGGCGGTGGTCGATTCGCGAACCATTGTCCACTTCCCGAATGAGCTGCGCATACACACCCTGGCCAACATGCGTGACCACCTGCTGGCGCTGAGTGAGATCCAGGATGCACTGGCCCGGGAACAGTTCGAGAAGGCAGGGGAGATCGCCGAACAACGCCTGGGCATGACATCGATGGAGCTGCACGGGACGCACGAGGTGGGACAGTACATGCCGAAAGCAATGGCCGCCATCGGCACAAAGATGCATCACTCCGCCAGCCGTTTCGCGGTAGCTGCCAGTGACGCGGCCGTGGCCGATGACGTGAAGCCGGCCCTGGCCGCGCTGTCGGATGTCGTCCGCCAGTGTGTAGCCTGTCACAGCGGCTTCCGGTTGCAGTGATGCGTCATAGAAAGCCACGCCTCAATCTTCTCAGGTCAGCCGCTTGCGTGCTGATGCTTATCGGTGCAGCACAGGATATCAACGCTGAGGGGCGATTGGCCGAGGATCCGCGGACATCACTGGGCCTGACGCCCGCGGAACGTGTCGAATTCCTGGCCGAGATGCGGCAGATGCTCGCTAGCATGCAGGGCATCGTCATGGGGATCGGTGCCGAGGTTCGCGAGGCGATCGCCGCCGCGGCGCGGCTGTCGGGCAACCGCATGGCGCGCGCCACGCCCGCGTCGGTGCGAGCCAAGCTGCCGCCGGAATTCCGGGAGATCGGCGGGCCGACACACATGCTGTTCGAGAAGATCGTCATTCGGGCCGAAACCGACGATATGGCGAGCCTCACGTAACTGGCCGGCCGGACGATGCAGAACTGCCTGGCCTGCCACGCCCAATTTCGGTCTGACTGATTTGAAGAAGATACGCGATGCTGAAAAGACAATGGTTAATAAGACTATCTGCTCTGTTGCTGGCCGCTGTCGGGCTGACGGCCAACGCCAGTGAAGCGCTGCGTCTGCAAAAGGTGCGCGACCACGTCTACGCGGTGGTCGGTCCTTTCGGAAACCGCACCCCGGAGAACCTCGGCAACAATGCTACCTTTGGCTTCGTGGTCACGGAAGAAGGCGTGATGCTGATCGATTCAGGCGGGACCTACCGGGGCGCGGCGACTATCGAGGCGGTCATCAGACAGGTGACCGATAAACCGGTGAAGGTAGTAATCAACAGCGGCGGGCAGGACCACCGCTGGCTGGGCAACGGCTACTTCAAGGAACGAGGTGCACGCATCATCGCCAACCAAGCGGCGGTGGAGGACCAGAAGACCCGCACTCAGGATCAACTGTTCATGCTGGGCAATCTGGTAGGAGCGGAGGGGCTGAAGGGCACCGAGACAGTCTATGCGGACGAGACCTTCGAAAAGACCAAGCATTTTACCCTGGGTGGTGTCACCTTCGAACTGCATCACGTCGGCCCAGCGCACACACCGGGCGACACCCTGGTCTGGATGCCCAATGAGCGCATTGTCTTCGCCGGCGATGTGGTGTTCGTCGGGCGCATGCTCGGGATATTGCCTCACTCAAGCAGCCGGGATTGGATCGAGGCCTTCGATGCCATGGCCGCGCTGGAACCGGAAACAGTGATCCCTGGCCACGGGCCGGCAACTGACCTTGCCAGCGCCAGGAAAGACACCCGGGATTACTTGAGCTTTCTGCACGAGTCGGTGGGAACATTCATGGATGAAGGTGGCGACAATAAGTCTTGTGACGGCAAGCTGATCCAGATCCTCATCCCCGCTCAACTGGGACGACACTCAGGCCGCAAGACCATCCTCTCGCCCACCGGCCAGCCGGTGAATCCGGACTGCAACGAGGAAGCGGACGTGACCCTGCTCAACGCCCTGATCCGGGCCCACCGGTG
>CAYSRA010000186.1:0-2900 GCA_964433205.1 uncultured Thiohalobacter sp. | reverse complement strand
CACGGTGGTGTCCTGGCGCGCCTCGACCACTTCGTCGAGGTAGCAGATGGCGCCGATACGCGCGGCGGTGGTCAACGGACCGTCCTGCCACCTGGTGCCATCCTTGTCGAGCAGGAAACGTCCGACCAGGTCGGAGGCGGTCATATCCTCGTTACAGGCCACGGTGATCAACGGCCGCCCCAGTTTCCACGCCATGTATTCGACGAAACGGGACTTGCCGCAACCGGTCGGTCCCTTGAGCATCATCGGCATGCGAACATTGTAGGCAGCCTCGTACAACTCGACTTCCTTGCCGACGGGCTCGTAATAGGGCTCGTTCTTGATAAGGTATTGCGTTGCATCTACCGTTGAATCAGACATAATCAGTTCCACTCGCTAATTCCTGAAAGTTACAGGCGTCCCTGACGATCTTGCCGATACTGGTCATGCCACCGTTGATATCCTTGTCGATACCCACGTAGCGATCCGGTTTTTCCATGTGTTCTCACCTGTCTGTAAAGTCCCGGTCACGCCGCCCAGCGGCGTGACCGGGGTATTGCATGGAACGACTTCGGCCTAGACCGTCTTGCCGCGATAGATAACCATGGAAGCGCCGGCAGACTGGGCGAAGTTGTCAAAGCCCAGCAGGCGTACATGGTTGTTCGGGTGGGCCTGGTGACAGGCCTCCACTTCCCTGAGGATGGCATCGACGTCAGTCTCGCCGAACATGGGAAGCTTCCACATGTACCAGTAGTGGCCATTGGCATTTTCCGGTTCGGTGTGTTCGATGCCCGGGTTCCAGCCCTTGCTGACGATATACTCGATCTGCTTGCGGATCTCTTCCGGAGTCATCTCCGGCAGGTAAGAGAAGGTCTCGAACTTCCGGCTGGAGGGATCGCTCAGACTTGATTGATAATCTTGCATGTTACTGCTCCTGATTTACGTATTGGGTGTTAGTTGCAGGGTCGGCGGGGTGCACCGCACCCACGCCTTGCGACCTTGCTTACTTGTGAGAGACGTCGAGCTTGTCAACCGTATCGAACTCGAACTTGATCTCCTTCCAGGTTTCCATGGCGGCGGCCAGTTCGGGGCTGCTCTTGGCGGCGGCGGTAAGGATATCCTTGCCTTCCTTCTCCAGTTCGCGGCCTTCGTTGCGGGCCTTGACGCAGGCTTCCACAGCGACGCGGTTGGCGGCGGCGCCGGCAGCGTTGCCCCAGGGGTGACCCAGGGTGCCGCCACCGAACTGGAGCACGGCGTCGTCGCCGAAGATGGTGACCAGTGCCGGCATGTGCCAGACGTGGATACCACCGGAAGCCACCGGGAACACGCCGGGCATGGCACCCCAGTCCTGATCGAAAAAGATACCGCGTGAACGGTCTTCTTTGATGAAGCTGTCGCGCATGATGTCGATCCAGCCCAGCGTTGCTTCACGGTCACCCTCCAGCTTGCCGACAACGGTGCCGGAATGCAGGTGGTCACCACCGGAAAGACGCAGAATCTTGGCCAGTACGCGGAAGTGGATACCGTGATGCGGGTTGCGGTCGAGCACGGCGTGCATGGCGCGGTGAATGTGCAACAGCATACCGTTGTCCTGACACCACTGCGCCAGCTGGGTGTTGGCAGACCAGCCGCCGGTGATGTAATCGTGCATGATGATCGGTGCGCCGATTTCCTTTGCATACTCGGCACGCCTCATCATTTCGTCGGAAGTCGGTGCCGTAACGTTCAGGTAGTGACCCTTACGCTCACCGGTTTCGGCTTCTGCCTTGTGAATCGCTTCCATAACGAAGTCAAAACGATGACGCCAGCGCATGAACGGCTGCGAGTTGACGTTCTCGTCGTCCTTGGTGAAGTCGAGACCGCCACGCAGACCTTCGTAGCAGGCGCGACCGTAGTTCTTGGCGGACAGGCCCAGCTTCGGCTTGATGGTGCAGCCCAGCAGCGGACGCCCGTACTTGTTGAGGATGTCGCGCTCGACCTGGATACCCTGCGGCGGACCGTTACAGGTCATCACGTAGGCCAGCGGGAAGCGGATGTCTTCCAGGCGCAGCGCACGCAGCGCCTTGAAGCCGAACACGTTACCCACCAGCGAGGTCATCACGTTGACCACCGAACCTTCCTCGAACAGATCAATCGGGTAGGCAATAAAAGCGTAGAAACAGGTGTCGTCGCCCGGCACATCCTCGATGGCATAGGCGCGGCCCTTGTAGTAGTCCAGGTCGGTCAGCAGGTCGGTCCACACCGTGGTCCAGGTGCCGGTGGACGATTCCGCTGCCACAGCGGCTGCCAGCTCCTCGCGGGGCACGCCTTCCTGGCCAATGATCGTGAAACAGGCCAGAATATCGCTTTCCTTCGGCGTGTATTCCGGCATCCAGTAAGTCTCGCGGTAGTCTTTGACGCCCGCGCTGTAGGTTTTCTCTGCCATTGCTTAACATCCTCACTTTATATTCGGTGAAATTCCGGTTGGGAGCCTATGCTCCAGCCCAGACACGTCATTCCCCTGGTACAGGGGGTGTGCTACAACGCTGGAATACACTATAGGATTA
This sequence comes from uncultured Thiohalobacter sp., assembly GCA_964433205.1. GTDB lineage: Bacteria > Pseudomonadota > Gammaproteobacteria > DSM-19610 > DSM-19610 > Thiogranum. The sequence continues at coordinate 375 of CAYSRA010000186.1, read as the reverse complement.
CTCGGCTTAAAATAAAAATTAATCGTTGTTATAATATCCATTTACAAATGTTAATGGATTATTGCCATGCATCTGACCCTGCAGCAGCTCAAGCTCTTTGAATCCGTGGTGCGCAACAGCAGCTTCACCCGCGCTGCGGAAGAAATGCATCTCACGCAACCCGCCGTGTCCATCCAGATCAAGCGCCTGGAGGGGCAGGCGGGCGTGGCCTTGCTGGAACAGATGGGAAAAAAGATCTTTCCCACCGCCGCCGGCAAGGCAGTCTATGAAGCGGCCCAGGCCGTATTGGGGCAAGTGGGTGATCTGAAGGATGAAATCGAGTGCGCATTCCGGTGAAACTGGACAGTCATTCCGGTGCAAAGTGGACAGCTGATC
>CAYSRA010000185.1:0-2901 GCA_964433205.1 uncultured Thiohalobacter sp. | reverse complement strand
GTGGAGCCCGGCGCCAGGGTGGCGGCAGGTGATGAACTGGCACGATTCGATGCACCGGTACTGCGGCAACACCTGGCGGCCTGGCAACAGGCGCTGCTGGAAGTTCGACTGGCACAGAAACGCTTGCAGGTGTTGCGGGAAAGCGAGTCCCAGCATGCCATTACCCGGCGCGAACGGGTGGCAGGTGAGCAGGCCGTCGCGCAGGCGCAAGGCAAGTCTCGTATGCACTGGGAGACACTGGCTGCCGATCTGGATCTGCTGCATATCAAGGGTGATGCAAAAACGCTTGAAGCGCGCATCGATAAAGAAGGTGTGCCGGCCGTGGCGCGGGCGCTTGGTATTCTGCAGGCGCCCTTCGCCGGCATTGTCACGGAGCGCCGGGTTGCCCTGGGTGAGCAGGTCCAGGCGGGTCGTCCGGTACTCGAACTGGAGGCGCTGGAACAGGTATACCTGGATGTGGGTGTGCCACAAACCGCGCTGCCAGTCTGGGAAGCGGGCGAAACACACTGGCATGCCGGTGCCAGCCAGGGACTGCTCAAGCCGCTGGATGGCGCCGCGCTCTACGATGCAAACACCGGTCTCTGGCTGTTGCGCTACCAGGCCGATAATCCGGACCGGGTGCTGCGCGACGGTGCCTGGATCGAAGTCGAACATGTCGGCGCACCGGAACCGGTGGTCTGGGTACCTGCGGCGGCCGTCGTGGCGCGAAACGGAAAAACCTGGTGTATCGTCCAGGACGGCGAACAATTCAAATCCGTTGAGGTAGAGGTTGGCCCGGCTGTTGCCGAACGCGTACCGGTTGTTTCGGGACTTGCGGCCGGTGACAAGGTAGTGACCGAAGGTGCCTATGAGCTGTTGTACCGTGATCTCAAAGAACTGATCAAGTTCGTGGACTAGACCGGGGCAACCAGATGCTTGAACAGCTCCTTCGCCACCCCATCGCCGTTATCCTGGGCAGCCTGCTGCTCGGCCTTGGCGGACTTGCCAGCCTGCGCGAATTGCCAGTGGATCTGTTTCCGCGTCTGGACTATCCGCTGATCAATGTCATCACGCATTACCCCGCCGGTACAGCAGAAGACATGGAACAGCTGATTACCCGGCCCATCGAGAATGCGATGCTGGGGCTGACCAACTTGCGACGGGTGCGCTCCACGTCGGCACAGGGCTTTTCGCAGGTGACGGTGGAATTCACCTGGGGCGTGGGTGTGCTGCAGGCCCGGCAGCTGGTTGGCAACCGGCTGGCGACGGTCAACCTCCCCGCCGGCACCAAGCCGGAGATGGAAAACATCGGCACCTCGCTGGCCATGCTGTCGACCTATACTCTGAGCGGCGGCGATCCGGTGGCGACGCGCGCCTTTGCCCGGTACCGGCTGGCGCCGCAGCTGGCCGCCTTGCCGGGTATTGCCCGGGTGCAGGTGATGGGGGGCGGCGAGGCGGCCTGGCGTATCGATGTGGACCCGCTGGCGCTCAAGCGCCACCACCTGTCGGCACAGGACATCGCCACCGCGGTAAAGGCATCAAATATACTGGATACCGGCGGCTACCTGGAACGTCACGGTCGTGACCTGTTGATCCGTACCGAAGGGCGCCTGATGACACCGGACGATCTGAAACAGGTTACTGTAGGCCGCGGCCCGGATAAGCGGCCTGTGCGACTGGGTGAAGTTGCAGCCGTTTATGCCGGGGTAAAACCGCAGCGCTATGTCATCACCAGCAACCGTCTTCCGGCCGTCGCTTTCACCATCCAGAAACAACCCGGCGCGAGTACCCTGGCGGTCTCAAGGGAGGTGGACAAGACCCTGGCACAACTGAGCCTGCCGCCGGATACGCGTCTGGAGAAGTTCTACGACCAGGCCGAAATCATTGGCCTGGCCTACCACAACATGCGCAATAATCTGCTGCTGGGTGCGCTGCTGGCGATTGTCGCCGTGGTCTGGGTGCTGGGGCGCAACCGCGCAAGCCTGGTGATCGCGGCCAGCTTTCCGCTGGTGGCACTGGCCACGTTCGCCGCCATGGGTATATTTGATCTGGGCCTGAACCTCATGACCCTCGGGGCGCTCACGGTGGCCATTGGTCTGATCGATGACGATGCTATTGTGGTCATGGAAAATATCGACCGCCACCGGGCGCAGGGCAAAGCGCCACTCAACGCAGTGCTGGAGGGTACCCGCGAGGTGCTGGCAGCCGATGTGTCCGGAACCCTGACCGTATTGGCAGCCTTCGTGCCGCTGGTGCTGGTGACCGGGTTGGCGGGACGCCTGTTTCAGCCCTTCGGCCTCACCTTTGGTTTTATTTTGCTGTTTTCCCTGCTGGTCTCGCTGACGCTGATTCCGCTGGCGGCCGTCTACTGGGCGCCGCGTCAGCAGGCGGAAACACCTCACCCGACCTGGGGCGCGCGCTGGATCCACTGGCTGGGCGACTGGAATTTGCGCTTGCTGGACAGCCTGCTGATTCACCGGGGCAAGACCCTGCTCGTCACGGCGCTGTTACTCGCAGTCAGTCTCGCGCTGCTGGTCTTCAATCCAGCGCGTATGTTGCCGTTGCTGGATGAAGGCAGTTTGCTGTTGAGCTACGGGCTAGCCCCGGGGACTTCGCTGTCTGAAAGTAACCGTGTGGGTGATGAGCTGGAAAGACGCTTGCTGGAAATGCCGGCCGTAAAAGCAGTCTTCCGCCGTACCGGCTCCCCGGGGTCATCCTTCTATATCGAAAGGCCGAATGAAGGTGAACTGGTGGTTCGACTGGACAAGCGCAAAACACCAGACCCCCTGGCGGTGAAGGCCGAAATCGACCGCCTGTTATCCGAGACGCCGGGCGTTGTCGGCCGGGTCAACGAGCCAACCACCGAGAAACTGGACGAATCGTTTTCCGGTTTGCCGGCCCTGTTCGGTATCACCCTCTACG
>CAYSRA010000184.1:0-2905 GCA_964433205.1 uncultured Thiohalobacter sp. | reverse complement strand
GCTCAAGGTAATGCATGGGGAAAAGAGCGACATCCTGGAATCAATCAAACCGCCAAAATGAGCACGGCATCAGGCTGGAGGGACCAGCTTTTTCACCTGACAGCCAGTGCTGTTACCTTTTCCACCAATTCGTCGTTATCAAACGGTTTATGCAGTACGCCATCGACATTACTCAAGTCCAGCAACAGGAGATCCTGATCGCTCATACCGGTCACGACCAGTATTTTCACATTGGCGTAATCATCCAGACCCCGCATAAAATTGAGCAGTTCCCGACCATCTACGTCTGGCATCCGCATATCCAGGGTGATCACATCCGGAGCGGCGTAGTGAAGATAAATACCCGCCTCCAGACCGGAGGTCGCGACACAGGTGTTAAACCCCGCCGCCTTAAGCGTACGCTGAATCGCCTTAGCCATATTCGGCTCATCGTCAACGATCAATACTTTGGCTGAATCTTCATGGCTGTGTGTGCTGTCATCTAACATAGGTATTTCTCCGTAACAAAATGGGGTTAAATCGCACCAACTGGGTCAGTTACACATCCTCTCCAGGCAAGATTGCCGGTTAATGGGTGGGGTGTCGTTCACAGCCTCCTGGCAAGAAGGTTCTGGTTGACTTTCAGCAGCGATTCATTGGCCCGTTTGAGTTCCTCCGTCAGGCGTGCATTTTCAGACTCCAGTTCGTAGCGCCGGAACGCTTCCTGAATGCTGCGCCGCAGTAAATCACCGTTCCACGGCTTGGTAAAAAACTTACAGATTTCACCCTTGTTGATAGCATCAGTTACCGTCTTCTGATCGCTGTAAGCACTGAGTATGATGCGCATTGTGCCTGGATACAGCTCCTTGACACGACTGAAGAACTCCGTACCTGTCATGTGCGGCATGCGCTGATCTGACAAGATCACACCAACCTGATGCGTTGCCAGCAGCTCGAAAGCCGCCGTGGCGCTATCAGCCGCAAGTATGCAATAGCCCTCCCGGCGAAACAGGCGGCTTAACGATGCTCGAACGTTATCCTCGTCATCCACAATCAAAAGCGTTCGTTGTTTCGCACCGTCATTCGCGTTCAGCTCCAGTTGCCGGTCCTGTTCAAGCAGCTGCTCGATCTCGCTTGCCGGCAAGGGTTTGCTGAAATAATAGCCTTGCATGTGGTCGCACTGGCTGGCACGCATGAATTCCAGCTGCCCCTCTGTTTCGACCCCTTCGGCAACGACCTTCAGCTTCATGCTATGCGATAAACCGATGATGGACCTGGCTATCGCGGCATCATCCGGGTCACGGGTAATATCCCGCACGAAAGACTGATCAATCTTGATGACATCAATAGGGAAGCGCTTCAGATAATTCAGACTGGAATAACCGGTGCCGAAATCGTCGATGGCGATCCGGGTTCCCATCAGGCTCAGTTTTCGCAATGTCGCAACGGAGTCCTCGGCATTCTGCATAACAACACGTTCGGTCAGCTCCAGTTCCAGGCAACCGGGCTTCAGGCCTGTGTCGTGCAGTATGCGACTTACCCTGTCCACCATGTTTTGCTGTTTGAACTGCTGTGCCGAAAAGTTGACCGCCACGCTCAGGTCGGCATCAAAGGTCTTGTTCCAGAGCGCGGTCTGCGCGCAGGCCGTGCGCAGAACCCACTCACCGATCTCGACGATAAGGCCTGTTTCCTCTGCCACAGGGATGAACTCCGCCGGGGCTACCAGTCCATGGCCCGGACGTTGCCAGCGCAACAACGCCTCCAGACCGATAATTCTGCCGGTGTCAAGATTGACCTGGGGTTGGTAGTAGAGCAGAAATTCATTTCGCAACAGGGCATGCCGCAGGCCGTTCTCCAGCATCAGGCGATCCAACGCCCTGGCGTTCATCTCCTGGGTGTAGAACTGGAAACTGTTTTTCCCCTGCTCTTTGGCGCGGTGCAGGGCGGACTCGGCGTTTTTGATTAAGGTTTTCGGGTCTTTGCCATCCTCGGGATACAGGCTGATGCCAATACTGCCCGTCACAAAAAGCTCATGCCCCAAAATTGTCAGTGGCTGGATAAGCGCATTCAGTATCTTGCGGGCAACCCGGGTGACATCGTCTCTGCTCGGCAAGTCGCCGAGTATGATGACGAACTCGTCACTGCCCATACGCGCGACGGTATCGCCGTCGCGCACACACGCCATCAGGCGCTTTGCTACGCTACACAGCATCTGGTCACCGGTGTCGTGCCCCAGGCTGTCATTAATGTTTTTGAAACGGTCGATATCAAGGAAAAGCACGGCCACCATACGCTCCGAACGGCGAGCGTGGACCAGCGACTGTTCGAGGCGGTCCTGCAGTGCATTCCGGTTGGGCAGGTCCGTGAGGTCGTCATGGGTCGCCAGATGGGTTAATCGCGCTTTAAAATTCTTTTGTTCTGTGATATCGCGCAAAATGACATTAAACATGCTGCCGAGCGCCGTCCTGACCCTGGAGATGGAAGCCCTGGCCGGAAACTCCGAGCCATCCTTGCGCCGCCCACAGATTTCCGCGCGGTCGCCTATCATCCGCATCGTTTCGGGTGAGTCGGCAAAGCGGTGGATGTGCTGTCTGTGAGCCGGCCGGAAGCGCTCCGGCAACAGCATATCGAGCGGCTTGCCGATCACTTCTCGAGCCGCATAACCGAAAACTTTTTCTGCCCCCCGATTGAAGTGGCGGATACTTTGATTCTCATCCACGGAGAGGATCGCATCGTCTGCTGCCTCAAGCACTGTGGCAAGATGGTGCTGTGATAAAAGTAATGCCTCCTCCTCCCGTTTGAAATCGGTTATATCCGTCCAGTAGCCGATGATTTCACCCGGCGCTCCGCCTTCGTGATCCAACAATTTCAACTCGTCACGCAGCCAGCGATACACGCCATCTTTAGCCTGGAAGCGGTATTCATG
>CAYSRA010000183.1:0-2941 GCA_964433205.1 uncultured Thiohalobacter sp. | reverse complement strand
GTTATGCACCGTGCAATGCTTGCGGATGGCGTGTTCCATCTCGCTGGCCTTGGCCTCGGCATTGCCTGCCGCGTGCCGGTTCAGATTGTCGATAAAGTCCTCTGATAGCAGCTCAACAGGCGCTACTTTGGGATTGATCCCCAGACTGATCAGATGCTCGTTGATCAGGTCACGCACCTTCTGACCGGCATCACCCAGGTTCATGCTAGTGTCCTTGTAGCGTTCTTTCGTGACGCGCAGGATATAACCCAGACGCCTGGCCGGGATGCGGTAGCTATGGGCGGCACGGTGCGGCAGGATAATATCCAGGCTCATGAGGAATTTCTTCAGGTAGACATCAAAGTCGGCGCGGATCTTCTCGTCTTTCAACAATTTGACCGCCTCATGTACCACGGCGGCATCGTCTTCGATACGGCCCAGCTTACCCTCGACAAACTCACGTACCTTCGCCACCTTGTACTCCGCAAATAGCTGCAACAGGCGCTGGTAGCGCTCTTCCAGCACCGGTAGTTCCGAGGTAATACTCTTTAACCCCTGAGCCAGCTCCAGCTGTTCATCGGCGGCGGCATACAGGGTCAGCGCCTCGGTCAAGTTGTCGGTCAGGCCGATGTAATCGACTACATAGCCGCGATTTTTTCCCTTTTTTACTCGATTGGTACGGGCAATGGCCTGCAACAGCGTGTGCTCACGTATCTTCTTATCTAGGTACATCACCTGCTCGATGGGGGCATCAAAGCCGGTGAGCAGCATGTCGCAGACCACCAGAAAGGCGATGCCACTGTAAGGCTTATCCGGGTCGTCAAAGGCGAAAGGCTTGCAGAAGTTATCCACCGCATTCCATTCGCGGGCCTGCTTGCGTGCCTCGGTGATATAAGCCGCCTCGTTGGTGCCATCACCAGAGATCACGACCGCCACCTTGAGAAAGCGCACTTTTTCAATCCGTTCAACATCCGGTGTGGCAGCCGCCTCCAGCTCAGCTACCGTATCAGCCAGGGCCTGCTGAATAGCCTGCTGATAGCGTACCGCCGCCAGTTTGGAATGGCACACCACCTGAGCCTTAAAACCATTGGGAAAGATGTGCTCCAGGTAATGCTTCACCATATCTTTGGCAATGGCGGCTATGCGCTGTTCGGCCTCTAGCAGATCCCCGGTGGCACCGTATTTTTTCTTGATTGCCAGAAGCTCTTCCTCGCTTCGATCCTTAAACAGGTTTTCAAACCGGGTTTCAAAGCCATACTTGTCGTTGAGCGCGGCATCGGCAGTGCGGCCCTCATAAAGAATCTGCAAGGTCGTGCCGTCTTCCACCGCATCCATCAGCCGGTAGGTGTCGATGTAATCGCCAAATCGTTTGATGGTCTTCTTTTCACCGTGGCGCTCGGTAATCAGAGGCGTGCCGGTAAAGGCGATACGGGCAGCATTAGGAAAAGCCTCGAAGATGTTATCGCCCAGGTCAGAACCCTGGGTACGGTGCGCCTCGTCGATCATCAGCACAATACGTGACGAATTATTCACCACGCCAAAACTCTGACTGCTGGGAATGGCCTGATAGGTACCCAATGCCTCAGCCACCTTGAGTGGCAGGCTCTGGTCGCGTAGCTGGAACTTATGCACCATCACCATATTAATATCGGAGCTATCGGTCGAGAGCTGTACGCGCAACGCCTTGCGGCTTTCGATGGTATGTACCCGGCCACCGATCAGGGTGGCGGTCTCAGCGAGCTGGTCTTCCAGATCTACCCGGTCATTGATCAGCAGGATCTTGTAATCGCTCAGATCACGGGGACGGGTAACATGCGAGCCACAAACACCATGGTCAGACTCTTGCCGGAACCCTGGGTATGCCAGACCACGCCGCTCTTCTCCTCGGCAGTTTGACCATTGCGCAATCGCTCGATGATCTTGTTGGCGGCGCGGAACTGCTGATAACGACACACGACCTTGATGCGTGGCCCGGCATCGGTATCCATAAACACCGATGAAGTACGCAACATACTCAGCAGATTGGCCTTGTTGAGCATGCCGTTGATCAGTTGTTGTTGCTGGTTCATCCCCTCGGCAATACTGTCGGACTGCGGCCACTGGGTTTTCCAGGGATAGAAGTGCTCCTCGCCGGAGGTGATGGTGCCGTAATCGGCCTGCACGCCACAGCTGCGGATCAGCAGCATATTACAGTGGAACAGACGCGGTTCGCCCTCTTTCAGATCCTGTTGTTTCGTAGCCAGGCGCTGGTTCATATAGCGCCGCAACTGCTCGAAGGCCTCACTCATCGGGTTGGCGCAGGTCGGCCCGCCCTTTTTGCACTCCACCACAATAAGCGGGATGCCGTTCACAAACAGCACAATGTCGGGAATGATGAACTGCTTCGCACAGCCCGGCGTATCGATGCGGAACTGGTTGATGGCGAGAAAATGGTTATTTTCCGGATTGGCAAAGTCGATCAATTTCACCACCGGATCCTGCTCGCCGGTGACTTCGTTCACATCTACCTGAGCCTTAAACAGCAACTTCTGGATCGCCTCGTTGGCCTCCAGCAGCGTGCGATTGGGCTGGCGCAGAATCTGATCCTGTAAATCCTGCAACTGCTTGTCGGTGAGCCAGGGTGTGCCCTCGGCAGTGGTGTTGAGTGCCGCGACAGACCTGGCAAACACCTCCGGCAGCAACCACTGGCGGAAATTCAGGCGCAGGCTTTTACCGGGGTCAGAAGGGATACCCTCTCCCTGGTCGATGGCCTCCCAGCCGAGTGCCTGCAACTGCTGTAAAAAGGGCTGTTCTACTTCCGTGTATTCAGACATGAGTCTCCTCAGGTTGATTGGTGTTGACTTGTACTTTGCCGGTAAGTAGGTCGTGCATTAGGCCAGATTTTTGTTTCACCAACTTATCAAGCAAAGAATTGAGCGTAGTGATTTTAGCTTCGACTAACTCAACTTTATCTACAATCGCA
>CAYSRA010000182.1:0-3021 GCA_964433205.1 uncultured Thiohalobacter sp. | reverse complement strand
AGCCTGGTTCAGGCAGAACAACATTGCCTATTCAGAGCGTGATATCGAAACATCGTAAGCGGTTAATAAAAGACGCCCTTGCCCTGAGCTATTTGCCACACCATATCGTCACAGTGTAGATTCCCGACTGACAGGGAACGTTGTGTTATCGATGACAAGGAGTCGTCAGACTGGATCCCGTAAAGCCCCGGCGGCAAGGACGCTGTCGGGGCTTTGTCATGTGTGGGGCAGCAAGGCTTCGATGGCCTCGACGCTATCGGCCTGTGGCAGTTCGGTAAACATGCGTCGCAGATACGCATAGGGCTCCAGCCCGTTCGCTTTGACAGTCTCGATCAGCGAGTACAGGTTGGCGCTGGCTTTCACGCCCTTGACAGAGTGGCTAAAGAGCCAGTTTTTGCGCCCGACCACGAACGGCCGTATCGCGTTCTCTGCGCCGTTGTTGTCGATTTCCAGCCGACCATCATCCAGGTAGCGGATCAGCTTGTACCATTCGTTGTGCAGGTAGTTCAGCGCCTTGCCGGTGGCACTCGTCGGCGGCACCTGTGGCAGGGCGTCATCCAGCCAGGCACGCAGTGCGTCGAGGATCGGTCGGGCGTGCCGCTGGCGGTGACCGTAACGATCCTCCGGCGTTAAGGTACGGGCCTGCTTCTCGACCCGATACAGTTTCTGGATCAGCGCCAGACCATGGTGCGCCTTGCCTTTCTTTTTATTTCTGGTCTTACCCTGCGCCTTGACGGCCTCGCTGAACTTGCGCCGCGCATGGGCCATGCAGCCGACGTGCGTCAGGCCATTGGTTTGCACCACCGCATTGTAGCCATCATAGCCATCCGTTTGCAGGTAGCCCGTAAAGTCCCCCAGCAGGCGCTTTGGCACCCCGGCACCACGCCCCGGGTCATAGTCATACAGCACCACCGGTTGATCCGGCGGCCCGCCGCGCTGCACCCACAGATAGGACTTCGATTGTGCGGTTTTCCCCGGCTCCTTGAGCACCTGCACCGGTGTTTCGTCCATCTGGAGGATGTCATAGGCCAGCAGCCGGTCCCGCAGCAGATTGATCAGTGGCTGGATCAGGTGGCCTGCCTGGATCATCCAGTTTGCCAGTGTCGCGCGGGGCAGCTCCACGCCGATCCGCTTCAGGATCGTCGCCTGACGGTACAACGGCAGTGCATCCTGGTATTTCGAGACCGTGATGTGCGCCAGCAGGCCGGGTGACGCCAGACTTTTGGGGATCGGCTGCGCGGGAAGCGGTGCGGTCTTGATGCAGTGACCACAGGTGCAGGCGTATTGCTTGCGGATGTGGCGGATGACCTGGATTTTGGCCGGGACAATGTCCAGTTGTTCCGAGGTGACCTCACCGATCTCGGTCAGGGCGTTGCCATCGTGCGGGCAGGTTCGCTCAGCGTCAGTCAGTGCATGGATGACATCGATGCGGGGCAGCGACTCGGGTAATTTCCTGCGGCCCCGTTTCCGGCGCGTATGCTCAGGAACCGTGATCGCAACCTCTTCCACCGGTTCAGCCTGTGCCTCGGCCTCAGCTTCATCGAACAGGCGGATCTGATCCGGGGCGATCTTCTCACTGCTGGCCGCATAGCGCCGGGCCAGTGCGAGGTTCAGTTGTTCCTGGAGGGTAACGACCTTGGACTGGAGTTGCGCATTGCGCGCCACCACTTCATCATGCTTTCTGGCCTGCCCAACGACCAGCGCCTTCAGCGCATCAACGTCATCCGGTAACTGATCCAGTGCAATCGGCATGCCCCGCATTATACGATAAAAGCAGGCGCAATACCCTATAAAACACTGCTAAAGTGTAACCGTTCATGGGGTTGCAGGCGCATCACATCGTAGCCATCCAGCAGCCAGTTCAGCTGCTGCCCCGTCAAGGTGACCACATCGCTGTCCACCTTGCGGGGCCACTTGAACCGCTCGCGTTCCAAGCGCTTCTGCCACAGGCAGAACCCGTTACGCTCCCAGTACAGGATTTTGATCTTGTCGCGCTTGCGGTTGCAGAACACAAATAGCTGTTCGGAAAACGGATCGTGTTGCAGCGCCTCTTCCACCAGCACGGCCAGGCCGTTAATACCCTTGCGGAAGTCGACAATGTCCCTGCACAGGTACACAGCGGGTAGCTCGCTCGATGGTCGCATCATCCCAGGGTGGCTGCCGCGTTCAGGACGGTGGTTAATGTCGCGGCATCCACCGAACCGGAAAACGCCACCGATACACCATTCGGCAAATGAATGCGCCACTCGCTACCAACAACCGGTCCGGCAACCTGTGCCCGCTGAAACCGTGCCGGGCGCGTGGGTGGCAGTACGCCTTTCCTGATCAATATCTTCTTGCCCGCATACATCGCCTGCGCTGAAAAGTTATGCGCCCCTGCATACTCAGCAATGCTTTTTCCTGACGCCTCACAGGCCTGTACGTGTTCCAGCCAGTAGCGCTGACGTTCCGTCAGCGCAGTCCCTTCTGCTTCATCCATCTTCTTGCTCCGCTGTGCTTGAAATGGCACAGCGTGCAGAGAAAATAGTCAGGCCGACAGGGCGTGGTTCATTTGGCGCTTACCAACCATCTTCTATTTGCCTGCAGGCGCAGGATTGGATGATGACTATATTGCTCTGCTTGACGATCTTCATACCATTCCCGCTCACGCATTCACGACTGGTCAAGACCGTCCTAAGCTTTTCACACTCAGTATGATTGGTTTTTATCTGTTTCTATTTAAGCTGTCAGTGCACTTTTGTCGTTTTCACGAAGAAGTGGTGAGAGACGAAGTGGATTCATGAGCCATGCATTATTGGTGCGTAGTTGTACCGCAAGCTGACATCGCAAAGCCGCCAACGTCCGAGTTCGGCCACTTTCTGTCATTCCGGCGAAAGCCGGAATCCAGGCCAGACGACACCGCCTTTGCCTGGATCCTGGCATACGCCAGGATGACGCAGTGCGGCCAGAAGAAGACATTCACTGCGTTAGGGAACCTCTGATCTATTAACGCTGACAGCATGGCGCCCGCCACCGGCCTCT
>CAYSRA010000181.1:0-3030 GCA_964433205.1 uncultured Thiohalobacter sp. | reverse complement strand
ATCGGAGAAACCGGCATCCGGCACCAGCTTTTCCTTGTTGGCACCACATTCCCAGTTGTCGTAACTGGTACCGGCACCTGTTGCCAGAACCGCTACCGCAGCCGTCCCGCAGTTGCTACCCGCACCGGTGGTGATTTCCATGAAGTCCAGTGCGAATGCGGCCTTGTAGTCAGCCGCCGTGGGGCTCGGCGGCAACAACTGGGGCTTGCCCTCGGCGACCGGCGCTACGCCCACGCCGGAACCACCGGCGTCGCGCTTGCGGATCATGATGTTGGCCGGGCCACTGAGACCGGTCACCTCGGTCGCCGTGCTGTGGCAAGCGACCGCCCAGCCCTTGCCGCCGCCGGCACGGCGGAACACGTCGATCGGCTGGGTCGAATCGCAGACCTTGTCGATAACCAGGTTGCGCACCAGGTTGGTGGACGCAGAGGCACCGGACATATTGATTTGATAGTCAGGCGTGGTAACACCGGGGTTGAATGCCAGGGCGGAGCCGGAGGCAGCCACCAGGGCCATGCCGACGGCGGCGGATATCTTGTTCAGTTTCATGCTGGATACTCCCATGAAGGATAAATAACTCAGGATCGTGGCTCAGACTTTGCGACGGCGCGCGACGCCGACCATGCCCATGAGACCGGAACCAAACAGCCACACAGCGGCCGGGACCGGCACCGCAGAAACCGGCGAGGCGTAGCTCAGCGTGCCATCCGTTGCCAGGTTCCAGTCACCGAACTTCGACACCAGCGTGGTCAGGCCACGGTCAGTGGGGTTCAGGGCGAAGTAATAGTAGGGCATGCTTTCGCCCAGCAATGTTTCGCTGTTGATGTTGCCGTTGAGCCAGTTCTTGCCCATGTTGCCGCCGCCATAGAAAGATGTGTCCGCCGGGTTCGTCTGGATAAATGACACATTGGCTGCAAACGGAACGGCAGCCGGATCAGCAACGCCCGCGTTGTAGTTCACCGCCTTGGTCCAGCTATCCAGCGTCTGGAACGGGCTGCTCAGACCGGCTGTTCCCTCCGGGGATCCGGCCGGGTTGACACCGGTGCCAAGCGGGTTCGAAACCGTACTGAACAGACCGATATCATCCCAGTCCGTGCGGAAGAAGTTACTGTCACCGGCCACGAACCATGACACCGTACTGTCCGGCCCCACACTGCCCAGGAAGCTCGACATGTTGGCGTCAGCCGAAATGGTGGTACTGAATGTTGTTACGTTATCGCGGAAATCCTCGGCTGTAATACCGAGATCGCGGCTGTAGGACTGCACGCCCTGGCCGGTTGCGTCCCGTTCGACAACGGACAGAACCATCTCCGCCCCGCCCTTGCCCAGGAACATGCCCTTGGCCAGGTCGGTAAAGATGGCAGCGCTGGCGCTGCCGGACATTGCCAGCGTACAGGCCGCTGCGAGTGTTGTAAGTTTAAGTTTCATCGTGCGCTCTCCTCATCAAAGTAAAAGATCTAGTCGCTTTTTATCATTACCCAAAAAATCCGAGTCCGACTGACCGGCTCACACCTGTACCGGTAGCGTCATCACTATCCTCGAAGGACGCCGGCATTCTGCGCCCCGTTCTGTTACGCACTTGTAACGGGTTGACGACGGTCCGATGAAGGTTTGGTTCCCGTGTCATACGGACGCAATACGTTTCGCTCATGACAGACTTGCCCGGAACTCCCGCGCCAGTTGCTGCCGGCAACAGGATTTATCACTCAAACCGCCTGCGATCGTCATAAAACGTTCCACGAATCGTCATCCGCTCTCAACACAGGCGTGTGAACGTAGCCATACCATCAACCACGCATTGCCCGCCAATGCGCCCAACAGCAAATACAACAAGGACACGTATGGAAAAGCAGAAGCAGTGTGTATCGGTGCGCCTGTCAAACGGCGATATTCAGAAGATCAAGCGGATTGCGGGGCGCATCGGCGCCAGTGACTCCGATGTCATTCGTTTCGCGATAAAGGGAATGCTGTCAAAGCTGTTGCCGCTCGCCGACGAGAACAACTCGGGCGCAGAACTGCTGCCGGTATTCCTCGAATACTGGAACGAGGTGGCGCAGCACTTCGACTTTGACGTCGAGCGTCTCGAATCGATCATCAATTCCGGGAACGGAAGACACCCCGTTGTGGCGCACGAAGACATCGAATTGCTCGCGATGCACAGCGTGTTCCCGAACTACCTGAAAGTACGCCTGGAGAAAATACTTGGCCACTGGATCGACGACCAGGACGTCGCACCCAAACTGCGCGACTACCTGTACAAAAAGTACGGCCACAGCATGCACGACAACGAAGAGCGCGCCTGACCGGCACGCCCGGATTTATATTCAAACCATAACAGAGGATCGACCCATGAAATATTTCACCAGAACGCTCACCGGAACTGCGCAAGCCCTGGCAATCACCCTCGCGGCCAGTTGTGCCGCCGCAGCCTCGACAGTCGCCGTACAGGACGATACGTACAGCCACACGGACGTGTTTCCCCCGCATGCAGAGATACACGATGGCGACGTTGATGTTGCCGACACATACCGCGATGCCGTATACGAGAACGTCGAGCTGGTCAGCGGCAACAACTTCCTCACCGACGTATTTTATATCGGGGCAGCAGGAACCTACCTTGCAACGCTGACCGATCTTGTCTTCCCGACCCCGCTCGGGGAGCTCGGCATGTCGGTGGCGACACCGACCCGGCAGCTGGGGATGACGCTGGGCGCCGGAAGTTTCTTGTTTGACGCGCAGCCGGGAGACTACTACCTCAGCCTGTTCGCCAACACGAACAACCGCTACAGCCTGGGGCAGTACGGCGTCAGCATTACGCCGGCAAACAGCGCTTCACCGGTTCCTCTGCCGCCGGCCGTGCTGCTGTTCGCGTCCGGATTGCTCGCGCTCGTCCGCCTGCCCGGCCGGCGCTCGCGCGCAACGGGGTAGATGCCAAACCGGAGCCAGGGAATTCCAACGGCGCTTATGGCCGGCCTGATGGCTTGTTCAACCCCAGCGCCAGAAATCCTCCCACAAGCAACCTGTTGGGGA
>CAYSRA010000180.1:0-3047 GCA_964433205.1 uncultured Thiohalobacter sp. | reverse complement strand
CGTCAGGCAGCTGTCCTGTTGCGCGGGTTAGGTCAGGCAGCCCGGCAGCGCGTAATGAACGCATTTACCGCCCCCACGGTTGTTACTGAAGGAGTCCCTTGATGAAGGCGTTTTTTGAACAGTTTGCGGGCATTATTGGTGCCAGCATCGCGGCAGCCTGCTGCCTCGGTTTGCCCGTGGTGTTGACCATGCTGGGTGCGGCCGGTCTCGGGTTTCTGGTACACGATGCGTACCTGTTTCCCCTGTTTGTCGGGTTTGTCGGTTTCAGTCTGTGGATGTTGTACCGCTCAGCGCGGGCACATGCCAGTCTTGCGCCTTTCTGGTTGAGCCTGCTCGGCGGCGTCCTTGGCAGTGCGGCCCTGTGGTTGATGGTCACGGGCTTGTATCCAATGCCCTGGTTGATCTATACCGGCCTCGGCATTCTGGTGGCAGGCAGTGTCTGGGACGTGATCAACGGCAGGCGTGCCGCCGTGTGCGCAACGGAAGTCCGTGAAGCGCCGGGTGACAAGGACAAGGAAGTCGATTTCGGCCGGCGCGCCGCGACCGGTGCTGCTCTGAGCGCGGGTGCGGCCGTCGCTTTTTACGGGATGTATAAATCCGTCGACGTCTTCGTAGAGAAAGCCGAAACGGACGAGATCGCCTGCTGGGGCATCAACGAGTGCAAGGGCACCACGGCCTGCACCACGGCCTTCAATGCCTGCACGGGACAGAATGAGTGCCGCGGGCGCGGCTACATCTATGTGCCCGAGAAAGAATGCTACGCCAGAGGCGGCGTTCCGCTGGAAGGTTCGGAAGGCGATCCGGCCAACGGCTGACCATGAGCGAGGTAGCGTTCGGACTGGGATTGAGGCCGCCCTTCTATGCGCAGGCGATGCGCGGCGAAGTGGCAGTCGACTGGTTTGAGCTCATCAGTGAAAACTTCATGGTGGACGGCGGAAAAGCGCTGGCCGTGCTGGACACTGTGTGTGAACGCTACCCGGTCGCGTTGCATGGTGTGTCCCTCAATCTGGGAGGGACCGATCCCCTGGATGAGGCCTATCTCGACCGGCTCGAAGCACTGATCGAACGTTGTCAGCCGCTGCGGGTTTCCGACCACCTGTGCTGGACCCGCCACGGCGGCCACCACCTGCACGACCTGCTACCGCTGCCCTATACACAGGAGACGGTTGCCCACGTGGTGGACCGCATCCGGCAGGTCCAGGACCGTCTCAAGCGGCAGATTCTGATCGAAAACGTCTCCAGCTATGCCGAATACACCCACAGTGACATGATGGAATGGGATTTTCTGAGTGCAGTCGCCGAACAAGCCGATTGCCTGATCCTGCTGGACATCAACAACATTCTGGTCAGCGCCCATAACCACGGTTTTGACGCACCCACCTACCTGCAGGCAGTCCCTGTTCCGCGTGTGCAACAGATTCACCTGGCGGGACACAGCGTCAGCGGGCCGTTGTTGATCGACACCCATGATCATCCGGTCAGTGATCCGGTGTGGGATCTCTATGGTTTGGCCTTACAGCGCCTTGGCGCCGTTCCTGTCATGATCGAACGGGATGATGACATCCCGCCCCTGAATGAATTACTCGCTGAACTGGATGTTGCGCGTGCAATCCATGCACAGGCGTCGGCGGCATGACTGCCCGGGATCTGGCGCGACTGCAGGCTGAGTTCAAGGACTACCTGTTCAGCGGTGCCAATGAGGCGGCATTTGCTCCGTGGATCTCGGCCGGCAATGGCATCGACGTCACACACCGGCTTGATGTGTACCGTAACGCCTACTATATCCGCCTGCAGGAAGCCCTGGCGCACAATTTTCCTGCCCTGCTGGCCGATATGGGTGAGGCGGCTTTTGGCCAAGCGATGGCGGCTTATCTCAAGGCCTGCCCTTCGACCTCCCCCTCGTTGCGGCAACTCGGCGAACGGCTGCCAGGCTATCTGATGAGCCGGAACAAGGCCCACTGGGCCGACCTCGCGCGTGTGGAGTGGGCCGTGTTCAATGCGTTTGACGCCGCTGATGCTGACGCGTTGACGGTGGACGACATGCAGAAAATTCCCCCGGATGCCTGGCGGGATCTGCGTTTCGCACTGCACCCGTCTGCTAGCTTGCTGGAGGTGAGTCGTCATGCCTTTGAGGTGTGGGCCGCTTATCGTCAGAAGCAGACACTACCCGACAGGCAAACCCATGAAACGGTGCCCCTGCTGATCTGGCGCGGTCCGGACGGCCCTGCGGTAAAACTCCTCTCCATCGAAAGCCATACCCTGTTTGTCGCGCTGAGTGACAGGGAGTCGTTTGCGCAGGCCTGTGAACGGTTCCTGTCTTTTATACCCCACGACGATATTGCACAAACCGCCGCTGTCTGCCTGTTGGATCTCCTGCGCCGTGGTTGCCTGTCAAAAATTAACTGTTCCGGTTGATGTGATTTAACCATGAATATTGGCGATGTCTGTCATATCACTGACGGCATGCACTCCCTCGAATACCAGGTCCGCCGCCCCGACGGAATATATCTCCAACGAGGCGGTCCGGCAGCTTTATCTGGCCATCAGGCACAAGTCGCTCGATCAGGTCAGAAAATACAGTCGCCTGGTCGATGTCAATCGTTCTTACCTGGATGCGGCCGCGAGGATTGAAGGGGTGGGCTGGGTGATTCCGGTGCCGCCGCTGGCACAAGCGGTCATGGTGGGCGATGTCCGGATTGTCAAGGCATTGCTGTAGGCGGGTGCAAGGGATGATTTATCCGCAATATGACAGTTTCAAGGACACGCTGCCGAGGCTGTAGCAAGGCGTTGGGAGCAGGTGGACCGGCCGACTCAAACCGCCTGTCCGCGGGGGAAAACAAGTGGATCTATTTCTGTGGCATACCGCTTGAGCCTTATCACAAGGATGTGGCCGTTGAGCAAGGCCTGACGGATAATGACCGGACGGGACTGCGCAGGAAAATTTTCCTTAAAGTTATACCAGGTGAATCCGATACACTAAACGCGATACCCGCCACACCGAGTGTGTGATGGTATCGCGATCGAGGTTCTGTATAAGGGCAACCCTG
>CAYSRA010000179.1:0-3054 GCA_964433205.1 uncultured Thiohalobacter sp. | reverse complement strand
CTGCGCCTGTTCTTTGAAAACGACCTGCGCTTCCTGCAGCAGTTCAGTTAACCGCAAGAGTCCCCGTTATGAAATTCAGTGAAGCCTGGTTACGCGAATGGGTAAACCCGAATCTCGACACCGAGCAGCTCGCCGAGCAGTTGACCATGGCGGGTCTGGAGGTGGATTCTATCGAGCCGGCTGCAGGCGCGTTCAGTGGTGTGGTGGTGGCGGAAGTGCTGTCCGTGGAGCCTCATCCGGATGCCGACAAGTTGCGTGTCTGCCAGGTGTCGGCGGGGGAGGGCGAACCGCTGCAGATCGTTTGTGGCGCCCCCAACGTCCATGCCGGCATGAAAGCACCATTGGCAACCGTCGGTGGCCGCGTTGGCGACATGAAGATAAAGAAAGCGAAACTGCGTGGTGTGCCGTCGCACGGCATGCTGTGCTCGGCACGTGAACTCGGCCTCAGCGACGAACACGAAGGCCTGATGGAGTTGCCGGCCGATGCGCCGGTGGGGCAGGACATCCGTGAATACCTGTCGCTCGACGATGTGCTGATCGAAATCGATCTGACGCCCAACCGCGGTGACTGCCTGGGGATGGAAGGCGTGGCGCGCGAGGTTGGCGCGCTGACCGGCACCGATGTGACCACGCCGGACATGCCGGCGGTGGCCGCGTCCATCGACGATACCTTCGCCATCGAAGTAAAGGCGCCGGAAGCCTGTCCGCGTTACCTGGGTCGGGTGATCCGCGGTATCGATCCCGATGCGCAGACGCCCCTGTGGATGAAGGAAAAATTGCGCCGCGGCGGTCTGCGTAGCCTGGGGCCGGTGGTGGACGTGACCAACTACGTGCTGCTCGAACTGGGTCAGCCGATGCACGCGTTCGATCTTGCGCAGTTGTCAGGCGGCATCGAGGTCCGTTATGCCAATGCCGGCGAAACCCTCACCCTGCTCGACGAGCGCAGCATCGAACCCGACAGCGATACACTGCTGATCTGTGACCGCGACAAGCCGCTGGCGCTGGCCGGGGTGATGGGCGGTGAGCATTCCGGCATCTCCGACGCAACACGAGACCTGTTTCTTGAAGTGGCCTTCTTTACGCCGGAAAAGATCGCCGGTCGCGCCCGTCGCTACGGCCTGGCGACCGATTCGGCGTACCGTTTCGAACGTGGTGTCGACGCCGGCCTGCAGGCACGCGCCATGGAACGCGCGACTGCGTTGTTGCTGGAGCTGGTCGGTGGCGAAGCCGGGCCGGTGACCGAGGTGGTGTCGGAAGCGCACCTGCCGAAGAAGATGCCCATCGTGTTGCGGCGCGAACGTATCAGGCGGTTGCTCGGTTTCGTGCCGGATGACGCCGCGGTCGAGGACATCCTTACCCGGCTGGGCATCCGTGTTGAGGCGATCGATGAAGGCTGGCGCGCCACGCCGCCCGGTTTTCGTTTCGACCTGAACATCGAGGCGGATCTCATCGAGGAGGTCGGTCGCGTGTACGGGTATAACCGGCTGCCTACTGCCAACAACACCGGCAAACTGACGCTGCGCCCGGTACCGGAGACGGTGACACCGCTGGAGCGGGTCAAGGCGATGCTGGTCGACCGCGACTACCGCGAAGTGATCAGCTACAGTTTCGTCGATGCCGACAGCCAGGCGTTGATGGCGCCGGGCGTCGAGGCGGTGGCGCTCGCCAACCCGATTTCTTCGGAAATGTCGGTCATGCGCACCAGCCTGTGGCCGGGTCTGGCCGGGGTGGTCAAGTTTAATATAGCGCGTCAGCAGAGTCGTATCCGTATCTTTGAGTCAGGTCTTAAGTTTGTTAAACAAGACGCTGAAATAAAACAGGAAAGAGTTATTTCTGGTGCAGTGGTTGGCGATCGCCTGCCGGAGCAGTGGGCCGCGCCATCCGAGCCGGTCGACTTCTTTGACGTGAAGGGCGACCTGCAGTGCCTGCTTGATTACGCCGGTGTCGCTGCCAGCTTCGTGGCGGACGAGCATCCCGCGCTGCACCCGGGTCAGAGCGCGGCCATCCTTGTCGACGGAAAAACGGTCGGCTGGCTGGGGCGGGTGCACCCGCAGGTCGCGCAAAAACTGGAAATTCCCGGCAGAACCTTCCTGTTTGAGCTGGAACTGGATGTTGTACTCAAAGGCCGGGTGCCAAGCTTTCAAAAACTCTCAAGATTTCCGTCGATCCGCCGTGACCTTGCAGTAGTAGTGGATGCCGAGATACCAGCCGGTGTACTTTGTGACATGATTCGCACGCAAGCGGGGCCGTTGCTCCAGGAGCTGCGGGTATTCGATGTCTACGAGGGCAAAGGTATAGAATCCGGGCGAAAAAGCATCGCTTTTGGCTTGATTCTACAGGATTCTTCACGCACACTAACTGACGAAGACGTTGATGCGGTGATCACTGGAATTACCGCGCAATTGAAACAGGAATTTGGGGCAACATTAAGAGAGTGAACCCATGGCGCTAACCAAAGCCGATATGGCAGAAAAGCTGTTTGAGGACCTTGGGCTCAACAAACGCGAAGCCAAGGAACTGGTCGAGATGTTTTTCGAGGAAATCCGCTGCGCGCTCGAAAGTGGCAAACAGGTCAAACTGTCCGGGTTTGGAAACTTTGATCTGCGTGAAAAGAACCAGCGCCCGGGACGTAACCCCAAAACAGGTGAGGAAATTCCGATTTCCGCCCGTCGGGTAGTAACATTCCGTCCCGGTCAGAAACTCAAAGCACGCGTAGAGGCCTATGCTGGAAGCCAGCAACAATAACGAACTCCCTGCAATCCCCGGTAAACGCTATTTCACCATTGGTGAAGTGTCCGAACTGTGCGGCGTCAAACCGCACGTACTGCGCTACTGGGAGCAGGAATTTCCCCAACTCAAACCGGTAAAGCGTCGCGGTAATCGCCGCTACTACCAGCGCCACGACGTGATCATGATCCGCCAGATCCGCAGCCTGCTGTACGAGCAGGGCTTCACCATCGGCGGTGCGCGCCAGCAACTGTCCGGTGACGAAGCGAAGGAAGACGTCAGCCAGCGCCAGCAGATCGTGCGCCAGATGCGCATGGAGCTGGAAGA
>CAYSRA010000178.1:1629-3064 GCA_964433205.1 uncultured Thiohalobacter sp. | reverse complement strand
CCTCGCACATCCTTTCCACTTCGTTTCACTGCTGCTACCTCCTTAAAGTCGCGAAACTCTCGGCGCATGGCTTCTCCTGCTCCGGGCGGTCACACCTGGGATCATTCATCACTATCGCCTCAGCCCGTAGCTGCTCCTGTGGCAGGCATGTAACTCACGCCTATTTACCTGTTTTATATGAGAAATCAATTTTCCCTGAAAACCGGTGCTTGTCCGCCTCTGTGTCGGTCCTGTGGGTGAATACTTGAGTGGACAGGCAGGCATCAACGGCAGGGGACAGGCCTAACACGGCGGACGTCGCCTTATTGCAAAATCAATAGCTTATGGATTATCAGCCCGCCTGATGCAGCGGTTGGCGGAGGGTGTTCCGCACAAAGAAGCGCCTGCTACCCCGGAATAGAGAACAATAAGGAGATTATTGCGCCGTCACCCGTGCCGGGCATGTCAGTACCAGCGCCCAGCCCTGCACGCCGGACGACTCCTCCAGGCGGCTGCAATACAGGTCGG
This sequence comes from uncultured Thiohalobacter sp., assembly GCA_964433205.1. Lineage (GTDB taxonomy): Bacteria > Pseudomonadota > Gammaproteobacteria > DSM-19610 > DSM-19610 > Thiogranum. The sequence continues at coordinate 2,557 of CAYSRA010000178.1, read as the reverse complement.
CCGTATCCCCCTGACCGAGTTCCACGTCGCGTCGGAAGGAAGGGCTGGAGATGGCATCGTTACACAGGTCATCCACCGCCACGGCCAGCACTTCACTGGCAAACGCACCGACCAGGCCGTCGACATCACCCCCGAACCACTGCTGGGCAGTATCGTTCGCCACCCTGATGACCCCGTCATCCCCCATCCCGAGAACTGCCACCGGCAGTTTCTCCAGAACGTCCTGTGAAACCTGTAACATTTTTGCATGAATCATGACTTCACGGGTTTTCAACTCAACGCGTCTTTCCAGATCCCGGTTCAGTTTGCCCAGTTCTTCATTGGCGTGTTTGAGCGCCTGGTTCAGGCGTTCATTTTCCCGTTTCAGTTCGTACTGTTCAAACGCCTCTGTCAGATTCCGGCGCAGCAATTCATCATCCCACGGCTTGGTCAGAAATTTATACACCGCGCCCCGGTTGATGGCATCAGTGACCGATTCCAGATCGGTGTACCCACTTAACACCATGCATATTTTATCCGGATAAATCGCACGCACTGTGCTTAAAAATTCGACGCCCGTCATGTGCGGCATGCGCTGGTCCGATATGACGACACCCACATCATGCTCTGCCAGCAACTCGAGCCCCTGCTCGCCACTGGTCGCTTTAAGAATACGATAACCATCCCGACGAAACAGCCGGATTAATGCGGAAAGGATATTCTCCTCATCATCTACCAGTAACACAGTCCGTTGCGAATTATTTTCCATCATTGCTGATTTTTCCTTACTAGCCATTCAAGGTTTTACCCTCTCCAAGCATTTTGCCAAGCTCGTCCGCCGGAACCGGCTTGCTAAACAGATAGCCCTGGATATAGTCGCAAGCCTTCGCACGTAGAAAGTCCAGTTGTCCGGTTGTTTCCACACCCTCTGCGACGACCTCCATGCCCA
>CAYSRA010000178.1:0-1529 GCA_964433205.1 uncultured Thiohalobacter sp. | reverse complement strand
AGAAAGTCCAGTTGTCCGGTTGTTTCCACACCCTCTGCGACGACCTCCATGCCCAGGTCACCCGCCAGGGACAGGATGGCGGAAGCGATCGCCGCGCTATCCGAATTATTATCAATATCCATAACGAACGACCGGTCTATCTTCAGAGTATCAATCGGTAAGCGCTTCAGATAGCTCAGTGATGAGTAGCCGGTACCAAAATCATCAATGGCAAGGCGAAGGCCCATTGCCCGGAAATCATGCAACAGACTGATACTCCGCTTCGGGTCTTTCATAACCACGCTTTCCGTGATTTCCAGTTCGATATGACCCGCTGGCACGCTGCACACTTCCAGCAGCCTGCTTACCTTGTGCACGAGATCCGGATCGCCGAGTTGTCGCGCCGAGACATTGATGGAGATCCGGGGCAGTGTGGAACCGCCCTTATTCCACGCCTCACATTGATCGACCGCGGTACGCATCACCCAGTCTCCAACCGGAATGATCAAGCCGGTTTCTTCCAGCAGGGGGATGAATTCGAGGGGTGAGATCAGGCCGATTTCCGGATTTTGCCAGCGAATCAGGGCCTCTACCCCGATAATGTTCCCCGTCGCCAGCGCGACCTGGGGCTGGTAGTGCAGAACAAACTCTTCCTTTTCCAGCGCACGGCGCAACTTGCTTTCCAGCGTCATCCTTTGCAGAGCACGTGCACTCATACCCTTTGAGTAAAACCGGTAGTTGTTTTTACCCGCGTCCTTTGCCCGGTACAGCGCGACATCGGCGTGCTTCAGCAAGGTATCCTGATCGGAGCCATCATCCGGGTAACAGCTGATGCCGATGCTCCCGGTGATGAACAGTTCCTGCCCTGCCAGCTGAAAGGGCTCGGCCAGACAGCCCAGCAGCTTATCGGCAATCGGGGGAACATCATCGGGCAATGCAACTTCATCCAGCAGGATCCCGAATTCATCTCCCCCCAGCCGCGCCACGGTGTCCCCTTCCCGAACAACGCCGACAAGGCGCCCCGATATCTCTTTGAGCAGCTGGTCGCCGGCCGCATGGCCCAGCGCATCGTTGATGCCCTTGAAGCGGTCGATATCAATGTTTAGCAGACACACACTGTGCTCATTCCAGCGTGCCCGTATCAGCGCCTGCTCGATACGCTCCATCAGCAATGCCCGGTTCGGCAGGTCGGTCAGCGCATCGTGGTTCGCCAGGTAATGAAAATGCTCCTGCACCTGCATGCGTTCGGTGATATCCAGGCCATTCGACACGTAGCTGGTGATTTCCCCCGCCTCATTCTTCAGGGGAGTAATGGTTTTTTGTTCATAGTAGAGTTCGCCATCCTTACGACGATTAATAAATACCTCGCTGAGCGCGTCACCCGCCTGAAGCGTCTTCCACAACCGCTCATAGAACGCCCTTCCGTGCTTGCCCGACTTCACAATCGCCGGCGTCTTGCCGATCACCTCTTGCGCATACAACCCGGTGACCCGCGCGAAGGCCCGGGTGACACTGGGTCACCACACGGAACATTCCCACCTCCACATTGG
>CAYSRA010000177.1:1420-3098 GCA_964433205.1 uncultured Thiohalobacter sp. | reverse complement strand
CGGCATCTACAGCGCCATCCGCGACAACGCCCTGCTGTCCAAGTTCGCCGGCGGGCTGGGCAACGACTGGACGCGGGTGCGCGGCCTCGGCGCGCACATCAAGGGCACCAACGGCAAGAGCCAGGGCGTGGTGCCGTTCCTGAAGGTGGCCAACGATACGGCGGTAGCGGTCAACCAGTGTTTTTCCGGCGACACGCTGCTGCATACTGCCGACGGCATCAAGGCGATCCGTGACGTGCACCCGGGTGATCTGGTACTGGGCCAACAGGGTACATACCGGGAAGTTCTTGAGCACATGCGCTATCCCCAGGAAGGTCCCATGGTGGCAGTCGACATCAAGCACACTATTGAACCCTTGCGTGTCACTGACGCGCACCCGCTGTGGGCTATCTCCGGCATCCCCATGGAACAATCCATTCAGCGGAGTATCGACTGGCTGAACAAGGGGAAAGTCGCACCGCAATGGGTTGATGCCGGCAAACTGCAGCAGGGCGACTATGTTGCCCAGGTCATTCCGCAGGAAATCATTCCACTACCGGGCTTCGAGGAAGACGATGCGCGCCTCTACGGCATTCTTCTTGGCGATGGGCATTGCGCCAAAAACGGCCTCGAATGGGGAGTATCCGGGAACCCGGAGAAAGACGCGCACCTTGACTTTGTGTGCAGTTATCTTGAAGCCAGGGGCATTCATTACTGGGTCAAGAACGCGCGACCGAACTATCTGCAAATCGGCTGGTCCGCCGGCTATGGCGTGGCGCGCGATGGCACCACCGGCCGCCTCGTCCGCGGCGACAAACCCGGATTCATCTTCAGCCGCGACGCACTCTACAACAAGGCCGGGCAGAAGCGCATCCACCGGAAGTACGCACACCTTCCGCACAATCAGACACTGGCGCTGATACAGGGTCTGATTGAGACAGATGGAGGCATCAGTCGCGGCAAGGAAATTTACTTCAGCAATACATCACGGCCGTTGGTGGAAGGTCTGCGCTACCAGTTATTACGCATTGGCGTGCCCAGCGCCGGTCAGTACCGGGAGCGTGAGCAAGACCACCAGGGACAACGCGCTGACGGCACAATCATCCACTTCAAGGGTACTTGCAAGAGCTGCGACCTGCGGATTCCGGCTGTCCCCGTCATCGCCGAACGGGTCGGCTGTGAGCCCATCCACAAACAGAACTGGCTGTTATGGAAAAACTGGATATTCACCCGTATACGCAGCGTGTGCGAGATTCAGCCTGAGCGTTTCGTCCACGATCTGAAAGTAGATGGCGATCCCTCCTACATGACAACGACAGCACTGGCGCACAACGGCGGCAAACGCAAGGGCGCGGTGTGCGCCTACCTGGAGACCTGGCACGTCGACATCGAGGAGTTCCTGGAACTGCGCAAGAATACCGGCGATGAGCGCCGCCGCACCCACGACATGAACAGCGCCAATTGGGTGCCGGACCTGTTCATGGAGCGGGTGATGGAAGACAGCCACTGGACGCTGTTCTCGCCGGAGGAAGTACCGGAACTGCACGACCTCACCGGCCAGGCCTTCCGCGAAAAGTACCTCGACTACGAGGCGCGCGCCGAGCGCGGGGAACTGGGGATCTCCAGGCGCGTCCGTGCAGTGGATCTGTGGCGCAAGATGCTCGGCATGCTGTTCGAGACCGGCCACCCCTGGATCGCC
>CAYSRA010000177.1:0-1410 GCA_964433205.1 uncultured Thiohalobacter sp. | reverse complement strand
GCGTGGTGCATTCGTCCAACCTGTGCACCGAGATCACCCTGCACACCAACGACCACGAGATCGCGGTGTGCAACCTCGGTTCGGTCAACCTCGCCGCGCACGTCGACGCCAACGGCCTGGACATGGCGAAGCTGGAGCGCACCATCGGCACCGCCATGCGCATGCTCGACAATGTCATCGACTACAACTATTACTCGGTACCGCAGGCGCGCAATTCCAACCTGCGCCACCGGCCGGTGGGGCTGGGCATCATGGGTTTCCACGACGCGCTGTACCAACAGGACATCCCCTACGCGTCCGAACCGGCCATCGAGTTCGCCGACCGCTCCATGGAAGCGGTGAGCTGGTTCGCCATCAAGGCATCCACCGACCTGGCGGAGGAACGCGGTCGCTATTCAAGTTTCGAGGGCTCGTTATGGAGCCGCGGCATCCTGCCCATCGATTCGCTGGACCTGCTGGAACAGGGCCGTGGCGGTCACCTGGAGGTGGACCGTTCCCGCACGCTGGACTGGGACGGCCTGCGCGAGCGCGTGCGCAGCGTGGGCATGCGCAACTCCAACACCATGGCGATCGCGCCGACCGCAACCATTTCCAACATCTGCGGGGTATCGCAGTCGATCGAGCCGACCTACCAGAACCTGTATGTCAAATCGAACCTGTCCGGCGAGTTCACGGTGGTCAACCCCTACCTGGTGCGCGACCTGAAGGCGCACGAGCTGTGGGACGAGGTGATGGTCAACGACCTGAAGTACTACGACGGTTGCCTGGCGCCCATCGATCGGGTGCCGGAGACGCTCAAGCGCAAGTACGCCACCGCTTTCGAGTTCGACTCGCGCTGGCTGATCGAGGCCGCCAGCCGCCGCCAGAAGTGGATCGACCAGGGGCAGTCGCTGAACCTGTACCTGGCGGAAGCCAGCGGGCCGAAGCTGGATGCGCTGTACAAGCTGGCGTGGAAGCGCGGGCTGAAGACGACCTATTACCTGCGCACGCTGGGCGCCACGCATGTTGAGAAGACGGCGGTGCGGGAGGAGGAAGTGGCGCCTTCCGGGGATGAGGCGCCGAAGGTGTGCTCCATTCTGGACCCGGATTGTGATGCTTGTCAGTGATGGGGGGGGTGGTGCTTGGTGCAGGTCGCGCCGTTGCCCCCCGGCCTTCCCGGCGCAGACGGCTTGCCCGCTGGCGCGGGTACCCTGCGCTTCTCGACCTGTTGCGCGCTCGCCAAACTCGCCGTTCGCGCGGCGACCGGCTCAAACAGGGCTCGCTTGATCGCCACCGGCCTGCGCTTCTCGGCTACGCCGATTCCACGGGAAGTGCTGGGGGCAACGGCACTCCGTAGGGTTTGGGGCCACCCGCTAAGCTTAGGAACCACACCAAATGCCCGAATTACGCGACGAAGATAGAGCTGACAGG
>CAYSRA010000176.1:0-3269 GCA_964433205.1 uncultured Thiohalobacter sp. | reverse complement strand
GCGTCGTTTCATCGGCCCGTTCGAGGCGGCTTTCCACAGCGGTGAGGCAACGGTGAAGCTGGATCCCGATCGGTATCGAGGCTGCCTGTTGGGGCTGGCCGTGGGAGACGCCGTGGGCACGACGCTCGAATTCAAAGCGCGGGGCACCTTTGCGCCGATCACCGACATGGTGGGCGGCGGCCCCTTCGGGCTGCCCGCCGGCGCCTGGACCGACGACACCTCCATGGCTCTGTGCCTGGCGACCAGCCTGCTGGAATCCGGCGGGTTCGATGCCAGGGATCAGATGGCGCGTTATTGCGACTGGCGGGATTCCGGCTATTTGAGCAGCACGGGTGATTGCTTCGACATTGGCGGCACCGTCAGTGACGCACTGTCCCGCTATACGGACACGGGGCAGCCGTTTGCCGGCTCGACAGACCCCCAATCCGCCGGGAATGGATCGATCATGCGCCTGGCGCCGGTGGCGATGTTTTACTCGCCGGACGAGGCGCGCGTCTTGCACTATTGCGCCGAGAGTTCACGCACGACTCACGGTGCGGCGGAATGCGTGGACGCCTGCCGGCTGCTCGGGTCCATCCTGTTGCGCGCGCTCGGTGGCGCGAGCAAGACGGCGCTCCTCACGCCCTCCGATGCCTGCGCCTTGTCCACGCCGCGCATTCGCGCGATTGCCAATGGCGACTATAAGCAGAAAGGGGAAGCCGACATCCGGGGCGATGGCTACGTGGTGCACAGTCTGGAGGCGGCGCTGTGGTGTTTCTGGACAACGGACTCCTTTGAGGCGGCGATCCTGCGGGCGGCCAACCTGGGTGACGATGCCGATACCACGGCGGCGATTTGCGGCCAGGTGGCGGGCGCATTCTACGGGCAATCCGGTATACCGGGACGCTGGTTGAGCAAACTGGTAATGGGCGACGCGATACAGACGCTGGCGGATCGGCTCATGTGCGCATGATACATTCGCCGGGATGTTCGAACTTACAGAATTGTTGGGCCAAACTAACCAAGGCACTTCAATACCGTTGGCAGGGTCAATGTTTTCTGCGGGAAACCCACCAATAACACGCGATGGGATTGTCGAGCGCATCCCTCAGATTGCGGGCGTGGCTGAAGTCGTCGAGGGATGCAGCGAATGTCGAGCGCGAAGCCGCCTGTCTCGAACATCTGAAGACAGCATCGCCCTCGGTCTTATGGATCTCGCTCACGGACAAGATCCACCATGCCCGTTCTGGAGCGGTTGCTGGAACAGCTGCAAGACGAGATCGGCTGACGTTCATCATTCCGGGGCCTGGCACGACGGTTCCTGCGCGGGACAAGGCTCTTCAAACACGAGATTATCCCGGATGATCCTGGCCAGCTCGCCAAGAGAGGCCTGGCTTTGTCGACGGTCCCGGATACGCCTGTCACGCGCCTGATACAGTATCATGAGCTGATCGACGCCTTTCTCGACCAGCGCGAGGATGAATGTATTTCGCATCGAGCCGGCATGGATCCGGTGGATGTCAGGCAGTCTGGCCGCCATGGCGCGCGTCTGCAGGATCTTTCTGAGCGCGGTATGTGACAATGCCGAGTCGTTGATTGTCCCATTTTTCCGAATGTTTCGGAAAACCGGCCCCGTTTTAATGCAGGATGCCTCCAGCCAGCGATGTAACGCATCGACCGGGCAGCAGGTTCCGGCTTTCCCAAAAGGGATGACCTTATAATAGCGGTGATTTGTCTGATTCTCGCGCTGCCTTTTGTAGGGAGGAATGGATATCAGCAAACCGTACTGAAACGGTTTGATTCTTTCGCAAGTGAGCGCCGCAAGCTCCGATTGCCTGAATGCGCCGTAGACACCCAACAGAAGCAGGGCACGATCCCGCAGGCCGATCAGGTCGTCACCCGTACACGCCAGCATGGCGTGATACTGTTCCAGTGTGAATGCCTGTTCCTGTCGTCCGTTTTCGGATTTCTCGATGGCCCCCAGTCGGTATAGATTCCGCATGAACCCCTGAATCGCCAGGTGGCTGGCCGGGCGGGAGTCAATAATGAGCTGGTGGATGTAGTTTATGGCATACAGCCTGACATCAAGCGTTTTCACGGCATAGTGACGGGACCGGTCGTGCAGGTAGTCGATAATGGTCGTATCGGGCATCGGAAAAGGGTGTTCCGTTCGCGTCCATGCGATGAAGTCCAGCAACGACGCCCGGTAGGCCTTGAAGGTGCTTTCGGAGATGGGGCGGGCGTTCTGCCACATGATCTTTGAAGGCTCTTCCCCGAGGGCGAGTCTTAGCAGCTCGCGGACACGCTCCCTGTCGGCTGCGCTGAGTTCGGTGCTGTCCGAGTGATCAAAACCGTTCATGACGTGGTCAACCTTTTTGTGACACCCCAGTTAAGCCGCTTTTTTCATTTCCAATAATTGCTGTTCATAGTCACAGGGGCTCATGTAATTCAAATAGGAATGCAGTCGCTGTGAGTTGTAGAACATAGTGATATATTCCAATATGTCCTGCTGTGCTTCATAACGTGTCTGGTAGCTTCTCCATTGCACCCGTTCCTGTTTCAGGCTGCCAAAGAAGCTTTCAACCACCGCGTTGTCCCAGCAGTCTCCCTTGCGGCTCATGCTACCTTTAATTCCATGGGCATTGAGCAGTCGTCGGAAAGCCTTGCTGGCATATTGTGAACCGCGATCCGAATGATGAATCAATCCTGCTTTCGGCCGACGTTGCCAGATGGCCATGTGCAAGGCATCACAAACCAGCTTCGCTTTCATGCGTGAACTCATGCTCCAGCCCACCACTTTACGTGAGCAAAGATCAATGACAACTGCCAGATAAAGCCATCCCTCCTGGGTCCAGACATAGGTCACATCAGCAGCGTAGACCTGGTCTGTCTTGTGCACATCGAACTGACGTTCCACCAGATTCTCAAATACAGGCTGTTTGTGATTGCTGTTGGTCGTCACCTTGTATTTCCTACGCTGCCTGGCCTGTACGCCGGCCTCCCGCATCAGTTTTCTCGCCTTGTTCCGGCTGACGGGATAACCCAATGCATTCAAGGCCTTCTTCATTCTACGGCTGCCATAGCTGTAGCCAGAACTTTTCGCAATATCTTCTACCCATTCCAGCATCTCCTGGTGCGCCGGGTCATCTGACCTGTTGGCCAAGCTGGCCCGGTAGTGGTAATAGCCATTTCGGGTCACACCCAATACCTGACACTGCAGGCTGATAGGCCAGGTATTCTTATGTTGGGTGATAAACGAATATTTCACTTCGTTTCTGCTGCAAAGAATG
>CAYSRA010000175.1:0-3300 GCA_964433205.1 uncultured Thiohalobacter sp. | reverse complement strand
GGCAGGGTTTCATGGGTGGAGGTGGAACGCGAGGTGTGTGTCGGCCGGGTTGGTGTGGATGGAGCAGGCGTGGGGTACCTCGGACATCATGCGGCGCTGGGAGATTTCACGCTGCAGCGTGCGTATCCGCGACTTCACCTCGGGCTTGCCTTCAGTGTTCTTGCTCTCGTCGCGGGTTTCCTGGCGGGTCATCTTCAGGTTCTTGGCGTGATCCCAAAGCTGGAACGGCACGTCAATACCGGCTATCACCAGCAACGACGCGCTGAGGACAATGAACGCGTGCGAAAGAATCTGCCCGGTGTGGGCGAGGCCGTTGTTGACTGATTCACGCCCCAGCCCCATGAGTTCAGGCATGTAACCGATCAGCAGCCACGCACCCACGCTGCCGATCAGAATGAATTTCGCCAGGGCCTTGACCAGTTCGACCAGGCCACGGACCGCGAAGATCCGTTTCATGCCGGAAATCGGGTTCAGCTTGTCGAACTTGAAAGCGAGCGACTCGGTACTGAAATTCCAGCCGCCCAGCGCTGCCGGCGCGGCAACTGCTGTTATTACCATGACGAGCATAAAAGGCAGCAGCAGCATGATCCCGTTCGAAATCGCCTCCTGGAGGATCTCGAGCATCGCCCAGTGGTCAAAGGCCTTGTCGCGGGTAAAGTCGAGGCCGAGACTCATGACCTTGCCAAGCTGTGCAATCATGGTCTCACCCATCATCATCAGGCTGATGGATGCCATCAACAGCATGGCCATGGTAGTGAGCTCCCTGGATCGGGGAACCTGGCCCTTGCCGCGCGCCTCCTCTTTTCGTTTGGGGGTCGCTTCTTCTGTTTTTTCCTGACCGTCTTCATTCTCGGCCATACTAGCGCCCCCCGTGCCCGAAGCCGCTGACGGCGCCAAACGCACCGTCGAGCAAATGCTGCATCTGCGGCAGCAAATTCGATATTGCGAACACCAGCACCACAAAGCCCAGCGTCAGGGTTACCGGGAACCCTACGCCGAACACGTTGAGTTGTGGTGCAGAGCGGCTGACCACGCCAAACGCCAGGTTGACCAGGAGAATGGATGCGACCGCGGGTAACGCCACCATGATCGCACCGGAAAACATGCGAGTACCCCAGGCCGCCACGCTGCGAATCTCCTCCCGGGTCAGACTGTCGACAGCAATGGGCAGCGACTGGAAACTGTCGACGAGTACGCGGATCAGCGCCAGGTGGCCGTTCAGCGCCAGGAACAACAGGGTTGCGATCACAACGTAGTACTGACCGATGACAGGAACACTGACACCGTTCTGCGGATCAACCATCTGCGCAAACCCGAGCCCCATGCCCATGGCAATGGTCTGGCCGGCAATAATGAGTGTGGCGAACACCAGCTGCAGGCTGAAGCCGATTGCCAGCCCGATGATCATCTGCTGCACCGTCACCAGTACGCTGGCTGCAGAAAGCGGATCGACCGCCGGCACCTGTGGCAGCGTGGGTATAACGATCCATGTCAGCAGCAGCGCGAGCACCAGCTTGGCGCGCACCGGCACCATGCGTGCGCCAAAGATCGGCGCAATCGCCAGCATCGCCGCAATACGCACGAACGGCCAGAACAGGGTGCCTATCCAGGTGGAGATATCTGCACTGGTAAACAGCATCGAGTCCGCCCCGCTCAACCGATCCTGTCCGGTATGCTCTGGATCATGTCGGTCGCGAAGTCGATCAGCGCATGCAACAGGGAGGGCCCTGCGATCAGCAACACAACCACCACGATCGCCAGCTTGGGGACGAAGGTGAGTGTCATTTCATTGATCTGGGTGGCGGCCTGGATCATACCGACCAGCAAGCCGACAACCAGCGCAGACAACAGCAACGGCGCCGCAAGCGTCGCGGTAATCACCATGGTCTGGGTGCCTACTTCAATAACAGTTTCCGGTGTCATACGTTCGTTACTCCGACTCAGACGACGAAACTCGCCGCCAGCGTGCCCATGATCAACGACCATCCGTCAATCAGGACGAACAGCATGATCTTGAAAGGAAGGGATATGATCATCGGCGACAACATCATCATGCCCATCGACATGAGCAGGGTCGCCACCACAAGGTCGATAACCAGGAAAGGGATAAGCACCAGGAAACCGATCTGAAATGCCGTCTTGAGTTCACTGGTCACAAATGCGGGCATCAGCAAGCTGAACGGCACATCGTCCGGCGTTTCGAAAGCTTCACTGCGAGCGATATCCGAGAACATCATGAGGTCTTCGTCACGGGTCTGCGCCAGCATGAAACCACGCAGCGGCGTTGCTGCTTTCTCAAGCGCCACCTGCGCGGGTATCTGGTCTTCCAGGTAGGGCGTCAGCGCGTCGTCATAGATGTCGTCGAACACGGGCATCATGATGAACATACTGAGAAACAGCGCCAGCCCGATCAGCACCTGGTTGGATGGTGAAGACTGTGTGCCGAGCGCCTGGCGCAGTATGCCCAGCACAATAAGAATACGCACAAAGGAAGTCATCATCAGCAACGCGGCGGGCAACAGGCTCAAGGCCGTCATGAACGCCAGCACCTGGATGGTGACCGAGTAGGTTTCGCCGCCATTCGCGGAAGGTTCGACCGTCAGGGCCGCAAAACCGGGGCTGGCAGAAGCCAGTGACGAAACAGATGTCAGCAACAGGAACAACAGCACAACACGAAGTTTCACTGCGCAGCCCCCTTACCCATCATACGTCCGAGTTGTTCGGCGAACTTGCCGGCAACCGGCTGACCACGTGTCTCCAGCGGCTGCTCCAGCACGTGCAGGGCCTGCACCTGCCCGGGCGCGACACCCACCAGCAGCTGTGTTTCACCCACCTGCAACAGCACCACGCGCTCCCGCGCTCCCATCGACAGGCCGCCAATAATTTTCAGTCCTCCACCGGCCGCCACCTGAAACTTTCCGCTGCGTTTCACTAACCATGCAAGGCCCAGCATCACTCCCAGCACCACCAGCAAACCGAACGTCAGTTGCCACAGGTTGCTCACCGCCATGGGATCCGGCGCGGAGCTCGCTGACTCACCTTCGGCGGCAACTGCCGAAACACTTACCAGCAGGCTGCCGAACGTGGCAGCACCTCGTTCTCTGACCTTATGCATTGATGACCGCCCTATTTGCGCTTCTTGACCCGTTCTGCGGGCCTGATGACATCCGTGAGGCGGATACCGAATTTCTCGTTGACGACCACCACCCCACCGTTCGCCACTCTCGTGCCGTTGGCGCCCACGTCCCCTGAGCACCCCACTAGTCCGTCCACATCCTCGCCCGACCCCGACCTACGCCG
>CAYSRA010000174.1:0-3360 GCA_964433205.1 uncultured Thiohalobacter sp. | reverse complement strand
TGGAAGAAGGTCTGCGCTTCGCCATCCGCGAAGGTGGCCGTACCGTCGGCGCCGGCGTGGTCTCCAAGATCATCGAGTAAGAGTAGCAAGCAAGCGTTTAGGCCAGTAGCTCAATTGGCAGAGCAGCGGTCTCCAAAACCGCAGGTTGGGGGTTCGATTCCCTCCTGGCCTGCCATTAGTCGGGAGACGGAACGGCCTGGGTGCCGCTCCGTTACCAAAGCAGGTATATGAGTACAGAAATACAGGCAGGTGGTGCGGATACCGCCAAACTCGCAGCGGCGGTCGCGCTGCTTGTCGGTGCTATTGCCGCGTTTTACTGGTATGCCGACCAGTCCCTGCTGTTGCGGGTGCTGGGGCTGCTGGGCGTGGCTGCGCTTGCGATCTTTATCGCGGCGCAGACGGCGGTCGGGCAACGGGTTATTTCGTTCCTGGGTGAAACGCGTACCGAAGTACGCAAGGTCGTATGGCCGACCCGGGCGGAAACCACGCAGACCGTCATGGCGGTGATGTTTGTCGTCACCCTGATGGGTGTGATTCTGTGGATGCTCGATATGTTTCTGTTGTGGGCAATTCGCATTCTGACCGGTCAGGGAGGCTGAACATGGCGAAACGCTGGTATGTGGTGCATGCGTACTCCGGGTTCGAAAACCGCGTCAAGCAGTCCCTGCTGGAGCGTATCGAGCGCGCGGGTCTTCAGGACAAGTTCGGCGAGATCCTGATCCCCACCGAGGAAGTGGTGGAGATGAAGGAAGGCCAGAAGCGCAAGAGTGAGCGTAAGTTCTTCCCCGGCTACGTGCTGGTGCAGATGGAGATGGACGACGAGACCTGGCACACCGTCAAGGATGTGCCGAAGGTGCTCGGGTTTATCGGTGGCACCACCGACAAGCCGGCGCCCATCACCGACAAGGAAGCCGAGGCGATTCTGCAGCGTGTGCAGGAAGGCGCCGAGAAGCCGCGGCCGAAAGTGCTGTTCGAGCCGGGCGAAGTGGTTCGCGTTATCGATGGACCGTTCAATGATTTCAACGGCGTGGTTGAGGAAGTCAACTACGAGAAGAGCAAGCTGCGGGTCGCGGTGATGATCTTCGGTCGTTCCACGCCGGTCGATCTGGACTTCGGGCAGGTCGAGAAAGGCTGATTTTTTTTACCGGGACGGGGCGGCCCCCCGTCTCCTTGCGTTAACCGGGGAGCCGAAAGGCGTTTGCACCCACAGGAGTCATCATGGCCAAGAAAATCGAGGCGTACATCAAGCTGCAAGTGCCAGCCCAGGACGCCAATCCCAGCCCGCCCGTCGGCCCTGCACTGGGTCAGCACGGCGTCAATATCATGGAGTTCTGCAAGGCGTTCAACGCCAAGACCCAGAACCTTGAGAAAGGTATGCCGGTACCGGTGGTTATCACCGTGTATAACGACCGCAGCTTTACCTTTATCACCAAGACCCCGCCTGCTGCCGTTTTGTTGAAGAAGGCTGCGGGTATCGCCAAGGGTTCCGGTCGCCCCAACACCGAGAAGGTGGGTAAGGTCAACCGTGAGCAGCTGGAAGAAATTGCCAAAGTGAAAGAGCCTGACCTGACCGCAGCCGACATGGACGCCGCCGTGCGTACCATCGCCGGTACTGCGCGCAGCATGGGTCTGGAAACCGAGGGGGTCGAATAATCATGGCCAAGCTCAGCAAACGTGCAAAAATGATCAACGAGAAGGTGGAGCACGGAAAGCTCTATCCTGTCGAAGAGGCATTCAGTCTCCTCAACGAATTGTCGCAGGTGAAATTCACCGAGTCGGTCGATGTCAGTGTCAACCTCGGCGTCGACCCGCGCAAGTCCGACCAGGTGGTGCGCAGTTCCACGGTGCTCCCCAACGGTACCGGCAAGACGGTACGCGTAGCGGTCTTCACCCAGGGTGCCAACGCCGAGGCGGCGAAGGAAGCCGGTGCTGATATCGTCGGCATGGACGACCTTGCCGAGGAAGTGAAAAAAGGCAATATGGATTTCGATGTGGTCATCGCCAGTCCCGACGCCATGCGCGTGGTGGGCCAGCTGGGCCAGATCCTGGGGCCGCGCGGCCTCATGCCCAACCCCAAGGTGGGCACCGTGACGCCGGATGTTGCCGCAGCGGTCAAGAACGCCAAGGCTGGTCAGGTGCGTTACCGCACCGACAAGGCGGGTATTATTCACTGCTCGATCGGCAAGGTGGATTTTGCAGTCGACGACCTGAAGGAAAATCTTCAGGCGCTGCTGGCAGACCTGAACAAGCTGAAACCCGCATCCGCCAAGGGTGTGTACATGAAGAAGGTTACTGTTTCCACGACCATGGGCCCTGGCCTGCAGGTCGACCAGGCATCCCTGGAACTGTAACGATTTAGTGAATTTGACGCTGCCCGGCCTGGCCGGGAAGCCGTCAAAGACCGCAGGCGCCGAAAGGCTTAATCGTCAGGTGACAACCTGACGGCTTGCGCAGATGGCGTAGCCCCGGCAAGTTTTTTTCTTGTTGAGGTCGCCGCAACCGGTGTTCGCGCCTTACCAGGCCGGATGTCGTTAACAGTAGGTCGGGGAATTTCGATCCGGCTTATGGAGGTAAACAGGTGGCACTAAGTCTTGAACAGAAAAAGGCTGTAGTTTCCGAAGTTGCTGTTGTCGCCAAAGAGGCGCATTCAGCCGTAGCTGCCGAGTACAGCGGTCTTACCGTCGAAGAGATGACCGACCTGCGCGTGAAGGCGCGTCAGGGTGGTGTGTATCTTCGCGTGGTCAAGAACACGCTGGCCAAACGTGCCCTTGAAGGTACGGATTTTGAGTGCATGAAGGATGGTCTGGTCGGACCGCTGTTGCTGGCTTTCTCCCGGGAGGAGCCCGGTGCGGCAGCGCGACTGGTGAAGGACTTCGCCAAGGAGCACGACAAACTCGTACCCAAACTGGTGGCGTTCGGCGGTGAAATGCTCGCAGCCTCGGATCTGGATCGTCTGGCCAGCATGCCGACCCGTGATCAGGCAATTGCCCTGTTGATGGCGGTCATGAAGGCGCCGACCGAGAAGCTGGTCCGTACCCTCAACGAGGTGCCGGGCAAGCTGGTTCGCACGTTGGCGGCAATTCGCGATCAGAAACAGTCAGCCTAAATCATTTTTTAAAATTGTTATTGCCTGACACAGGCAAGTATTCAGGAGTTTGCAATTATGGCAGCGTCTCAAGAAGAAATTCTGGAAACTATTTCCAACATGACCGTCATGGAGGTCGTTGATCTGATCTCCGCGATGGAAGAGAAATTTGGTGTGTCGGCCGCCGCCGCTGTGGCAGCCGCACCGGCAGCCGGCGGTGATGCGGGTGCCGCAGCCGAAGAAAAGACCGAGTTCGACGTGGTGATGACCAGCTT
>CAYSRA010000173.1:0-3376 GCA_964433205.1 uncultured Thiohalobacter sp. | reverse complement strand
GTTTCAAGGAACACGACGTCTACCTGCCTATGGTGGTGCTTGAGGAACTCGACGCCGGCAAGAAAGGCGTCTCCGAGGTGGCGCGCAACGTGCGCCAGGTGAGCCGTTTCCTCGACGAGTTAATGCGCGACATATCCGCCACCCAGATTGAACACGGGATCCCCCTCGACACCCGGGGACTGATTGACGACCTTGACCAGGACCAGGGCGGCCGGCTGTTTTTCCAGACCCACACCCTGAACGCGGCACTCCCCGACGTGCTGCCCGGCAACCGCCCGGACAACAGCATACTCGCCACCGCGCTGGCACTGCAGAACGAACACCCGGACCTGACTGTCACGTTGGTGTCGAAGGACATCAACCTGCGCATCAAGGCTGCCGTACTCGGCATCCACGCCGAAGACTATTTCAACGACCAGGTACTGGAAGACGTCAACCTGCTGTATCCCGGCATCAGCGAGCTGCCGGAAGATTTCTGGCAGGCGCACAGCGACACGCTGGAGTCATGGCAGAAGGACGGCCGCAACTACTACCGCGTACACGGCCCGCTGGTGCAATCCTGGAACATCAACGAATGCGTTTACATTCCCGGCGAGCAGGGCTTCGAAGCGCTGGTGCGGGAGACCGGTGAGGACAGCGCAGTACTGGAAACGGCAGTCGATTACCGAAGGTCGAGGCACACGGTATGGGGCATCAGTGCGCGCAATCGCGAGCAGAATTTCGCCCTCAACCTGCTGATGGACCCCGAAGTCGATTTCGTCAGCCTGGTGGGCACGGCGGGCACTGGCAAGACGTTACTGGCGCTGGCGGCCGGCCTGACCCAGACGCTGGAGGAAAACCGTTACAAGGAAATCATCATGACCCGCGTCACGGTACCGGTCGGTGAGGACATCGGCTTCCTGCCCGGCACCGAGGAGGAAAAGATGACCCCCTGGATGGGCGCACTGATGGACAACCTGGAAGTGCTGACCCGTTCCGACGTGGGTGGCGACTGGGGGCGCGCCGCCACCAATGACCTGCTCAGCAACCGCATCAAGATCCGCTCCATGAATTTCATGCGCGGCCGCACCTTCCTGAACAAGTACCTGATTCTCGACGAGGCGCAGAACCTGACGCCCAAACAGATGAAAACCCTGGTGACACGCGCCGGCCCGGGCACCAAGGTAATCTGCCTCGGCAACGTGGCACAGATCGATACTCCCTACGTGACCGAGACCAGTTCAGGCCTGACCTACGTGGTGGATCGCTTCAAGGAGTGGGCGCACAGCGGCCACATCATTCTCACCCGCGGCGAGCGCTCGCGTCTGGCCGACTACGCGTCCGAGATCCTCTAGTTTCCCGATAGATCCAGTCCCGGTCATTGAATACGCAACGACGTGAACGGAAACAGGTCGATCTGAAACCAGTTAATCCGCGGCCATCTCCGACTCTGGCTCCGGCTTCTTCGGCCATGCCTTGAGCACTGCCTGCACCAGGGTAGCCAGTGGTATCGCAAAGAACACGCCCCAGAAGCCCCACAGACCACCGAACACCACAACCGCAGTAATGATTGCCACCGGGTGTAGATTGACCACCTCCGAAAACAGCAGTGGCACCAGCACATTGCCGTCGAGCGCCTGGATCACGCCGTAGGCCAGCAGCACGTACCAGAACTCGCTGCTCCATCCCCACTGGAAAAAGGCGATCGCCGCAATCGGCAGCGTCACGGCCGCTGCACCGATGTAGGGAATGATAACCGACAGCCCCACCAGCGTGGACAACAGCACCGCGTACTGCAGCCCCATGGCCATGAAGGTGACGTAACTGACGCCGCCGACGATAAGAATTTCCCACACCTTGCCGCGCACGTAGTTGGCAATCTGCGCGTTCACCTCGTGCCAGACCTGCGTGGTCAGCGCGCGTTCTTTCGGCAGATAACCCTGCAGCCACTCAATGATGCGCTGCTTGTCCTTGAGGAAGAAAAACACCAGCAACGGCACCAGAACGAGATACACCATCAGTGTCATGATACCGACCACCGACGCCATCGATACCGACACGACGCGCTGACCGAGCCCCGCCAGTTCGGCGCGAATCGCCTCCATCAGGTCGGCAACCTGGGCCTCGCTGACCAGCCCGGGGTAGCGTTCCGGCAAATGCATGATAGCGTTCTGCCCCTTTTCGATAATATTGGGAAGCTGCTGGAATAACTGGGTGACCTGGTAGGAAAGTTTCGGCAGCAACCCGAGCAGGGCGAATACCAGCGCCACGACAAAGATCACGAACACCAGCGTTACCGCCAGCAGCCGTGGCGCACCAAGGCGCTGCAACGCTGCCACCAGGCCTTCCAGCAGGTAGGCGAGCACCAGCGCCGCCAGTACCGGCGCCAGCATCTTGCCCATGGTGAGGATAACCACGAAACCCAGCAACAGCACCAGCGCCAGGATAACGACCTGTGGATCCGAAAAATGGCGCTGGAACCACTCGCGGACAACGTTCACGCGCTAGCTCCCGCCTTGCTTGAGTGCTTCGTATTCTTCCTGAAAAATACGTTCCAGTTCAGCGATAACGTCAGCCGCCTCACGTCCGTGCAGGACGTGCTGGGTCACCAGGTCAGACGTGGCACCAAGCATCTTGGTCTTGTTCAGCATCGGGTAGGTTCTGGACAGGCGCTTGAGCGCCGCGATCACACGCTCGTTTTCGGGGGCGGGAATGGGTTCCGGCTCGGGAATTTCACGCGGCGGCTCGGCAGCAGCTGGCGCCGCAGCCTGCTCCGATGGCGCAACAAAACCCGGGGAACGGCTGGCCAGGAACTCGGCAAAACTGACCACCGCCGACTGGTCGGCCGGCGACAGTCGTTCAAGCGTATCGAGAAGAGCTTTCGTCCGGTCGGAATCCATGCGCTGTTTTATACAACGTCGGGGTGTGATTTGCAGTAGTTTCGTGCAAAGTCCAGCAGCTCATCCATGGCACGGTGACGGAATTTCTGTTTCTGGTGCACGAAGGAAAACGGTCGCTCCAGCGAGGGTTCGAGCCTGAGTTGTACCAGCGTGCCAAGCTTGAGCTCTTTCTGGATAGTCGCCAGCGAAACGATCGACACACCCATACCCGCCTCAACGGCGCCCTTGATCGATTCCGGACTACCCAGTTCCATGGACAGGTGCATCAGGCCCGGCGCAATGCCCAGCCCATTCATGTATTCGGCGATCACCTCGCGCGTGCCCGAACCCTCTTCACGGCAGATATAGGGGTACTCCAGCAGGTCAGTGATCCCGATTACGCCGCGGTCGGCAAGATGGTGCGACGGCGACACCACAGCGACCAGCTGGTCCATACGACAAACCTCCACCACCAGGTTCTTGTTGCTCACCGGCGCCTCCACCACCCCCAGGTCGAT
>CAYSRA010000172.1:0-3388 GCA_964433205.1 uncultured Thiohalobacter sp. | reverse complement strand
TTCCAGAACAAGGTCCGCCAGGACATTGGAGTTCATGCGCAGCCTCCCTAAGCGTGCATATTACTGAGTTATAGTGGACTTCTCGTGCTTTACCACTATATTTAGCGGCGGAACCAGCCTGAAGCTGAACCCGCACACCCTGCAATAAACTCATGGTTGGCAAGCAACTATCGCGCCCGCACCACGAAATACATTGTAAAACAGCCTGTTAACAGCGCCACCCGCAAATGGACGGGGCGATCCGTAAAGAATACCGACGATTTACCATTGGCCTGAACGGGAAGTTTACACAAAAATCAGCCCGGAAAAACAATATGTTGTCTTTAAGCATCGTCAAATTGTGTGGTGGCACGCCAACGGTAAACTCTCCCGACACTGCGACAGTCGCATGGCCGGATCGAGGTAGCAGTTCAATGCGCCGCAATACTCGCGGTCTTGCCCTTGAAGTCCGGCACCTGCAGGTCGTCGATCCGGTAGCGATAGTCCTCGGCAATGACTTCGAGTTTGACATCGCCGAGGCCGGTCAACGGTTCCGCCTGCTTCAGTGACTGCCAGACACTCTTGTTGCGATAACGGTCTACGAGTTCCTGGCTGATGCGGTACAGCGAATCGTTATTGGCCTTGCAGCGGTCGATCCAGTCGTTACGCTCGGTCACGGCGCTTTTCAGCAATGCCACGTTGGAGCGCTCCATGGCCAGCAGCCGGCGGGTGCTGCGATACTTCTCCAGCAGTTCACGCATCTTCTGCGTGTCGCTGCTGACCCGCTGCACCAGCTGCTCATTACTGGAACGACTGCTTTCCAGCTTGTTGCGCACCTGCTGCAACGATGTCTGCAAGGCATCGCGCTCGGCCTGAAGCGCTTTCAGGCTCGCGGCAAGGCTGGCGTTCTCGGATTTCAGTTCCGCCTTTTCCTGCGACAGCTGGCGCAACAGGAACTGCGCCTTGCGCGCTGCGTCGCTGCTGCCGGCCTCGCGCCGCACGCCGTCGGCACGCACCTGGCCAATGGAGATAACGGCGACGCAGACAAACAGGAATATGACATAGCGAAGACGTGTGTTGTGCATGATCAACTCTCCGTTGCGTTGGCGGGCGTATACACCGCACCCGCGGCAGGACTACCACCGGCGCGCATCATCGTCGCAAGGTCGCCGGGCTAGAATTTCGCATTCAGATCGAGCTGGAAAATATCCACACCGTAAGGCGCGCCTTCCACTTCGTCTGTCGACAACCAGCGACCGCGTAACCAGGTATTGTCGGTCAACCCGTAGCCGGCGCCCAGTATCCAGCCTTTGGCGTTGCTGCCACCGAGATGAAAATCCGAATCGGTAAAGGCATCCAGCACAGCGTCACGCTCGATGTACTTGTAGGCCGTGAAAACCTGCCAGTCGCGCGCCTTGCGCAGTTTTGGCCAGCCCACGGTCAGCTTGACCTGGTAGCCGGTGGTGCGTGCATCAAACGGGTCGTCGCCGGGATCGGTCGCATTGAAAATCGCACCGCCGGTGCGGTCGGTAATATCGCCCCGGTCCCAGCCGATGTTCTTTACCACATCGACATCGACTATCACGTGGGTCGGCGCGAAACCGGCGTAGTCCCAGCGCGCCGTGAGGTTAACCAGCTTGTACTGCGAAGCCAGGGCGAAACGACGCAACGGGTCGGTCGAGTCACCAATCGCAAACATGGAGTTACCGCCCTGCACGAACGCTGGCGCAGTGAAATCGTAACGCGTGCTGCCGATGGGGTTCTGGCGCCCGTCGATGTTGATATAGTTGTAATAGGCCATGCCGATGCGAAATCTCGACTGGCCTACGGTTTGCCAGTCCAGCCCGAGCTGGCCGGCCAGCAGCCACTTGTCGGCCGAACTGAGCTTTTCTTCCTGGAGCGGGAAGCCGCCCAGGGTGAGAAACAGGCCACGGGTTTGCTCGTCCTGTTCCCACAGGTTATCCGAACCGCGCAGGCTGGTCCTGAAGGTTGCAGCGAAGCCCTCGAAACTAATGTCCGGGTCCCATACCAGATCGGTCGACAGAAACGGGTTGGGAATGCGACCGCCGCTCAGCGTCAGCCACGGGTAGCCCTCGGTATCGACACCGTCGTACTGGAGGTAGGCGCGGTCGACGGTCAGCGCATAGCGGTTGTTATAGGTTCCCAGGGTCTGGTTGGTCGATACCGGATCGTCGAGTTTGCCGGTGGCGAGACGCACACCGGCCTTGAGCGTATTGGATATCTTCGCCTTGACACCCAGGCGCAGGCGCGCGCGAAAACGGTTGCGGTCCTCGCTGGTGTTAAGGAACTGGTCCGGGTCCGACGGGTTAAAACCACCGGCGTTGTTAATCTGCTGAAAATCCGCCAGGCCGGCTGCGTTGCCCGAGGCAAAGCGGTCGGTCTCGGCGCGCAGGCGTATGTCGCCCTGCACCTTGATGCGCGACACCCATTCCGGCAACGCATCCGGCACACCCCAGCGTTCATTGCGGGCCTGCGCCATGACATCCTGCACCACGTCCTCGCGCAGTTCACTGCGCACCTGCTCTCGAATTTCGTCGCGCACGAATTCGGGCACGTACGGTACGCGCACAACGTTCTTCTTCGGCGCCGCTTCCCTGCGTTCCTGCTCGCGGACCTGCAGCCCGGCTTTCTGCTCCGCCTCGTGAATCAGCGCATCAGCCTTGTCCTGGGCCAAAACCCCCTGGTCCACCAGTATCTGGATGAGGTTGAGCGTGGTGTTTTTCAGCTTGAGCAGTTCCTGCTGTTCATCAGCGGTTGCCGGCACGCCATTTAGCGCAATGGCAACCGCAAGAGTCAGCCCGATCGTTTTTTTCATTGGTTTACCATTGGAGTCTTGTTCGAATTCCGTGGCGCTGCAGCGAGGCTGCGTTACAGCCGCGAGGTGATTCTCACCCGCACCGGTTGCGGCATCTCACGTGGCGGCGCCGTAGCCAGTCGTGTCGCACGCAATGTCGCCGCAATGGTCTCGTCGAGTTGTGCATCGCCCGTGCCCTTGCGAATCCTGGCATCGGTAATGTGGCCGTCGGCGCCAATCCATAGCGTGACCACAAGTGAATAACGCTTGCGGCGGATATCGCGCAACTGGAACAGCGCTTCGTGAATATCTTTTTGCAGTTGCCCCGAGTACCAGCCGAATGCACCGCCATTGAGCAGCGAGCGGCCACCCTTGCGACCGATCAGGCCGAACCAGTCGCTGCCGGCACCACCTTCCGCATCGAGCCCGAGTTGATTGCCCGGTGGCGGCTCGTCATCCGCCAGCTCCGGCAGGTCTTCCATTGCTTCCGGTTCCGGCACGTCGACCGGGCCCTCCCTTCCCGGCTCCGGCGGCCGTTCCTCTCGCTTCGTCCGCAGGGGTGGTGCTGCGGGCGCACGCCAGGCTGTCTTCTAG
>CAYSRA010000171.1:0-3433 GCA_964433205.1 uncultured Thiohalobacter sp. | reverse complement strand
TTGTTGTTTCTGTAATAAACTCGCGTAAGACCAGTCGAATTCCATACGTTAGTATCGTATATTGTTACCCGGAATATGTGCCATTTAAATCACTAATGTGAAAGATTTTGGTCTTTACCCATCCGGACCGAGCCAAAGGCCTGATAAAGGCTGTACCAGGATATCAAGAAGCTGAAAACGATCCTTCACGTCATAGATACCACAGGTCCGGGAGGCGCGGAAACTGTATTTATCGATCTCGCAACGCGATTGCCTGAAACAAGGTATCGCTCGTTAGTCGTTATTCGAGGCAAGGGCTGGGTTTACGATGAACTGCGTCGACGCGGCGTGACACCTGTTTTGCTGGATGCAAAAGGATCGTTTAACTGGCGCTATCTGGTCGGCCTTCTTAAGCTTATCCGCCGAGAGCGTGTCGACCTCATTCAATCGCATTTGCTGGGCTCGAATGTGTATTGCTCGCTCGCCGGACTTCTGTCTCGCACACCCGTAGTAGCAACGTTTCATGGCTCGGTCGACATTGGCGAAAACGAGCGCTTGAAGCAACTCAAGTTCGCGGCGATCAACGCGGGCGCAGATCACGTTATCGCCGTGACGGACAGTCTTCGCGATGATCTGGTTGAACGAACGCATTTAAAGGCTAACTCAATAAAAATTATTTATAACGGAATTGACACCTCCGGATTCCAGCGTCCACGATCCCGTGCGCTTCGACAGAAATACGGCTGGTCCGACGAGGAAATTATTGTCGGTAGTCTTGGGAATATCCGGCCGGCCAAGGGTTATGACATCCTGCTGCGTGCCGCCGCATTGCTCAATAAGAGCGAGCCTTCCTGTCGCTTTGTCATTGCCGGGCAGAGTAAGGAAAAAGACAGCCTTTACGATGAATTGCTCGCTCTCCGGAAAACGCTCGGGCTGGAGGACAGGGTTCAGTTCCTGGGGTTTGTCGACGATGCACCGGAGTTTCTGGCGGGTCTGGATATGTTTCTTTCGTCTTCCATTTCGGAGGGGCTGCCGCTTTCGGCTATCCAGGCCATGGTCGCAGGTGTGCCGGTGGTCGCAACTCGCTGTGGCGGATATGAGCGGCTGATAACTGACCGGGTGAATGGGTGGCTGGTTGAAGTGAATAATCCCGGGGCGATCGCCGAGGCGATCGAATCGCTGGCGAGTGCTCCCCGCGTGCGTGCCGGGTTGTCGGAGAATGCGAACAGGTACGCCGTCGGTACGTTTGATATCGAGGTGATGCTCAAGGCATATGAAGACAGTTATGAACGCCTGACAAGCCCCGGTCAGGCGTAGTAGCCCGTTCTGGAGCCATAGCGGCGGGCGTGGTCAGGTAAAAGCGTTCATCTGAAAATTGCAACAAGATATTGTTCGAGTTCATACCAGAAAGGCCGGAGATCCGTATACCGGTTCACTTCGTGCCGGGTCCGGAAGGGGCTGGGCGTCAGGAACCTGCGCATCGTTCCCAGTTTTGTCGCGGCCGTGAAGCGCGGGTCTCTCAGTGTCAGGTACAGGCTGTCAAGGTCGCCGAGCAGCCAACGAAGTCGGGTACCAATTTTGTATTCTTCAACAGGATCGAGGTGCACGCCGCACGCGAGCTGGTACAGCAGATACGGGAAATCCAGGCCAGCATCGACTGCCAGCTGGAGTGAACCCCAGAAACGCGTGTTTATCTCCATGAGAAAGGGGGTGCCATCCGGCGCGATCCTGAATTCAACCATGGCAATCCCGTGCCAGCAGACGCTATCCAGCAGTGAGCGAGCGTGGGATAACAACTGCGCGTCCAGTTCGATGCTTTCTGACAGCACGCTTACCCCGCCGCTGGGCGGCTTTTCACGTAAGCGACGGTGTGCAAAAAAGGCGATGGGACGCCCATTATCGTACAATGCGAATATGCCCTGGCCGTGTCCCTTTATGTGCTCCTGGATCATAAAGGGGTGGCTTCGCAGAGCTGGATCCGACTGGATCAGGTATTTTGCTTCAGCGGGATCGTTGGCGATTCGAACAGCCGCACGTTTCCATTCACCATCCAGGGACAGCCATGAATTTGCCGGTTTCAAAACCAGTGGGTAAGGGAGTTCATCAAGTTTTTCGGCCGGTTCGGTCGGGTTATTGATGTATAAACTGTGCGGTACAGGAACCTGCAGCGATTCGGCCATTCGCATGAGCGAGCACTTGTTGGACAACGCATCAACGGTGCTTTTCTCCGGAAAAGGAATCGTGCTGTCAGGGAAGGCTGCCTGGTTTTCGAGCAGTAAGCCGGTGGTCAGTTCTGTCATCGGAAACAGAATATCGATGCGGTTTTCCTTGACCTGACGGGAAAGACTGTCAATAAACCGCTCGGGGTGAAGTCGGGGAGAGGGGTATTCTATATGCCCTTCTGCGAAGCGGGAGCAGGAAGCAAGCGCCCGGGGAGTCTCCTCGGCCGTGATCACCGGGATTCCCCGTTTGCCAAGCGAGCGGGTTGCCGATAGAGCACTGCGCTGGTTGGCATCTAGTACGAGGACGCTTTTCATGTAAGATTGAGGGCCTGGTGAGCATTGGGTGGCAGTTAGCCTGTGTATGCAAATTATACCGGTTCCGGCGCCGTAGCTATAGAGGTCTGCGAGTAAATTGCAATGCAAAACAGTAGGGTCGCCAACGGTATGGAGGTTTGGTTCGCAGAGCACTATGGTTCACGCCGGGGGTTTGCTCTGACCTGGGTGCACAAACTTCGCTACCTGCTTGGTGGATATAGAAACTATCGTCGGATTGACTGGAAGCGCGCCGAACGGCTGGTGTTCGTCTGCAAGGGGAACATCTGCAGAAGCGCCTATGCCGAGGCTGTTGCGCGTTCCCTGGGGCTGGAGTCAATTTCCTGTGGCATCGACACGAGCGACGGGGCGCCAGCCAATGCTGATGCGATTCGGGCAGCCGCAGAAAAAGGCATTGACCTGACCGGGCACAGGACAAGACCGATACAGTCGCTGGCATTGCGGAAGAATGACCTGTTTATCGCAATGGAGCCCTGGCAGGCCCGGTATCTTGAACGGCAATTCGGTCAGGGCCACAAATGTACGCTGCTCGGAGTATGGGGAAAATCCGTACGCCCGCACATTCACGACCCCTACGGGGCCACCGAAGCCTATTTCAATCACTGTTTTGGCTATATAGAAACGTCAGTCCATGAAATTACCAAGAAAGTCAGCGCGACTGGCTGAAGTCGACATAACAGACTATTACAAGGTCAAACTTCGCTCGATCTGGACGGGATTCAGGAGCGAGGGCGCCGCGTTCTGGTGGCTTTGTATCTACTTTATTCTGGAATATGCCCGGCCCCAGACCCTCTACCCCGTCATTGATGTTGCTCCATGGGCGCAGATCGCTTTGCTCGCCACGTGTGTAGCCGCTTTTATCGATCCTGCGGTAAAGTGGACATCGAACCGCGGTAATA
>CAYSRA010000170.1:0-3564 GCA_964433205.1 uncultured Thiohalobacter sp. | reverse complement strand
CACCGGTGACCGCTGCTTCCCGGCGTCCGCCGAAGCCAGCCCTCGCCCGATCTGACCGCTGCGCCCCCGGCGCCGCAGCCACTCCGCCGCCTGGATAGCGCGCCGCTGGGAGGACCCTGCCTTCCCCATCGCCTTCCCCTGGTTCGACTCGCCCCGTTACTGGGAAGACCACATCCTGAGTCTGCGCGAACAGGCCAGCGCGCTGGACGAGCCGTCGATCCTGTAACCGGCCCCGGCTTGAGACCAAACGCAGGAAATGGATCATTGGAAAGAACTGAATTCCTGTGGAAGATAAATCAACTTCAACACGATGATCTCAGGTTCGCTCGCCAACAAAAAAGGGCGGCCTGCGCCGCCCTTTTTTGTTTTCGGTCCAGCCAGTGAAATCAGCTGACGCGCGCGTCCAGTTCGCCGGACTCGTAGCGTGCAACCATGTCTTCGAGGCGAAGCGGTTTGATCTTCGACGCATGGCCGGCACAACCGAAGGCTTCGTAGCGTGCCTTGCAGATGTCCTTCATGGCGGCGGTCGATGCCTTGAGGAACTTGCGCGGGTCGAAGTTGGACGGGTTGTCGGCCAGGTGCTTGCGGATTGCACCAGTGGACGCCATACGCAGATCGGTGTCGATGTTGACCTTGCGAACACCGTGCTTGATGCCTTCGCAGATTTCCTCGACCGGCACACCATAGGTCTCGCCCATGTCGCCGCCGTACTCGTTGATGATCTTCAGCCATTCCTGCGGTACGGAAGAGGAACCGTGCATGACCAGGTGGGTGTTAGGCAGGCGCGCGTGGATTTCCTTGATACGGTTGATGGCCAGGATGTCACCGGTCGGCGGGCGGGTAAACTTGTAGGCGCCGTGACTGGTGCCGATGGCGATGGCCAGTGCGTCGACACCGGTTTCCTTGACGAAGCTCGCGGCTTCTTCGGGATCGGTCAGCAGCTGGTCCATGGACAACTTGCCCTCTGCACCGTGGCCGTCTTCCTCGCCCATTTCACCGGTTTCCAGCGAGCCCAGGCAACCCAGTTCGCCTTCCACGGACACGCCACCGGCATGCGCCATTTCGACAACCTTGCGGGTGACGTCGACGTTGTACTCAAAGGTCGACGGGGTCTTCATGTCGGCCATCAGTGAGCCGTCCATCATCACGGAAGAGAAACCGGACTGGATGGAACGCAGGCAAACAGCAGGCTCGGAACCGTGATCCTGGTGCATGACGATCGGAATGTGCGGGTACATTTCGATGGCAGCGGAGATCAGGTGACGCAGGAAGGGTTCGCCCGCATAGGAACGTGCGCCGGCAGAACCCTGCATGATCACCGGGCTGTCGGTTTCGTCGGCAGCCTGCATGATGGCATGCACCTGTTCCATGTTGTTGACGTTGAAGGCAGGCATGCCGAAATCGTTTTCGGCTGCATAGTCGAGCAATTGTCGCAGGGATATCAAGGCCATGACGGACTCCTTGGAGTTTTCAGCTGATTAATGTTGTAAGTGTGTTCCGGGTGCGCGGGCGCGCATCAGTCAGCGTTGACCACATGTTCGCCCACACGAATTATCTTCATGGCGTTGGTGCCACCATGCACCCCCATCAGATCACCCTTGGTGATAATGACGAGGTCGCCGTCGCGTACCGCGCCACGCCGCATCAGTTCGTCGATCGCTTCGCGGTTGACCTGCGCATGATCGGTAGTCGTGACATCAAAACTGACCGGGTACACGCCACGATAAAGGGTTACCTTTCTACGCGTCTCCACATGACGCGTCAAGGAGTAGATCGGAATGCCGGAACTGATGCGCGACATCCATAAAGGCGTTGCGCCGGACTCGGTTAACGCGGCAATTGCCTTAACACCTGTATGGTTTGCGGTGAACATGGCGGCCTTGGCAATGGCTTCATCGATCGCCTTGAAATCTACGGACGTGCGTCGCTCTACAATGGTATCGACACGCTGGGTCTCGGCACCACGACAGATGCGGTCCATGGCCTCGATTACCTTGGCGACGTGCTTGCCGGTCGCCGTTTCGGCGGACAGCATGACGGCGTCGGTGCCATCGATGACGGCGTTGGCGACGTCAAAAACTTCGGCACGGGTAGGGATAGGATTCTCGATCATCGACTGCATCATCTGCGTGGCGGTAATCGCTACGCGATCCATGGCGCGTGCGATGCGGATGATGCGCTTCTGCACCGCGGGCAACTCTGCATCGCCAATCTCGACACCCAGGTCACCGCGTGCAATCATCACCACGTCGGCCGCTTCGATGATTTCTTCCAGCGCGTTCATGGCTTCGGCACGTTCGATCTTGGCGACAATGCCGCCGTGGCCGCCGGCCTTGCGCAACAAATCGCGTGCTTCGTGAATGTCGTTGGCATTACGCGGGAAGGACACGGCGATGTAATCGGCACGCATTTCCGCTGCCACCTTGATGTCGGCGCGGTCCTTGTCGGTGATGGCCTGCGCCGATAGCCCGCCGCCCTGGCGGTTGATGCCCTTGTTATTGGACAGCGTGCCGCCGATCACGACGCGCGTGTCGATTTCAGTACCGCGGACCTCATTGACCCACAACACCACCGCGCCGTCATCAAGCAACAGCGTATCACCGCGGTTGACGTCCTCGACCAGCGCCTTGTAGGCGATGCCAACGCGCTCGACCGTACCGGCGTCGGGGTCCATCGCTGCATCCAGAATAAACTGCTCGCCTTCTTTGAGCTCGACCTTGCCTTCCTTGAAACGGTCGATGCGGATCTTCGGCCCCTGCAGGTCGGCGAACACACCGACCTGGCGCCCGTGCGCCCGCGCCCTGTTACGCACCGCCTCGGCACGCCGCAGGTGTTCTTCCGGCGAACCGTGCGAGAAGTTTACGCGGACAACGTCCACGCCGGCCTGGATCATGTCGTCCAGCACCTTGGGGTCGTCGGTAGACGGACCGAGCGTTGCGACTATCTTGGTTCTACGCTGCATATTGCGCCACTTGTAAGTAGGGTAATGCGCCGCTAACCGCGGGCGCGCTCTTCCAGCATGGCGACAGCCGGCAGGGTCTTGCCTTCCAGGTATTCCAGGAAGGCGCCGCCGGCGGTAGAGATGTAGGAAATCCTGTCGTAAATATCGTACTTCTGGATCGCGGCAATGGTGTCGCCGCCGCCTGCCAGACTGAACCCTTTCGAGTTGGCGATGGCCATGGCCACGGTCTTCGTGCCTTCGCCGAACTGGTCGAACTCGAACACGCCAATCGGCCCGTTCCAGACGATAGTACCGGCCTTTTCGATAATGTCGGCCAGTTCCTGCGCGGACTTCGGCCCGATGTCGAAGATCATGTCGTCGTCGTCGACGTCGTCGACGTCCTTCAACACGGCCGGCTCGTTCTCGTCGAACTTCTTGCCCACCACCACGTCGACGGGGATCGGAATGTGCGCGCCGCGCTTTTCCATTTTCTCGATCAGCGCTTTGGCAGTATCCACCAGGTCGTCCTCGCACAGCGACTTGCCGACGTTCTTGCCTACAGCCTTCAGGAAGGTGTTGGCGATACCGCCACCGACCACCAGCTGGTCGACCTTCTCGGACAA
>CAYSRA010000169.1:0-3567 GCA_964433205.1 uncultured Thiohalobacter sp. | reverse complement strand
GTCAGGGGCCGTTGCTTGCCAGAGAAGGCGCTATGTACCACAAGCCGACGAGCGCAATCAAAGAGCAGAGGATGAGTACAAAGCTGGAGAACCTGACCATGCCAACCGGGATCATCTTGATATCGAGATGTGTCATCCCGACATGGAAATGTGCATAGCGCCATGCTGCAAGAAAGAAGGCGCCTGCGCTGAACAGGATGAGTATTGCTGAAATCGTCCGGATGCTCCAGAGCGGCATGCTGTCCGCCAGAAACCGGGCGATGCCGAGGCCCGTTACAAGTGAGGCGAGGCCGGTACGTATCCATGCCGCATAGGTTCTTTCGTTGGCGAGCGCCGTGCGATCCAGGGCAAGTGCGTTTCTGTCAGGTTCGGAATTCATCTGTTTATCTCAAGGAGAGGTTAACGGGTCCAGTGGCGGATAACGCGCCCGATGGTCAATCCCTGAACCGTGATGGAAAATACCACGATCAGGTAGGTGACCGCGAGAATCACTTCGCGTTCCGGCCCAAGCGGTAATGATAGCGCCAGGGCCACCGAAATACCCCCTCGCAGTCCGCCCCAGGTCATGATGGGGATTACGCCGGGACTGAACTCCCGCACCCTGTGCAGCAGCAGTACCGGCACACTGACACTGATGAACCGGGCCAGCAGGACCGCCGGGATCAGCACCAGTGCGGCCTGAAAATAGGTGGTTTTGAAACTTAATATTAATACCTCCAGCCCGATCAGTAAAAACAGCACGGCATTCAGCAGTTCGTCGATCAGTTCCCAGAATGTGTCGATGTGCAGACGGGTGATTTCCGACATTGCCGAACGACGACCGTGATTGCCGATCAACAGGCCGGCCACCACCATGGCGATAGGTCCGGACAGGTGCAGGGCGGATGCCAGCGCGTAACCACCTGTTACCAGCGCAAGCGTGATCAATACCTCAACAGAGTAGTTATTGATGCTGCGTAACAGGAAGTAACTGACGGCGCCGATGACCAGGCCAAAAGTGATTCCACCCAGTGCCTCGGTTAGAAATATCCACGCGATGCTGGTGGCGGTGAAAGGCTGATTGCCGGCGGCGATGCCAGCCAGCACCAGAAATATCACTACCCCCACGCCGTCATTAAACAGTGACTCACCGGTGATCTTGGTTTCCAGGGACTTGGGGGCATGGGTTGTCTTAAGGATGCCCAGTACGGCAATCGGGTCTGTCGGTGAGATCAGGGCGCCGAATACCAGGCAGTAAATAAACGGCAGGTACAGGCCCAGCAGATTCATCACCCAGAATGTCAGGCCCCCGACCAGAAAAGTGGACACCAGTACACCCGCTGTGGCGAGCAGTGCAATGATCCACTTCTGGTCGCGCAGGTCGGACAGGTTGACGTGCAGTGCGCCGGCAAAAAGGAGAAAGCTCAACATGCCCTGCATGAGGGTTTCATGGAAATCAATGCCACGCAGAAATGTTTCGGCTTCCAGGCGCAGGGTCGGCCAGCCAAGCGCGCCGAGTAACACCAGTGCGACTGAAATAGCCAATGCGATCACCATCAAACCGATGGTAGTAGGCAGGCGAATAAAACGTTCGTTGAGATAGCCGAGCAGCGCGGCGGCGGTAATCAGTATGGCAATTGTGTTAAGCATGGGGCGTTCAGCTTACAACAATACGAAATCGGTAGCTGAGGGGTGTGACGGACCCGTCGGGGGAATAACGGGTGCTGTGTCAGGACTCTGTGACCTCGATCCGGTAACCGTCCTGCGGGATTTCGTTCGTCGCTTCCGTTTCGATGGTGAATCGCAATGAGTCACCGACGCCTGGCATCTCAACCGGCAGGGTCGCTCTGTGCATGCCAAGGCCTGCAGGCGTCGTCTGTATCTCACTGCTACCCGCTGAGTCGCCGATCCGGAAACGGACCGTGGCAGGCTGCGGGAGACAGATGCACAGCGCCTCACCGCGGAAAATTGTATCGATGGGCGCCCGGGGTGACCACACCGCAAGTTCCGCTTTCGGGCGCTGGCCCTCGTAGCGCTGCCACACTGCGTCGAGCCGGTCCACGGGATGGCCCGCGGCGCGGGAGTGCGCCAGCTTGATGAATTCTGCATGGGCCCATACCAGCGGCATCGCCGACCCTGTCGCGCGGCCGGGGTACAGTCGCTTCTCAGGGACAGGTTCGGCGTCCCAGACCTGCTCCGGCAGCATGCCGCCGCGTCCCGCCATCGCGGCCATGGCGCCAAGGTAGGGCAAGGGGTCGTTGCCGGCCAGCAATTCGTAGTGGCCGCGTTCCCCGGTGAGCAACGGCCAGGGGCGACCGTGGCCGGTACCGTCGAACGCAGAACCATCCCGGTGTTCGCCGTAGCCGTCGCCGTTGTAGCGGTACCAGGCCGGGCCATTCGGCGTGTCCGCGCGCAGCAGGGCATCGACAACGCGCACGCTGTCCGTGATCAAGGGGTCGTCGGCCCGCCGCAGCCCGAAACGCACCAGTTGCAGAAAGTCGGTGCTGATCTGTTCCGCCGCGGACAGCCCCGGATCCTGCAGCCGGTTCTTGATGGGCAACTGCTCGCTTACCGCCTCCTCGTCCATGATCGATTTCGGCGGTGCTGTTCGAATGTAATAGCCGGTGACACCGTGCTGCCGAGCCAGATCGGTATCACGCACAACGGTCCATGATTCAATCCGGCTGTTCCAGAAGTCCGCGATGGCGAGCGCGGTTTCCCGGTCCTGATCGTTCAGAAAATCCGCGCCACTGATCAGCGCGGCAATACAGATCGCCAGGGTGAAGGTATTAACGCCCGCGTTTTCTTCCCAGCGGTCCTGGTCGGAGGCGGGACCGTTATGCGCGATGAAGGTGAGGGCGCGGGATACCATGTCACGGATCTCGATGCCATCCAGCGCCCCGCGTGCGGCAAGCTCCGCTGCCAGCAAGACCGGAAATGCGGCTTCGTCGAGTTGGGAACCCTGCCAGTAGGGTTTCCCTCCCAGCCACTGGTTCTGGTACCAGTGACCGTCGTCGAGTTGGGTGGCGATGAGATAACGCAGGATCTCACGTGCCTTGTCGTCCGCACCCAGCACCAATAGCGCACCGGCACTTTCCACCAGGTCGCGCGGCCAGACCAGGTGGTAGCCGCCCCGCTCGTTGCGTGTTTCGCCCCAGGGGATGCTGAGGCTGGCGATCATGGCGCCGGTGAATATCTGGTCCTGGTGCGTGCGTAGCACCATCGCCGAGATCTTCAGTTCGTCACGCAGGGCCTGGGGCAGATCCAGGTCGAGCGCACAGCGCAGGCCGCATTCCGAATGCCAGTCGCGCCAGTCCCCGATTTGCTGTTGCCATGGGCTGTCGAAGTCTCTCGGCAGGGCCGACAGGGCCACGGTGGCGGCGGATTGCTTGCTGCTGGCAAAACCGAGCGCCAGTACCGAGTGGCGGGGCAGGCCGCCGGTTAGCGCGACATTGCCGGGGCCGGCCTGCCGGTAACGCCAGCGCAGGGCGGCGGTGGGCATGTAAGCCCGCCCCGCCCTCTCTCTGCGGCCCAAAACCCGGCCGGGGTGTCATCCCAACGCCACATGTACCCCCTGCACTCGTACAA
>CAYSRA010000168.1:0-3577 GCA_964433205.1 uncultured Thiohalobacter sp. | reverse complement strand
TCTAGAGGATCATGCGTAAAAAGCTAGACAGTCTGAAACCCGGCACCTGCCTCGATGGCTACAGGCTTGAAAAACCGCTCGGTGGCGGCGGCTTCAGCGTGGTCTACCTGGCGCGCGACCTGCGCGACGACAAGCGCGTGGTGATCAAGGAATATATCCCCAACAAGCTCGCCTGCCGCGGTCGCGACGGCAAGGTGCAGGCCCGTGACGACAGCACGGAAGCCCGTTTCGTGCGCGGGCGCAAGCTGTTCTTCCAGGAAGCCAGCACGCTGGCCACCCTCAAGCACCCCAACATCGTCAACGTGTTCAGTTTCTTCCAGGCCAACGGCACCGTATATATGGTGATGGAGCACCAGGCTGGCGAAAACCTGCAACATTACCTGCAATCGCGCGGCAAGGGACTCAGCGAACGCTTCCTGCGCACCGTGTTCCCGGCGCTGCTCGACGGCCTGGAACTGATCCACAACAACGATCTGCTGCACCTCGACATCAAGCCGGGGAATATCCACATCCGCCGTGGCGGCCAGCCGCTGCTGCTGGATTTCGGCGCCGTACACGGGTTCCCGCAGAGTCGCCAGGAGCAGCCGGGGCAGGTGATCAGCCCGGGGTTCTCACCGACCGAACAATACGAGAGCCGCGGCTATGTAGGGCCCTGGACCGACCTGTACGCCATCGGCGCGACCATGCGCGCCTGCATCGAGGGGCGGGCGCCGGTGGACGCCAAACACCGGCGCGACCGCGACACCCTGAAGCCGGCCCAGTTCGCTTTTCGCGATCGCTACGCCGACAACCTGCTGCGCGCCATCGACTGGGCCATGGAACTGGACCCGACGCTGCGGCCGCAGAGTGTCGCCGCGTTCCGCGCCGCGCTGACTGCCGATACCACCCCGGAACCACAACCCGCCCGTTCCGCGCTGGGCCGCCTGGCCAGCGCCCTGCTGCGCAAGTCGTCATCATGAAGAGCATCACGGCATCCATCAACCGGCTCGGCAACCGCGCCAGCAACCAGGATCGCTGCCTGGTGGAACGACTGCCCGAGCACGTGCTGCTGGTAGTCGCCGACGGCATGGGCGGCCACGCGCGCGGCGACCTCGCCGCGCAGACCGCCGTCAACAGCCTGGCGCGCTGCTTCCGGCACGAACCGCTGCCGATTGCCGACCCGGCAGAGTTCCTGAAACAGGCACTGTGTACGGCTCACCTCGAAGTCGTCGATGCCGGGCGCAGCCACAACCCGCCGATCACGCCGCGCACCACCTGCGTGGCGTGCCTGGTGCAGGGCGACACCGCCTACTGGGCCCACGTCGGCGACAGTCGCCTGTACCTGCTGCGCCGCGGTGCGCTGCTCAAACGCACCCGCGACCACACGCCGGTCGAGGAACTGCTGCAAAGCGGGTTGTTGACCGAGGAGGAACTGCGCCACCACCCGTTGCGCAATACCGTCAGCCGCTGCCTGGGCGGGCCGCCGCGTTTTCCGGAGATCAGCCTGGACCAGGAAACCCTGCACAGCGGCGATACGCTGCTGCTGTGCTCGGACGGCCTGTGGTCCGCCATTCCCGAACCGGAACTGGTCGTCACCGCCGCCGACGGCGACCTGGAGGAAAACCTCAACCTGCTCGCCGACGTGGCCGAGACCAACAGCTACCCGAACAGCGACAACATCAGCGCCGTTGCGTTGCGCTGGCTGGCGGCAGACGGCCCGCGGCAGGCCCCCGAGCCAAACGCGGGCCATCCGGATAATGCGGAAAAATCCTCGCCGGACAAGGACCCGCTGGAACAGGCCATCGACGACATCCACCGCGCCATGCTGGAGTACGCCTCGGAAATGAAGAAGTAGCGCCGCACAGCCAAAACCCGCGCGCTCGGCTATAATGCCGCCAGCTTTTTCAATCCCGAGGAATCCCCATGCGCCCCAGCAACCGCCAGCCGGACGAAATGCGTCCGGTGACCATCACCCGTAACTACACCATGCACGCCGAAGGCTCGGTGCTGATCGAATTCGGCAACACCAAAGTCCTGTGCAACGCCAGTGTCGAAGAACGCGTCCCCGGTTTTCTGCGCGGCCAGGGCAGGGGCTGGGTCACCGCCGAATACGGCATGCTGCCGCGCTCGACCACCCAGCGCATGGGCCGTGAAGCGGCACGCGGCAAACAGGGCGGGCGCACCATGGAAATCCAGCGCCTCATCGGCCGTTCGCTGCGCGCCGTGGTGGACATGGAAAAACTCGGCGAGCGCACCGTCACCATCGACTGCGACGTGATCCAGGCCGACGGCGGTACCCGCACCGCCAGCATCACCGGCGGCTTCGTAGCACTGGCCGACGCCCTCAACACGCTCGTCGAGGACGGCACGCTGGCGGAAAACCCGTTGTGCGGTTCGGTAGCATCCATCTCCGTGGGTATTTATCAAGGTACCCCGGTGCTCGACCTGGACTATCCTGAAGACTCCAACGCCGAAACCGACATGAACGTGGTCATGACCGACGCCGGCAAATTCATCGAAGTACAGGGCACCGCCGAAGGACATCCGTTCAGCGAGGACGAGATGAACGCCATGCTGGCACTGGCCAAAAAGGGCATCGGCGAACTGATACAGGCCCAGCAAGCCACGCTGGCGGGCTGACATCATGAGCCGCAAAATCGTTCTCGCCAGCAGCAACGTCGGCAAGGTGCGCGAGTTCAACGAACTGCTCGACGGCAGCGGTATCGAAGTAGTACCGCAGACCGTGTACGGCGTGCCGGACATCGAGGAGACCGGGCTGACGTTCGTGGAAAACGCCATCCTCAAGGCCCGCAACGCCGCTCTGCACACCGGGCTGCCGGCCATTGCCGACGACTCCGGGCTGGAAGTCGACGCGCTGGACGGCGCGCCCGGCATCTACTCGGCGCGCTACGCCGGCGCCGGCGCCAGCGACGAAGCCAACCTGCGCAAACTGCTCGAAGCCCTGAAAGACACACCGGACGAACAACGCGGCGCACGCTTCCAGTGCCTGATGGTGCACATGCGCCACGGCGCCGACCCGACGCCGCGCATCGTGCAGGGCACCTGGGAAGGTTCCATCCTGCACACACCGTGCGGCGACAACGGCTTCGGCTACGACCCGATATTCCTCGTCCCGGAACAGCAATGCAGTTCTGCAGAACTGGCGCCGGAGGTAAAGAACCGGTTCAGCCATCGCGGACAGGCTTTGCGCCGGCTGATCGCGCTGCTGCGCGAGGCGTAACGCGCCCCGTACGATACCCTGACACCCGTGTTCCACTTCACCGCCACACCGCCGCTGTCGCTGTACATCCACTTTCCCTGGTGTGTGCGCAAATGCCCCTATTGTGATTTCAACTCGCACGCGGTGAGGGACGACCTGCCCGAAGCGGCCTATGTCGACGCCCTGCTCATCGACCTGGAACAGGAACTGCCTTCCGTGTGGGGGCGCACCGTGCAGAGCATTTTCATGGGCGGCGGGACCCCCAGCCTGTTTTCACCGGCCGCCATGGACCGCCTGCTGGCCGGCATCCGCGCCCGTCTACCGATGAAGCCGGACGCCGAGATCACCCTGGAAGCCAACCCCGGCACCGTCGAACAG
>CAYSRA010000167.1:0-3723 GCA_964433205.1 uncultured Thiohalobacter sp. | reverse complement strand
CGAGAGAAGGATGTAGAAGCGAGAAGCGTTTGCCGGTGCGGGCGGGTGTGCGGGGCAAGAGCGTATGTGCACAGTGGGCTGGTCCAGTCAGTGATTATGCCGGACGCGACCACATGACCCGCAACACGCAATATACCAACCATCTTGCAAACGAAACCAGCCCCTACCTGCTCCAGCACGTCCACAACCCGGTGGACTGGTATCCCTGGGGGCCGGAAGCGCTGGACAGGGCGCGCCGCGAGGACAAGCCGATCCTGCTGTCGATCGGCTACTCGGCCTGTCACTGGTGCCACGTGATGGCCCACGAGTCCTTCGAGGACCCGGACACGGCAGCGGTGATGAACGAACTGTTCGTTAACATCAAGGTGGACCGCGAAGAGCGCCCCGACCTGGACAAGATCTACCAGACCGCCCACTCGCTGCTCACGCAGCGCAACGGCGGCTGGCCACTGACCATGGTGCTCGACCCGCACACCCACGTGCCGTTTTTTGGCGGCACCTATTTCCCGCCGCAGCCGCGCCACGGGCTGCCCGCGTTCGCCGAGCTGTGCCGGCACATCGCCGACTTCTACCGCGACAGGCGCGACGAACTGGAACAACAGAACCGCTCGCTTGTGAACTTCATGCGCGACATGCACCGTGCCGACAGCGCCGCGCCGGAGCGGCTCAACAGCATGCCGCTGGACGTCGCCCGCCAGCAGCTCGCCGGCCAGTTCGACAAGCAGTACGGCGGCTTCGGCAAGGCGCCCAAATTCCCACATCCCACCAACCTGGAAAGACTGCTGCGCCACTGGGCGGCCACCGGCCGCAAAGACCACGATGCGCTGAATATGGCGCTGCTCACCCTCGACCGCATGGCGCTGGGCGGTATGTACGACCAGCTCGGCGGCGGCTTCTGCCGTTACTCGGTCGACGACCGCTGGATGATCCCCCACTTCGAGAAAATGCTCTACGACAACGGCCCGCTGCTGGCGCTGTACAGCGAGGCCTTCGCCGCCACCGGCAAGCCGCTGTACCGGCGCATCGTCGCGGAGACCGCAGCCTGGGTGCAACGCGAAATGCAGTCGCCCGAAGGCGGCTACTACTCCAGCCTGGACGCCGACAGCGAGGGCGAGGAAGGCCGCTTCTACGTGTGGACGCAGGACCAACTGCACGCGGCACTGGACGACGACGAATATGCCGTGGCCGCCGCGCACTTCGGCTTCGACCGCGCGGCCAACTTCGAGGGCCGCTGGAACCCGCACGTGTACGAGAACCTGGACGCCGTGGCGGACAAGACCGGTTTCGATCCGGCGCACGTACAGACCCTGTTGTCGGATGCCCGCCAGAAACTTTTCGAGGCGCGCGAGCAGCGCGTGCGGCCGGGCCGCGACGACAAGATCCTGGTGTCCTGGAATGCGCTGATGATCAAGGGCATGGCGCAGGCCGCGCGGGTGTTCGACGAAGCGGCGTACTTCGACTCGGCGAGCCGCGCCCTCGACTTCATCCGCACCAACCTGTGGTCGAACGGGCGCCTGCTCGCTACCAGCAAGGACGGCCGAGCCCACCTCGACGCCTACCTGGACGACTACGTGTTCCTGATCGACGCCATCCTCGAACGGCTGCAATGGCGCTGGAGCAGCGATGAACTCGCGTTCGCGCTGCAACTCGCGGAGGTGGTGCTGCAACACTTTGCCGACCCCGACGGTGGCTTCTGGTTCACCGCCGACGATCACGAGGACCTGATCCAGCGACCCAAACCGCTGGGCGACGACGCCCTGCCGTCCGGCAACGCCATCGCCGCCAAGGTGTTCGGCCGGCTCGGCCACCTGGTTGGCGACAGCCGTTATAGCGAAGCGGCGGAAGGTACGCTGAAAGCCGCCTGGCAACACATCGAGCAGGGACCGTACGGCCACACCGGCCTGCTGCTGGCACTGGAGGAATACCTGTATCCGGTAGAAACGCTGGTTATACGCCCGGGTGAACAGGAAGCGGCCTGGCGACAGGCTATTGGCAACGACTACCGCGCACGGCGTCAGTGCTTCACCGTTCCGGATGCCGCCGACGGCCTGCCCGGCCTGCTCGCCGAGCGCAGGCCACAGGACGACGGTGTCGCCTATTTGTGCAAAGGTATGCAATGCCTGCCACCGTTTACCGACCCGGACCACTTGCACGAACAACTCGATAGCCCCGGGGACAACTGACGCAGCCGGCGCCGTACCCGGGCAGATTTCCCCGCAGCGCGTTCGGTGACTATAATCGCGACAAACCCGTCTGAAGAGTCACCATGATCAAATCGCTGCTCCGGCTGTTATTTCTGCTGCTGCTTTTTCCGACAAACCTCTACGCCGATACCGCTGTCAAATTTATCGGCCAGTTCGGCGACAAGGCTGTGATTGGCGTCGACGGGAAACGACGCATACTCAGGGTCGGCGAGACCAGCCGTGAGGGGGTCAAGCTGTTATCCGTGGAATCCGACCAGGCCGTCATTCTGTTCAACGGGAAAAAACAGACGCTGGTTTTCTCACAACGCACCGGCAGCACCTATAAGGCGCGAGACCATACCGAAGTGAAGGTGTCGGTCGATGCATACGGTGGGTTCCGCACTCCGGGCTCCATAAACGGTCACCTGGTCAGTTTCCTGATCGACACCGGCGCATCCAGCGTCGCCATGAATGAAACCGTGGCCCGGAAACTTGGCATCGACTTTCGATATTCCGGCACACCCTCTACCGTCACAACGGCGTCGGGGGTGGTATCCGCCTACAGCATAAAACTCGCTTCGGTAAAAGTCGGGGAAATAGAACTGCGGAATATCCGCGCGACGGTACTGGAAGGCGGGTACCCGGTAGAGGTTCTGCTGGGCATGTCGTTCCTGTCACGGCTTGAGCTGGAACGCAAGGGCAACCTCATTACACTCAGAAAGACCCATTGACCGGGTCGCAGCCATAATCTGCCGGAGGAAACCGGAGTGAAATCCATCACACTGGCGTTGTGCCTGTTATTACCTGCCCTGTCGGCGGCGGACATCTATAAATGGACTGATGAGAAGGGCCAGGTGCACTACGGTGAAAAACCGGGTACAGGCACATCGGAAAGCATCGCGATACCCGAACGACGCAGGCAGCCTGCTACACCGGCACCCGATGACAAACAGCGTCTGGAAAATATAAAACGCTGGAACGCCGCCAGACAGCGGGAACGCGAACAGGCCAGACAGAAGCAGGCCGAGCTACAGGAACGCAAGGCCAAACAAAAGAAGCGCTGCAACAAACTGAAAAATGAACTCGCCGACCTGCAACGCGGCGGCGTCAGCTGGTACAGGCTGGACGAGGCCGGACAACGCCAGTACATGTCGGACCAGCAGATCGAGGCGCGCAAAACCCGGCTGAGCCTGACGATCCGGAAAGACTGCCGCTAGATCCTCGCGCGGCTGATGCGTACGCTGCGCAGGACCGGGGGCTCCTAACCCGCCGGTATTTCCACGAACGGTGCGAGAGCCTGGTGCTGACCGCCTTGCCCCGCCAGTGTGGCACCCATCTTTGGTAACTTCAGGATACTCACGCCCTGATCGGTCACTTCCAGCGGCAGGAATCCGCGCCGCAGGTTCATCTGGTAGAACACCCGGCCGTCCGGCGCCCCGCGGGCAAACACACCCTCGCCCGCAACCCGGGCGCCCAGCCCCCCGGCACGCAACCGCCGCGCCACACCACAGCAGCATACTCCCCGCCAACCACGCGACAC
>CAYSRA010000166.1:0-3745 GCA_964433205.1 uncultured Thiohalobacter sp. | reverse complement strand
GGCGGAACTCGAGGACAAGTAGGGCTGTGAAGACGGCGTGATGATGGCCACCGAGAAGGCGGTCAAGCCGGCCAATGGCAGGGGGACGAGCAAGCGCGCCGCCGAGAGTTTCTGCCAGAACCGTGACCGGCGGTCCTCGACGCGCTGTATGACGGGCAGGTTCGGCAATGTACTGGGGTCGGCCGGCAGCGTCGTACCGTTGTTCCGCGAGCAGATCGAGAAGGGCGGGCCAGTCACGGTTACGCACCGCGAAATTACCAGATATTTCATGACGATACCGGAAGCATGTCAACTGATACTTCAATCCGGGGCAATGGGGTCGGGGGGCGAGATTTTCGTGCTGGACATGGGTGAGCCGATCAGGATTTCCTACCTGGCAGAGCAGATGATCCGACTTTCGGGTAAAGTTCCGGACGAAGACATCGACATCATCTATACCGGCCTGCGCCCGGGCGAGAAGCTCTACGAGGAATTGTTCCACGAGAAGGAGGCCTTGCAGAGCACGGAGCACGCGAAAATTCTGCTCGCCCGTCACCGGGAGTTTGAGTGGAAGCGCCTGGGTGAAGTGATGGATAACCTGCATCAGGCCTGTTTCGACTATGACGAGATCGGGTTACGGCAGCTGTTGAAAGAACTGGTTCCTGAATGGAGTGGGGCCGAAGCAGCCGCCCGACAGGCAACCGATGCTGTCCCGCTGACGAAGCAGGACGGTGACACGCCGGTGGGGGGCGACGCGCCGACAATTCACTGAATATAAAATAAAGGTAGTGCCGATGAGCAATAACAAGATCAGAATCAGAAAAGCGGTGTTTCCTGTTGCGGGCCTGGGAACCCGCTTCCTGCCGGCCACCAAGGCCAACCCCAAGGAAATGCTGACCATCGTTGACAAGCCGTTGATCCAGTATGCGGCGGAAGAGGCAATTGCTGCGGGTATCGAGGAACTGATTTTTGTCACCAGCAGCAGCAAGCGCGCTATCGAGGATCATTTCGACAAGAACTACGAAATGGAAACCGAACTGGAGCGCAAGGGCAAGACCCAGTTGCTGGAACTGGTGCGCAACGTAGTGCCGAAGGGCGTGTCCTGTGTCTATGTTCGCCAGCCCGAAGCCCTGGGACTGGGGCACGCAGTGTTGTGTGCACGACCGGTTGTCGGTAACGAACCGTTTGCTGTGATTCTGGCGGACGACCTCATCGACGGACACGATACGCCGTGCATGGCGCAGATGGCCGCGGCATTTGAATACAATCGGTGCAGTGTGCTGGGTGTTGAGGAAGTGCCGCAAGAGGACACCGATAAATACGGTATCGTCAAGTCAGACGCCGTGACACCGAATCTCAGCCGGGTTGCCAGCATCGTCGAAAAGCCCAAACCGGCCGAGGCGCCGACCAATCTCGCTGTGGTCGGGCGCTATATCCTGACACCGCGCATTTTTGATTTGCTGGAACACATTCCCAAGGGCGCAGGCGGTGAAATCCAGCTCACCGATGCGATCGCGGCGTTGCTGGAGGAAGAACAGGTTCTGGCCTACAAGTTTGAAGGTGAGCGCTACGATTGCGGCAGCAAGCTGGGCTACCTGCAGGCGACGGTCGAATATGCGCTGCAGCATCCGGAACTGGGCGAGGATTTCTGTCGCTATCTTCAGGACCGCTTCGGCGAGGACGGCGCGAAGATCACCCCGATCTTCAAGCGAGCCTGAAGCCGTTTGCCGATCGGCCCGGCCTCACTCAGTTTCCTGTTCGGTTTTCGGCGAGGTGTTGTCGGGTCTTGCCCAGGAACTCGGCAAAGAACGCCGCAAAGATGCCGACGAACAGGGCAAGGATCAGCGCCAGAATGATAACTTTTTTCTTGCCGGGCCCGACAGGCGTCATCGATTGCAGCGGGTCGGACAGGGCGTGAGTCGCGCTGAGATTTTTTAGCCGGGTTTCCAGGAAGCGGATGGTCTGTTGCTGTTCGGCGATGGCGCGCTCGTGGTCGGCGAGCATCTTGCTGAGTTGTTGCTCAAGTTCACCGACGACCGGCGCGTGGCGCTTCTGCGCGCGCTGATTTTCCAGTACCAGTTTTTCCAGTTCCTGCCGGGTTTTCTCGATGACCTTGGTTTGTATATTTTGCTGTCGTTTGTTGGCGGCTATCTCGTCTTCCAGTTCCTGGCGCCGGTCCTGCTGGGTGACGAGCAGACGTTCCCTCAGGCCGGCCAGCCGCGCACGGTTTTGTTGCAGTTCATTGTCGATCATCAGCATGGTCATGGCGGATGACCCGGTGCGCAGGTTGCCGATGGCGTCCTGGCGACGTTTGCTTGCCGTGGTGATCTGCGCCTGCAGTTCATCGATCTGTTTCTGCAGCAGCTTGTCCGTGTCATCCAGTCGCTGGTAGCGGGACTTGAGAAGCTCTGCGCGGTCTTTCAGGTCTGCCAGGCTTTTTTGTTCCTGCGCCAGTTTTGTTTCGAGTTTTTGCCGGGGGATGGCCAGCGTGCGCGGGTCCTGCAATTCTTCCCGGGTCATGCGGGCGTTGAGGAGTTTTGTTTTCAGCGCTCTTTTTTTCACTTCGAGGGTGCTGGGATCGGTCAGTGCTGCCAGTGCCAGCCTGGCTTTCGCAATACGGTCTTCCAGGCCGGCGCGCTTGACGTCCACGACATGCTGGTGATCCGCGACCACGCTGGCGACGATGTCCTTGAGGATGGATGTGTAAGCCTGGCCTGTGGTTTGCTCGCCCCTGGCTTCCAGTACGATGAGTTGACTGCCCTTGGGTATACGGGCGTCTACTTTGTAATGATGGGGGGCTTCGGGATTAAGTTCGCGGTAGCGATGCAGCGCCTGCGGGATATAGCTCTCGCGGATTTTAGCGAGCACGGTTTCGGGGTCTTCGACTGGTGCCGCGAGCTGTCCACCCGTCCCGTCCCCGAGCGTGGCACCAATTTCGAGCGCCGTGCTGTAGGCATATTTTTCGGACCTGGTGAACGCCATGAACAGGCTTCCCGCCAGGGCCAGGGCAAGCACCGCAAACACGATATTGCGTCGACGTACGAGTACCAGCCAGAGATCGATGAGGCTGATTTCATCCTGGTCAGGTCGGGGCTCGCTGGGAGTGACGGGGGAAAGCGGAAGTTTGTCGTGGATGTTACTGGC
The DNA here is from genome assembly GCA_964433205.1 of uncultured Thiohalobacter sp. Lineage (GTDB taxonomy): Bacteria > Pseudomonadota > Gammaproteobacteria > DSM-19610 > DSM-19610 > Thiogranum. The sequence goes on along the minus strand of CAYSRA010000166.1, from coordinate 622 downwards.
GTTGCCGGTTCGGCTGGTGTGGCTGGTATTGCTTGCGGCTTGTGTCATGTGTTACGTCCTTGTATCGGCTGCGCTGCGAACCGATCTTTTGATTATGAAGCCCATAACTACCCCGTCATTAAAGGCTAAAGCTACGTAATTAACCATAGCATAGGCCCATACCGGGTTCCATCATAAACCACTGTTTGGTGATCGGAGTGCAACTGACATCGCCACAGTCACGGGTTATGCTGCTATCTCCTGCGCAGACTTTGGCGTTCCAGCAGGTCGAGAACTACAATTCGTAAATTGCCGGTCATCAATATAAATGTTTTCTAATAGGCTGAAGAACCCGCTGTGCCTGTTGCTGGCAGGCATCGCCGTTTTTCACGGCCCGGTGTCGGCCGCGCCCGGTACCACCGGCCAGACCGGTTTGATCAATATGCCTGACGCACGTTTCGAGGAAGACGGCACGTTTCGTTTCGGTAGCGGTTACTTTCGTCCATACCTCCCGGTCTGGACCAGTATCTCACTGTTGCCGCGGCTGGAACTGTCGGGCCGCTATACCGGGGTCAGAGGGGTGCCCAGCGGCGGGTGGAAAGGTAGCGGCAAGGTCAAGGAGAATGCATGGTATGGCACGTGG
>CAYSRA010000165.1:0-3776 GCA_964433205.1 uncultured Thiohalobacter sp. | reverse complement strand
CGCAGATTGATTATCGTGTCATGCCGTCTTTGTGCGGCCAGTTTCAATTTGCTGGCCAGCTGGTAGCGAACCCGCTCAATTTCCGCCCGGATTGCGGCATTGACGTCATTTAATAACTGGTGGATGGTGCGCTCGTTGGCAAAAGCAATAAACTGGTTGAGCCACTGTGCGGCCAGCTCGGGATCCGGCTCTCCAAAACTGGCTACCACAAAGGAGGCATCCTGCTTGTCGGCCTGTACCCGCAGGTTCTCACCAAATTTTTGGTTGAATATACGGTCGATATCAGCATCCGTTCGCCGCTTGTTGGCTAGGTAGTGGTCTGCCAGATCGTGAGCATCAAAAAACTCCCTGCGCAATCCCTTTGATTTGAGATTCCTCAGGAAGGCTTTATAGACGAGATCCGGTGTGTACCGCTTTATCTCGAGGCCTTCCTTGCCGCGGTAGTTGATCATCAGCCCCTGAATCTCCTGCTGCTGCGGGGGCAACAGATGCGCCTCAGCCCGATACAATGGCTCAGCCAGAAAGATGTAAACCGTTGCCAGCACTAACGCCGCCAGCACGCTGAACAGAATAAGGGCCTTACGCGCCGCAATTATGCGCCACAAATCGATGAGACTGATTTCATCGTCCTGGCCGGTGTAGGGGAGCACATAGACCGGCACAGGCCGGGTATCGGGAAGGCTTTCCTGCGGTTTCGATTCCATATCCATTTTCAACGATTAATCAACCCTGTTATACACATCTTCAAAGCGCACAATATCATCCTCACCCAGGTAGCTTCCCGACTGCACCTCGATAATCTCAAGCGGGATAGTACCGGGATTCTCAAGTCGGTGCGTTGTCCCAAGCGGGATATAGGTGGATTCATTTTCTGACAGCATGAAAACATCGTCACCGCGCGTAACTTTCGCTGTGCCCGACACCACAATCCAGTGTTCCGCGCGGTGGTGGTGCATCTGCAATGAAAGCTGGGCGCCGGGTTTTACCGTCAGGCGCTTGACCTGGTAGCGAGAGCCATTGTCGATGCCTTCGTAGTCGCCCCACGGGCGATACACGCGACTGTGGAAGCGGTATTCCGCGCGATCGAATTCCTTGAGCTTGGAGACAATGGCCTTGACGTCCTGGCAGCAGTTCTTGTCCGCGACCAGCACGGCGTCTGCAGTTTCAACCACGATCATGCCTTCCAGACCAACCGCGGCAATGCAGCGTTTGTCGGCCATCAGCAACGAGTTCTTCGTTTCGTGGATGAGCACGTCGCCGCGCGCCACGTTGCCGTCGTCGTCCTGTTCGGAAACCTCCCAGATGGACGACCAGGAGCCGACATCGGACCAGCGTGTTTCCAGCGGCACCACGGCGACACGATCGGTCTTTTCCATGACCGCGTAATCGATGGAGTCCGAGGGTGATGCAAGAAAGGCTTCTTTATCGACACGCAGGAAATCGGCATCGCGTGTACCCAGTTCCATGGCAACGCGGCAGGCCGCAAGAATATCCGGCTGATACTTGCCGATCTCTTCCAGCCAGCGATCGGCACGCATCACAAAAATGCCGCTGTTCCAGTAATAGTCGCCGGAATCGACGTAAGCCTTCGCCGTATCGGCATCGGGCTTTTCGACAAAACGATCCACGCTGAAACAGCGACTGCCAGAGATCTCGGCGCCACGGTTGATATAGCCGTAACCGGTTTCAGGCTTGTCTGCCACCACACCAAAGGTGACAAGATAACCCTCACCGGCAAGTTCACCGCCCTGCTCCACTGCCGTCACAAAGGATGCCTGGTCCGGAATCACGTGGTCGGCGGGCATGGCCACCATCATGGCGTCGGGATCTTTCTCCACCAGGTACAGGGCCGCAAGCGTCAGCGCCGGCGCCGTGTTCCTGCCCTCGGGTTCCAGCAGTATCGCTTCCGTCTCCTTGTCGAGCGCGCGTATCTGCTCGGCTACCATGAAACGGTGTTCCTCGTTGCAAACGAACAGCGGTGCCTGCGCCGAGTCGATCTCGTCAAGACGGGTCGCGGTGTCCTGCAACAGGGTGTGCTCACCGAACATGGTCAACAGCGGCTTGGGATAGAATTCGCGGGATGCGGGCCAGAGGCGGCTGCCTGCTCCGCCGGACAGAATTACCGGGTAATAGTGCATGATTTCGGGTATCTCAAAAGACGACGCACAGGCCTGAAAATTATTCAGCAGACGATACCCAAAAGCACTCTACCGGTCAATCGCAACAGGACGTCAGCAGCGTGCTTATCTTGTTAAATTTCCAATATTATTTTCCGCGAAAGCAACGGGATATGCCTCTGCGAGGCGCCCGGATTGCGTCCCTGCCCGGCGCGGCACTTTCCCTGTGCACAAACCCGACAGAGGCATAACCGGTTGCTACCGGGATAAAACAGGGGCGCCCCTGACAACCCTGCGGGAACAGCGTCGCCAGAGAGCCCCTTCTGGTCAGGGTTGGGCCGACTGCTCGCCGACCGTCATGTACGCCCGGTTCTGCTCGACGGTGTTTTCACCGATGCCCTTCACCTGGGCAAGATCGTTGACGCTCCTGAACGGGCCGTTGGTCTGCCGGTAACGCACAATGGCCTGCGCCTTCTGCGGACCGATGCCGGTCAGCCCGTCGACCAGCGCTTCGGAATCAGCGGTATTGATATTGATGGTGGGATTGGCAAACGCCAGCATCGGCGCCAGCAACAGTGACGCCATCAGTGTTTTGAATTTCATCGTGTAGCCTCCATGGGGTTCGTCGGACACACCCTGTGTCCGCGACGCATGACGCGCGCCATGCGCCGCGAAGATGCTACAAGAAAGCTGCAAACGAACAAGCGGAGTTTTCTTATTTTGCTGTAGGGAGCACCCTACACCTTTCAAACTGCAGCACGAATCTCGGCATTGATCGCATCCAGCGCTGCGACAGGATCTGCCGCCTGTGTTACCGGCCGGCCAATCACCAGGTACCCCGCACCGTCGCGGATCGCATCCGCGGGCGTCATCACCCGCGTCTGGTCGTCCATGGAAGCACCCGCCGGGCGCACGCCCGGTGTAACCAGCACAAAGTCGTCGCCCAGCGATGAACGTAACCGGGCGGCTTCGCGCGGCGAGCACACGACGCCATCGAGACCGGAGGTTTTTGCCAGCTTCGCCAGCCGTTCAACCTGGGCGGCGGGGTCGGCCTGCACACCGACTTCCGCCAGGTCCTCCGGCCCCATGCTGGTGAGGACGGTGACACCGATCAACAGCGGTCTGCGCGCTCCGCTGCCATTCAACGCAGCCACAGCCGCCTCCATCATTCGGCGTCCACCCGAAGCATGCACGTTGACCATCCACACGCCCAGCTGCGCCGCGGCTTCACAGGCGCGCGCCACGGTATTGGGGATGTCGTGGAATTTCAGGTCCAGGAACACATCGTGTTGCAGCGCAACCAGTTCGCGCACCAGTGCTGGACCGGCACTGGTGAACAGTTCCTTGCCGACTTTCAGCCGGCAACTGCCGGGTGGCAAACGGCGCACAAACTGCAACGCCTTTTCACCATCCGGAAAATCCAGCGCGACGATGACGCGCGGCCCTTCAACATGCTTCAGGTTCATTCAATACTTCCTGCCTTGATGGGTTTGACGCTGCTCCAGCACTGGCAACCCGGACACTGCCAGAACAGTTTGCGGCTGCTGAAGCCGCACTGCTGGCAACGGTAACGCGACTGCGGCACAACGGCCTGCGCGGCGTTCTGTTCGACGACGTTCTTGCGGTAGAACACCAGCCAGGGATGGCGGCTGGCCAGTT
>CAYSRA010000164.1:0-4022 GCA_964433205.1 uncultured Thiohalobacter sp. | reverse complement strand
GGCACGAGGACTCCAGCGGCGCGGCGCAGGCCTTCACCAGGGTGTCACCCCGGCCCGGCACCATGCCTGGTGGCTCGCCCTTCCAGGTTTGCAGATGATCGGTCACGACTGTGCGAACATCTTCGTGCAATGCTTCACGCCCGGCGTGCTCGGCCGCGTACGAAAATCGCGTTAAACTACCGGCTACATTTGGGTCGGCAGCCGACCAGGAAAACTCCGGCGGCAGCGCCATTTGCCCAGGGTCTATGATGAACGCACCGGGTTCACCGTCAAGCTGCGCCATGCGTTTCCCGAAAAACCGTAATGATGCCCGCGAAAACGCACGCATGAAATTACTGCCGGCGGCAGGCATCGGCATCGGCGCCTCGTCGAGGAAAATATTCACCATCCGATTGATGAAGTGAAAACAGATGGCCGTTCCGAATACCTGCGGCACGTCGCCTGCCGGGATTTGTGGATGACGGATGATGTCTGCATTCGGCATCAACGTTGCGGAGGCCCACTGATACGCCAGGGCGGACGCAGAAGTACCGGCACCCAGTTCATTCGCCAGAATATCGCCCTCTCCACCCGCACTGAGGTGCATCGAGGCATGCACATCGACACAGTACGGACATTCATTGAGCTGTGATACCGCGGCGGCTACCGCTTCACGGACGACCCGGCCTTCTGCATGGACAACAAAAGCTTCCCGCATCAAACCCCATACACCCGCCAGCAACAGCGGATCGGGCTGATGCAGAGTAACTGGTGGCGCCACCTGGAATTCGCGGGACGCCTGCTCCATCACTTCCCTGACCAGCGGGTCATCCGTCGCCAGATCCGGCCGCTGAATATGACGGATAGTAAAAGGTGCTACCTTTCTGAACAGCTGATTTTCGATTGCGTGAAGCACGATTCTGTTACCTCCCGGATACTTTTTGTTCCACGCCGCCTGTCATAAGGTCAATAGAGAAACCTGAATCAAGCAATGCGAAAAAATCGGATAATGGCATGTGATCCCCGATATCCCGGCCATAGTAGGTATGGACCACCTGTCCATCCGGGTCGATCAGGATTTCAGCAGGCATCATCGGTGTGGCTTCCGCAAACTTCGGGATAAAACCGTTCTTGAATATGGCTTCAAAAACATGTTTTGGACGCGTGTAGAATATTTTGAAAAAGCCTGACCAGGATACGGCAACGCCGTAGAGCTTATACAGGTTACGCTCCGGATCGGGGATGATGGGAAACGGTGGACTCTGGCGCCCGACATCCCGCTCTATACTGCGGGAGGACGATTCAAACACGGCCAGCACTCTGACATTTCTGAGTTCCAGCTCCTTTGCTGCGAGGATCAATTCACGGGTTCTCAGATTACACATGGGACAACCTGCGTGTCGAAAAAATGTGAGCAGTGTGTAGCGACGGCGATCACCCGTGGTGGTCTGCAATTGGCCACTCACGTCAGTCACTTCGAAAAATGGCGCTGTATCTCCGATCTCTGTGCGCATCATTCTGACTCCTCCAACACTTTTCTATACCGTTCGGTACAGTTTAGAAATTCTGCCGCGATATTGTCAAGCTTTTTGTACTGATCGGTTTTTTTAGGGGGAAATGCGTTATACTTAACCCGGTATTGTTTTCTACCTATAAATTGCACCCGACCTATGGCAAGACATAAGGAATTTGATGAGACTGCGGCCCTCGAAGCGGCCATGCACACCTTCTGGTCCAGGGGCTACGAAGGCACTTCCCTGCATGACCTGGAGTCATCGATGTGCCTCACGCGAACCAGTATTTATAACGCCTTCGGAAACAAGCGGCAGCTCTTCAATCAGGCGGTTACTCACTACCACCGAACAGTGCTGGCTGGTCTGATGGAAATACTCGATAAGGCCCCTACTCTTCAGGAGGGCGTCAGAAAGTTTCTGAACGCGATTATCGACCTCCATTTTCGTGAAGACACACCAGGGGGCTGCCTGGTGGTTTTGTCTGTACTGGAACGCGAGCAGCATGATGCGGAAACCGTCATGCTGCTGGAACACATCGTCGAACAAATGCAGAAAGTGCTGCAGGCGCGGATAAAACAAGCTCAGAATGCGGGCCTGCTGGCCCGGGAAATCGAAGCCCGTAGTGTGTCTACATCAATTGTCGCTGCCGCAACAGGCATTATGGTGATGGGGAAAGCGGGGTTCACCAAAACCGCACTGCGCAGGGTCAGCGATACGATTTGCGATCTTCTTTCACCGGCTGGCACCGGAAAATAATATCAGTCGCTGACGGCAGCATCAGCGCAGCGAATAAAATCGAACGCACCGACACCCTGCACCACCAGGTATCGGCAGGATGTCTCGCCCGTGTTCGCGACCTGGTGCGGGACACCTGCCGGGATTAACTGCCTTTCACCCTGCGATAGCGTCTTGCACGGGCCGCTTTCCAAGGTGACGGACAATACACCTTCCAGGCAGTAACAATATTCCGACACATTCGAGTGATAGTGACGCTCACCCGCCTGTCCGGGTGGCAGTGAAAACTCGGCCACCCGGACATCCGCTGTATCAATTAAGAACAGCGGTTTGTCCTGTTGAAGTGTCATTTAGCCACCGGGTCACCCGCCCCGGTCAGTCTGTTGATAATCCCATCCAGCGCCTGATTGAAGGCCACAGGCTTCACCTGTGCAACAAAATGCCCGACGCCCGGTACCATAACGACATGCGCATTGGACGGCAGTTCTTTACCTGTGGGCGCAGCATTGATGTTATAGAGTATGCCGGAAAACCGCTTCAGGTCGGCGGGACCCTGGTGTGCATTCCAGTCGAACAGTTCATACATGGCGCTGACACCGACCTTTGGATCGGCCGCCGAGAACTTACCGACGATGGTATCGACCACAGCCGGATCGGTCTGCGGGGTAAACATGGAGTGCAGCATTTTATCGCTGGTCCCGTGGAAATCCGTTTCAAACGGCTCCACGAATGCCGCGATAGCTTCCTGACTGGCGGGATACTTGAAGGGTGTATAGAAGGTATCCACACCCACGATCCCGATGACGCGATCACCCAGTTGTTTTGCTGCCTCGACCGCGACCGGCCCACCCATGGAATGTCCGACCAGGATGACGTTGCGGGCACCAACCTGCCTGACGACAGCCGCCACATCCTGACCGAATGCCTGCATGGTATAACGTTGCCGGTTGCTGCCCGACTCGCCGTGCCCGGCCAGGTCCAGCCAGATGACCTGGTGGTTCTGTGAAAAATAGTCAACCTGTGCATCCCAGAACGTGTGATTACAGGTCCAGCAATGTACAAAAACGATTGTTGGCTCACCCTGCCCGCTTACGCCATAGACAATCGGACTGCCATCGGCTGATTCGACCGTGGCGGTGGTCGGGCGTTTATTATTCTGTACCGTAGCGGTACAGCCTGCCAGAGCAAGCATGAACGTCATGGCCAGACCGGCCATCCATTTGTTGTAATGCGTTGTTTTCATGACAAACCATACTCCTTTTCTATTTTGCAGATTCGTACCCTGAAGTGTTGATACCAGTTCGCCCGCCCTTGCGAACGGGCTTCGGCATGTTCGGGGTGATGTTTCCAGGACTCAATCGAGGCACGGTCCTTCCAGTAGGACACCGTAATCCCCTTGCCATCGGCGCCGCGAACCGAGTCCATACCCAGGAAACCGGGTTGTTGTGAGACCAGCGACAGCATCCGTTTCGCCGTTTCTGTGTAGGCTTCGTCTTCCCCTTCCGATCTGAGGGAGGTAAAGATAACCGCATACCCGCCATTGGCTTCAAGTTTTCTTTCAGTATCCCCTGTCATGACGTTGCTATCCTCTCTGATTTTTGTGTTGATACCCCGGCTCGGCTGACGAACACGACACCGGCCAGAATCATTGCAGTCCCCGCCATCTGCACCAGGGTCAACGGCTCGTCGAGCAGCCACCAGCCCCGGAACAGGGTGGCAACCGGGCCGGTGGAGCCCATGAAAGCCGCCGGGCGCGAACACATACACGCGCACCACGCACGCGCCCAAAAGCCG
>CAYSRA010000163.1:0-4309 GCA_964433205.1 uncultured Thiohalobacter sp. | reverse complement strand
CGCGCTGGCCGTCGCTCGTCGTGCTAGAGTGTCGGGAGCACCGGAGGCGCGCCGGCGGTACAAGTGTGGCCCGCGCCCGCGGAGATGCCCTGCGCGATGCCGGCCTGTTTGGCCGGGTACCACTCGGTGATCATGCGGATACCGATGACGAAGCCGGCGCCGGCGAAACCAAGCAGGAAGCGCATCAGCGCCAGTTGCTCATAGTCCTGGGCGATGGCAAAGCCGAAACAGAGAAACGCGGATACGAACAGCAGGCCCGAGTAGATGCGTCGTGGTCCGAACGCGTCCACCAGCATGCCGATGATAATGCGTGCCGGAATCGTCAGCGCGACATTGAGGATCAGCAGGGTCTTGATCTGCTGGTCGCTGAGACCGAAGGTGTCGCGCATGGCACCGAGCAGCGGCGCGTGGTTGAACCAGACGAAGAAGCTCAGAAAGAAAGCGAACCACGACAGGTGCAGGATCCGCGTCTTGCCGGAAAATGAAAATATCTTGAATCCCGAGTCTTGCATGGCGTCGATCCCTTTCTCTTAAAGCACTTGCCAAAGCCCTTCAGCAAGGAGCGTGCCATGGCACGGAAAGGCGCGCTGCGGAGCACCGGGCGGGCCTTGTTCAGACGGCCTCGCAACCGCCTAATGTCCTGTTGTGACAGGTATTAGCGGTGTTGCGGGATGGCGGGGATTATCTGCAGGGCGGCCGCTCCCGGCGTCCGGTTTTCGGTTTGCCGGGCCGCGATGGCGCGCCAACATCGGGCAACCAAGTATTAGTGTGCGCTAATATGGTGCACCAGACTGGTGCATCTGCCCCGGTGGTCTTTACGGGCCATTTATAACCATATGTATAGAAAAGGGAAATTTCGATTTTCAGAGGCTGGCACACCCCTTGCTACAGCCCCATCAAACCCAGACGTGGACGGAAGACATGAAAGAGAAACTCGTTTTAATCGGTAATGGCATGGCAGGCGTTCGTGCGCTCGAGGAGTTGTTGAAACTGGCGCCCGAGCAGTATGACATCACGGTGTTCGGTGGCGAACCGTATGGCAACTACAACCGCATCCTGCTGTCGCCGGTACTGGCCGGCGAAAAGACCATTGACGAAATCATGCTCAATGACGAGCAGTGGTATGTCGACAACGGCATCACCCTGCACAAGGGCAAGTGGGTGGTTGACGTCAACCGCGCCAGACGCATTGTGTGTGCCGACGACGGTACCGAGGAACCCTACGACCGGCTGATCATCGCCACCGGCTCCAAACCTTTCATTATCCCGATTCCCGGCAACGAACTGGACGGCGTGATCGCCTTCCGCGATATCAGCGACGTCGACACCATGCTGGATGTTTCGAAAAAGCCCCACGGCAAGGCGGTGGTGATCGGCGGCGGTCTGCTGGGTCTGGAAGCCGCAAACGGACTGATGAAGCAGGGCATGGATGTCACCGTGGTGCATCTCATGGATACCCTGATGGAACGCCAGCTCGACAAGCCGGCCGGTGCGCTGCTGAAAGCCTCGCTGGAAGAGAAGGGCATGAAGTTCCTGATGGAAGCGCAGACCGAGGCCGTGCTGGGCAAGGACAAGGTCGAAGGCGTGCGTTTCAAGGACGGCCTGGAGATTCCCGCCGACATCGTGGTGATGGCCGTCGGCATCAAACCGAATATCGAACTGGCCGAGAAGATCGGCCTGCACTGCGAGCGTGGCATTGTCGTCAACGACACCATGCAGACTTTCGACCCGCGCATCTATTCTGTCGGCGAGTGTGTGCAGCACCGTGGTGTGACCTATGGCCTGGTTGCGCCGCTGTTCGAGCAGGCCAAGGTCTGCGCCAACCACCTGGCGCACATCGGTATCGCCCGTTACGAAGGTTCGGTGACATCCACCAAGCTGAAGGTCACCGGCATCGACCTGTTTTCCGCCGGCGATTTCCACGGCGGTGAAGATACCGAGGAACTGGTATTGCAGGACCCCGGTCGCGGTATCTACAAGAAAGTCGTGCTGCGCGACAACCGTATCATCGGCGCGGTCATGTACGGCGATACCATCGACGGTACCTGGTACTTCGAGTTGATGCGCGATGACACCGACGTTTCAGACATCCGCGACAACCTGCTGTTCGGCCAGGCGCACCTCGGTGACTCCGGCCACGGTGATGACAACCGTGTTGCAGCGATGGCCGACACCGCGGAAATCTGCGGTTGTAACGGCGTCTGCAAGGGCGACATCGTTGATGCCATCACCAAAAAGAACCTGTTCACACTGGACGACGTGCGTGCCCACACCAAGGCATCCAGTTCCTGCGGTTCCTGTACCGGCCTGGTGGAAGCGTTGCTGGCGCACACCCTCGGCGGTGACTATTCCGAATCACCGGCCAAAAAACCGCTGTGTGGTTGTACTGAATTCACCCACGACGAAATCCGTGCCGGCATCCGTGACAACGAACTGAAGGACATCCCGTCAGCACAGAGGTTTTTTGAGTGGAAAACCCCGGACGGCTGCGCCAAGTGCCGTCCCGCGCTCAATTATTACCTGCTGTGCCAGTGGCCCGGCGAGTTCAGGGACGACAGCCAGTCGCGCTTCATCAACGAACGCGTGCACGCCAACATCCAGAAGGACGCCACCTACTCGGTCATTCCGCGTATGTGGGGTGGTGAGACCACGCCGGCGGAACTCAAGGCGATCGCCGAAGTGGCGGAGAAATACAAGGTCAAGACGGTTCACATTACCGGCGGACAGCGTATTTCACTGTTCGGCCTGAAGAAGGAAGAGTTGCCGAAGATCTGGGGCGAGCTGAACGCAGCCGGCCTGGTTTCCGGTCATGCCTATGGCAAGGCGCTGCGTACCGTGAAGACCTGTGTCGGCAAAGAGTGGTGCCGCTTCGGTACCCAGGACTCGACACAGATGGGTATAGACCTGGAGAAAATGACCTGGGGTAGCTGGACGCCACACAAGTACAAGATGGCGGTTTCCGGTTGTCCGCGTAACTGCGCCGAAGCCACCATCAAGGACTTTGGCGTGGTCTGTGTCGATTCCGGTTACGAACTGCACGTGGGCGGTAATGGTGGCATCAAGGTGCGCGCTACCGATTACCTGTGTGCGGTCAAGACGCCGGAGGAGGTCAAGGAATACGCTGCGGCCTTCATGCAGCTGTACCGCGAGGAAGCGCACTACCTGGAACGTACCGCGCCCTGGCTGGAACGCGTTGGCCTGAGCTATGTGAAGGAAAGGATTGTCGAGGACGACGAGGGCCGCAAGGCGCTGGCCGAACGCTTCCTGTATGCGCAGAAGTTTGCACAGGACGATCCCTGGGCCGAGCGCGCCGAAGGCGCCGAAGCGCACGAATTCACCCCGATCAAGCAGGTAGGGTAAAGACATGAGTAATGAAAACTGGATTGAAGTGGGCAAGGTCGAGGACATCCCGCGTCAGGGCGCGCGAGTGGTGCGCCGCAGCGAGGGTGATATCGCCGTGTTTCGCACCGTGGAAGACAAGATCTTCGCGCTGCGAGACAAGTGCCCGCACAAGGGCGGCCCGTTGTCGCAGGGCATCGTGCACGACAACCGCGTGGCCTGTCCGCTGCACGACTGGAAGATCAACCTGGATTCGGGTGAGGCGGTGGCACCGGATGAGGGCTGCGCGGCGCGCTTTCCCGTAAAGATCGAGGGCGGTGTGATCATGCTGTCGCTGACGCCGGACGAGGGGTGTCCGAACACCTGAGTTCGTGGTTTCGATTCGGCCGTTGACCCGGGCATCCACGCCGGGCTTCGGCGCAGGCATGCGCAAGGCGCCCGTCGCGGACACCCGGGTCAACGGCCTGGTTCGGGGTGGCGTTGATGGCAGTGGTATCAAGACAGGTATAAAAACATGTTATTCGGACGGAACAAGAAGAACCCCGTTAAGCTCGCTGACAAGGGCGCGGTGGAGTGGAAGTACACCACCTGCGGGTATTGTTCGACGGGGTGCGCGATTGAAGTCGGCCTGAACAAGGACGGCAAGGCGGTATCGGCACGCGGTGTCGGTGATGCCGATGTGAACCGCGGCAAGTTGTGCATTAAAGGGATCTTTGAGTACGAGTTGTTCGAGAGCGGGGGCCGTGGTCGTGTGCCATTGATGCGCGACCGGATTCACGAGCCGTTCCGGGAAGCAAACTGGGACCAGGCGCTGGACAGGACGGCTTCCGAAATCCAGCGTACCCAGGGCCAGTACGGCCGCGAGGCGGTTCCGATTGTTTCCACCGGCCAGGACCTGACGGGAGGGTGTGCACCACAGGTCAAGCTAGGCAGCCGGCCGCAACGCCACAAGAACTAAGACAGACAAACA
>CAYSRA010000162.1:0-4603 GCA_964433205.1 uncultured Thiohalobacter sp. | reverse complement strand
GCCCTATGGATAGTACTGGACTACTGAAAATCACATCTATGCCGATATTGGATAAAAATCACCGAATAATGAACAAGTCAGCACGATCATACCGAAGCAATTACAGGATAATAGTCGCAGGCGGAAACCCCTGTAAAAATTCTGACACAAAACCCGCCCGGAACGGTAATATGACAATCACAACAGTGCCCGGAGACCCGGATTCCGCCCCAATGGAAGGAGCAGTTTAATGGCCACCGTACTCGTCATTGATGACCAGGCAACCAGCCGGCAGATTCTTGCCCAGATCGTCAGATCAATTGACGAATTTCTGGATATCAAGTCCTTCGACAGCGGCCAGCCTGCGCTCGACTGGCTGCGCAGCAGTCCCGCAGACCTGATCCTTACCGACTACAAGATGCCGGGCATGAACGGTATCGAGTTCCTTGAGCTGGCGCGCACCATCCCGAACGTTCGTAACGTCCCTATCGTCATGATCACCTCGCACGAGCAGACCGACATACGCTATCAGGCGCTGGAACTGGGTGCGACCGATTTCATCAACAAGCCGATCGACCATGCCGAGTGCCGTGCCCGCTTCCACAACCTGCTGGAACTGCAGCGCCAGCGCCTGATCATCGAGGACCGGGCTGACTGGCTCGAAGAGCAGGTGGAAGCCGCCACCCACGCGATCCGGGTCCGCGAGCATGAAACCCTGCTGCGCCTTGCAAAAGCGGGGGAGTACCGGGATGAAGAGACCGGTAATCACGTCATTCGCATGGCGCGATTTGCCCGCGTTATCGCCGAGACCCTGGGGCTCGACCAGGCAGAGTGTGAAAGCATCGAACTGTCCGCGCCAATGCACGATATCGGCAAAATCGGCATCCCCGACCAGATCCTGCTCAAACCGGGCAAACTCACCGTCGAGGAGTTCGAAATCATCAAGGAACACACCGTGATCGGCTACGAAATTCTCAAGGGCAGTCCCTCAAAATATCTGAAAATGGGCGCCGAGATCGCACTGGGACACCACGAAAAATTCAATGGCAGCGGCTACCCCTACGGGCTGGCGAGGGAGGATATCCCCCTTACCGCGCGTATCGTTGCGGTAGCCGATGTGTTCGACGCCCTCACATCCAGTCGCTGCTACAAGCCGGCATGGAGCGACCAGGACGCGCTGAACCTGCTGCTCACCGAGAGCGGCAAACACTTCGACCCGCAGTGTGTAGACGCCTTCCTCAGTCAGCTCGACAGGATCAAGGAAATACGCGCATCACTGGCCGACGACAATACTGACCAGCAGAAAGCGATCTAGTCCGCCCCGGGCTCGTACAGCCGTGGCACCCGCGACGTCACGCCGCAAAGCAGCGCGTAGCTGATCGTGTCGGCGGCCTCGGCGATCGTCTCCACCCGAAGCCCGTCGCCCCACAATACCACCGGATCGCCAACGTGCGCGTTCGGCCGGGTACGCAGGTCGACACAGAGCATGTCCATGGAAACCCGCCCGATCAGCGGTACTGTCTGCCCGTTGACCCGTACCGGTGTGCCGGACGGTGCGTGCCGCGGATAACCGTCGCCGTATCCGGCAGCCACGATGCCGACCGGCATATCCTCCGGGCACACCCAGCCCTGCCCATAACCGACAGCATCGCCCTCTCGACACTGCTGCACGGCGATCAACGCGGATTCCAGGCTCATCACCGGGCGCAGTTCGACCGGTGACGCCTGCCCGGCCGCCATCGGCGACGCGCCATACAGCATGATACCGGGGCGTACCCAGTCGAAATGGCTGGTCGGACGTGTCAGCAGGGCCGCGGAATTCGCCAGCGAACGGGGGGCTTCGCGCTGCGTACTGAGTTCCCGAAACACCGTTTCCTGTTTCGTGTTGGACGGGTGTTGCGGCTCATCCGCACAGGCGAAGTGCGACATCCAGCGCTGCGCGGCAACCGCGGGCATGTCCGCCAGCCGGTCCCAGATATCCAGCGCCCGGTCGGGCGCAAACCCGAGACGGTTCATGCCGGTGTTCACCTTGAGCCAGACTGTCAGATCCGCGCCGACATCCAGCACTTCCAACGCGCCCAGCTGTCCCTCATGGTGGACCACCAGTTCGAAACGGTGTTCCACGACAGCGTTGAGTTCATTAGCGTCGAACACCCCTTCCAGCAGCAAAACGGGCTTGTCCACACCGGCTGCGCGCAACTGCAAACCTTCTTCAAGACTGGCGACAGCATAGGCATCAGCGGCGTCCAGCGCACCGGCAACCATCAGCATGCCATGACCATAGCCGTCGGCCTTGATGACGGCCATAACCCGACTGTCCGGCGCTGCCCGGCGTACCTGGGAGAGGTTGAACGTCAGGGCGGAAAGATTGATGCGCGCCCGGACGGGACGCGTCATCCGGTATAGCCCTCGTCGGAGTAGGACTGGATGGCGCTGAAGTTCTCGAAACGGGTATGCTGGCCGAGGAAGGTCAGGCGACGTATACCGATGGGACCATTTCGCTGCTTGCCGATGATGATCTCCGCCGTACCCTTGTCCGGGCTGTCCTCGTCGTAGACCTCATCGCGGTAAATGAACATGATGACGTCAGCGTCCTGCTCGATGGCGCCCGATTCCCTCAGGTCCGACATCACCGGACGCTTGTTGGGACGCTGCTCAAGACTGCGGTTGAGCTGTGACAGGGCGATGACCGGCACACTCAGTTCCTTCGCCAGCGCCTTCAGCGAACGCGATATCTCGGAGATTTCGCCAGTGCGGTTTTCATTGCTGCCCGGCACCTGCATCAGCTGGAGATAATCGATCACGATCAGGCCGAGGTCGTGTTCGCGTTTCAGCCGCCGTGCCCGCGCGCGCAACTCGGTCGGCGACAGCGCCGGCGTATCGTCGATGAACAACGGTGCCTTGGAAAGAATGCTCACCGCCGAGGTCAGGCGCGGCCAGTCGTCGTCATCGAGCTTGCCGGTCCGTACCTTGGTCTGGTCGATACGGCCGAGCGAAGACATCAGGCGCATGGCCAGCTGCTCACCGGGCATTTCCATACTGAACACCGCCACCGGCACGTTGTCCTTGATCGCCGCGTGTTCGGCAATGTTCATGGCAAAGGTCGTCTTGCCCATGGAAGGGCGCCCGGCGACGATAATCAGGTCCGACGCCTGCAGGCCGGCGGTCATTTCGTCGACTTCGGTGAAACCGGTCGACACCCCCGTCAACGGGTTGTCCTGGTGGAACAGGGTATCGATGCGGTCGACCGCGCGTGTCAGCAGGTCCTTGATGTCGTGAAAACCGGAACCGCGGGTGCTGCCCTGGTCGGTAATCCGGAACACCAGCTTCTCGGCGTTATCGAGCAGCGAAGGGGTGTCCCTTCCCTCGGTAAAATAGGCGCTGTTGGCGATCTCGGTACCGACCTCGGCGAGCTGGCGCAACACCGAGTTGTCGCGCACGATGTTGGCGTAGGCGCGGATATTGGCAGCGCTGGGCGTGTCCTTGGCCAGCGTGCCCAGATAGGTCAGCCCGCCCACATCGTCGAGCTGGCCGTTGGCATCCAGCCATTCCGACAGCGTAATGACATCACAGGGATCGCCGCGCTCGATCAGCGCGCCGACGGCCGAGAAAATCAGCCGGTGTTCGCGGCGGTAAAAATCATTCTCGCCGACCAGATCCGCGATCTGGTCCCAGGCGCGGTTATCCAGCAACAGGCCGCCCAGCAGAGATTGCTCGGCCTGCACGGAATGCGGGGGTACCTTCTGGCGGTCGGCGTTGAACTCGACCGTGGTCGCCGATGAAACCGGTTCCGGCATCTGCCCTCCAGGGCGTATCACATCAGGGTTGATTCAGGGCGTTGCTGTGAACAACCGCTTCAGTCTAAAGCCAGCACCGGCCCTGCTCAAGCACCAATTTGCGTGCCGCATGACGGGCCCGTTGCCAACAAAAAGCGGATTCCAGACAAAACAACGCCTTGCCGCGCTGCCGCGGCAAGGCGTTGTGGATAACGACGCTTTTTTCTACTCGGCTTCGATGATCAGGGTGATCTCGGAGTCGACATCGGTATGCAGATGCACCTGCACCTGGTATTCACCGATGTTACGGAAAGCACCTTCCGGCAGACGCACTTCACTGCGCTCGACTTCCACGCCCTGGGCGCTGATCGCTTCGGCAATATCGATTGCACCCACCGAACCAAACAGCTTGCCTTCCTCACCCGCTTTCGCCGCGATGGTGATGGTCATGTCCGTCAGCTTGTCGCGACGCGCCTCGGCAACAGCCAGCGCTTCCGCAGCCGCCTTTTCGAGTTCGGCGCGACGTTCCTCGAAGGCCTTGATGTGCTCTTCGGTGGCCGGCGTTGCCTTGCCACTCGGGATCAGGAAATTACGCCCGTAACCCGCCTTGACGTTGACCCGGTCACCCAGGTTGCCCAGATTTTCAACTTTTTCCAGCAGAATGACTTCCATTGCAGTTTCCTCGACTCTCAGTGGATGGCCCGTTGCTCAATCTTTCCGACGACGCAAACGGGCCCGAAAATTTAACCAGTTGTCCAGCCAGCCCAGTACCGCAATCACCAGCATGCCCCAGGGCAGACTGAACGCAAGCAGCACATACAGGCCAATCAGCCAGGCCTTGTTGGCAC
>CAYSRA010000161.1:0-4652 GCA_964433205.1 uncultured Thiohalobacter sp. | reverse complement strand
GATGTTGCCACTGCCGAATTTCACTTCCGCACCCGGCGTCAGCGTCATGTCGGCGTCCTTGCTGAACGTAATACTGCCGTTGCCAAACACGGCCAGGCGACTCAGACCACTGCGCGCGATAAACGCGCTGGACAGGTTGAACGCCGGGCTTGCGGGGTCCGGCGTCGCAGCACCGATAACGATGTCGCTCACACCGAACAGGTTCTGCCGGCCGTTGTCGAACGCCACCTCATCGCCGATCACCAGCCGCCCGCCAAGTGGCAACTGGTCCCATGGACGCACCAGGCCGGTCAACGGCTTTGGCAGGCGGCGCTGGTTACGACCTGCCACTGCCCGGGCCCGGAGTTCGCCGTCGAACACCGGGGCCGGCGCCTTCAGCACCAGTTGGCCGGCGTCCCGCCCTTCCACATAACCCGGTTCGTAACTCCCCAGGCCGCGGCCGCCGAAGGTGTTGAAGACTTCCGTGACACCCCATTTTGCGTGATTGACCCTGAACTGGCCGAACACGCCCAGGTACTCGACGTCCGGACGCGCATCGGTGATATTGACCAGGCCATCGCGCGTGACCAGCCAGCTGGTATCGACGATGCCCCCTTCGTAGGTGACACGGCCGCCGGAAATATCCACCGTCGCACCCTGCTCTACGACCAGGTCACCCTCTGATGCCAGGGTCACGGTACCGCCGTCGGCGGCGCGTTCGGCAAGACTGCGTTGCACCCCGGCCAGCTCCACATCGAGTCTGGCGAGCGGCGTGCCCTTGCGCCGGTCGATACGCACCTCGGCCCCGCGCAACGCACCATTCTTCTGCAACGGCGCATCGGCCAGCTGGTTGCCGCGCAGTTCGACCTTCAACACATTCGCTTCCATCGGCAACTTCGCCGTGCCGGCACCGGACACATCGATCAACGCACCGTCATCGATGCGGATACTGCTGTCGTTGCGCTCGGTCGAGGCAAAGCGCTGCGCCGGGTCGGCAAAGGCTTCAAGATTCACTTCACCGTTGCGTGCACTGAGGGTACTGCCGGACTCCAGGTGGATACGCTTGCCTTCAACAATAACCCGTGAGCGGTAGTGTTGCTGGCCATCGATAGCCATTTCCACGTCGCCCGATTCACCCCCGGCTTTGGTGGGCATCGTTTCCAGCGTCACTTCGGTGGTACTGCCGGTACCCAGCGTAACGGTACCGGCGCGGCCGCTAATCACCTCGTTTTCCGTACCGGTGGACTGCACCCTGGCGCCGTCGCGCGCCAGCAGATGAATGCTGCCGTTGACGTTGATCGCCGTAGTGGCCCTGACTATCCCCTCCTGGTTCACCCCGAGCCCCAGCAGTGTCACGTCACCGCGTTCTGCAACGATTTTACCGAGGTTGCTGACCGTGCCGCCGACACCAACCTCGACCAGCCACGCCGGACTGCCTTCCTCGAGCCGGGCCAGATAGACCTTGTCCGTGGCAGCGGCAAGTAGCGCCTGGCCGTCCGGCGTCTCGATGGTTCCGCGATTTTCGACGTTTGGCGCAATCAGCACGATGCGGCCATTTTCCTTGCCGGTCGCCACCAGTCGGGCGCCTTCCTCGACCAGTATGCGGATATCGCGCATGACCGGATTACCCGCGCCATCCAGCAGCGCCTGGCCATCCGTATCCAGCACCGCCACCTGCGTACGCCCGTCCCCCTCGAATGCCGGCAACCCGGCCTGCAAGGCGTCGAGCAGGCCAATGTTGTTGAACACGTCATCACTCACACCGAGTGTCGAAGCAACCAGCCCGCCCACATTGACCTGGGCATCCTTGCCGAACACCACACCATTCTGGTTGATAATCATGACCTGGCCGGTGGCAGTGAGCCGCCCCAGGATGCGGCTGGGATCACTACCCGCACCGAGTACCCGGTTGAGCGTACTGGAGGTCGCGTCAGGCTGGATAAAATCGACGCTGTTGCGCACACCGATGTTGAAACTGTCCCAGTTGAGAATTCCGCGCTGCGTGGTCTGGGTGATGGTCATGGTGGTGCCGCTGATGGACGGCGCGCCACCGGCAAAACTGCCACTGTGTACCCAGTTGGCGGCCGCCACCGGCAACTCGGCCAGCGCCGGCGCGACCAGCAGGCAGGAAAATGCAGAGCCGTGCAGCGCCAGGCGCATGGCGCGCACCAGCGGGCGGGGAATGCCATAGCAACGGGATTTTCTGTTTTTCATTTCATGCCTCGTCGTCTGTGCGATTTCACGCCACGCCGGCGCCGCTCAGAATTCATAGCGCAGCCTGAAGTCCGCGTGCTGGTCACCCTTTTCGACTTCGCCGTCGGATTCGAGCGCCCAGGCGTAGTCGAAGCTGCCGCTGAACCCCGGGCCGGCATCGAGCCGGAAACCGAACCCGGCACCGCTCAGGCTGAAACTGTCGCGCTGCGACGGCAGTGCCTCGCGCACCCGCAGGCGCGCCAGGTCCGCAAACAGCAAGGCGCGCAGGTCCCGCAACCAGCGGCCGCTGCCCGGCGCCAGGAACGGCGAATAGAATTCCGCGCCGACACTGAAACCATCGTCGCCAAGCGCCTGGGATTCGAAGTAACCGCGCACACTGTTGTTACCGCCGGCACTGAACTGTTCGTTACTGATGAGCGGCTGGTCGGCGAGCTGGCCGGCGCCGCGCACGCGCAATCTGAAATCACCCGGCATCAGCCACTGGTAGTCGAAATCCGCATTCAGGTGGTAAAAGTCGGAGCGCGCGCCAAAGCGCTTGTTGTCGAAATCGCTGTCATCGTCGACCAGGTCGCGCACACCGAACGTGACGCCGACGCCGGCACGGAACTGCTGGCGCCGGCCACGCAACCCGCCCTCGTAGCGCAGCAGTACCGGCAGGTAGGAAATCGGCGTGTCGCTGGTGTCCGATCCCTGTAACACGCTTTCGTTGAAATCCTTGTAATCGAAGCCCGCGGTGAGGCTGTGGTACCAGTTCCCGCTGCCCTTTACCGGTAGTACCGCACGCGCACCGACGATGGTGCCGTCGCCGATGACGTTCAGCGATCCGATGGTTGATATGTCGCTTTTCGAACGCACCGCATACAGCGCCAGCCGCAGCCCGTTGTCGAGTGGCACGACATAGGTTCCGGCCAGCACGCTGACTTCGCCGGTATTCTCCGGCGTCATCTGGTACTGCAGGGATACGCTGTGCCCGCGTTGCCAGAGGTTGTCGTAACGCAGTGAGGCCATTGCGCGCGCGCGGGTGGTATCGGGTGTATTCAGATTGTTCAACTCCAGGCCGCCGTGCAGCGGGAGTTTGTCCTGAACCTTTAGCTCGAACTCGACGGTGCCGGGAGTGCGGCCCGCGCGCATGACTGGCGTCACGGTGCGGTCCGGCGACTCCTGCGCCAGCGCGGCAAGTTCCTCCTGCATGCTCGGGATGTGCGGTTTCGCACCACGTGCGATTGCACTGAGCGTTTTGCGGATATGGCCCAGCGAATAGTAGCGCGCGCCGGTTATGTGAACCCGGTCGACACGGGTCTCGGTCACCGACAGTCGCACCACGCCGTCCTGCACTTTCTGTTCGGGGATATCGACCAGCACCAGCTGGTATCCCGCCTGGTGATACTGCGCTTCCAGCTCCTTGCGCGCTGCCTCGACATCGGCGATGGTCTTGTCCGGCCCCAGCCAGGGGTACACCACGCGCTCCACCAGCTGCGTGTCGAGCAATGAATTTCCCTGCACCTGGAATTCCCAGATATCAAAATGCGGCGTGTCGGCCTCCGGCTGATCCGCCAGCACACACGAAGACCACGTCAGCAACACCATGACTCCGAGCCACGACAAGGTGCACTGCGTGTGGGAGTGAGTGGAATATCGGCTGGACTGTGCAGACATATTTCAACGGGCTTCGGTAACGATCGATGGCGAGCCATCATAGGGTGATGATGTGACACTGCGATGACAATCCGTGGACTGGCTGCATTCATTCCGCGCACAAAAAAACAGCCCCCGTTTCCGGGGGCTGTTCTCTTCTGGCGGCATTGCACCGCCGGCAATCCCTTGCCTGGGCTAGACAGTCAAACCTAGTTAACCTGCGCCGGAGCCACAGCCATCGGGAACTGACAGGTATTGGGTGAAGCACCGAACGGCGAACGCGTCATGACGTTGACCGGATTGGACAGTTTCAGCTCGGCATCGGCCACCACGGCTCCGCGCGGCACAGACAACCAGCCCGCTTCGCCCCAGCTGTGCACGAAGTTCAGGTTGAGGCTCGAGATCGAGGTCGGCACCGTGGCGTTGTCGGCGATGAAGTTGAGAATAGTATCAATGTCCGCCGCATTAGCCGGGAACGTGAACGTGCCGTCGTTACGCCACTGCATGGACTGCTCGGCAAAATCGAAATAGTCACCGTCGTGAACGTTTTTCAGCGTCGGCGCCTTGCCATCGACCTTGATGAAGCGGTAGTCACGCGCCAGACTGGTGTTCTTTTCAGTACTCTGAACACCGATGGCCCAGGCCTTGCGGTTGGCATCAGCAAGAACGAACGGACCCAGTGTGAAGGCCGTGTTCTTGCCGCTGTTGTTGGTACCGTTGGCGAAGTCATCCAGACACTTGCCGACATCGGAAGAACCGCTGTTGTTGGCAACCAGCGGGCCGTTGCTGGCGTCACCCGGCTCACTCATCGGCCTCACGATTCC
>CAYSRA010000160.1:0-4691 GCA_964433205.1 uncultured Thiohalobacter sp. | reverse complement strand
GATTCAATTTGCAATATCGTCGAGGTTGGCGTCCAGTCCGTGGGCAAAACCGAAGCTCGCACGATAATAGATAAACCTCCGCCCTCGTTTCAGCGATGCAATACGCTTGCGTAGCACTCTGGTCAGGGCGACCGGATCATTTACCAATGTCAATGCTTCGATCTTGTCACTCAACTCCGGGTACTGGAGGTAGAGGCCGAATATAAAATCCCGCAAAGTATCCGTATCAATATCAGCCAGTTTCTCTTTGAGTGTGTCGATGTTCATAGGACAAGATCGAAATTCCTTAAGTCATTCAGGCTTGAGCAAATAAAGCCGCTCGCTCTTGACCGGAGAGAATCATTTCCGCATCAGACCAGACTGAGCCGGTTCAACAAGCGTCAACTCATAACGCGTCGTTCTACCACCACCCGGTAACGGAATGATGATACCCTTGGCAACCAGGTCAGAAAGGTCACGGCTGGCTGTTCGATTGGGACACTTGGCGATCACTTCATATTTCCTGGTCGTTATACCGCCCTCAAAGCCCTTTCGACCTTCAGCGAATACCCGCGACACCATTCTTGCCTGCCGGTCATTCAGCTGGTCACCATAGGCTTCGTAGAATCGTGTCTTGGCCAGTACGAAGTCCACTTCTTCCCTGGCAATTTCCTGTGCCTTGATTACCACATCGGAAAAGTAATAAAGCCAGGTGTTAACGTTCAGACTTCCACGGCTCGCTTTCTCCAGTTGCAGGTAATAGGACTTTTTATCCGCCTCTATCGCCGTAGCAAGACAAGCCGTGGTCGGATAGCCGAGAGACTGGGAAAGCGCGTGGTCAGCGATCGTCCTGCCGACTCGACCATTACCATCATCGAAGGGGTGAATCACCTCGAACCAGAGATGAGCAATGCCTGCTCTTGCGATCCCGTTTTTTGTTTTATCCCCGCTCAAAGCGCCGGTTTGGTTATACCAGTCGAGTAGCTTCGCCATTTCTTCAGGCACCTGCGTCGCTGGCGGGGCTTCATAGTGAATCTTTTCCCGTCCGTACGGACCACTCACGATTTGCATCGGTGAAGAATCGTTGCGGTATGCGCCTCGCAGAAGTAACGTGTAACGCTGTTCCGGAACCGCCATGGATTGCCACTTGCCCAGCAATTCATGCGTTAGGGATGTTCGCCAATTCTTCCGAACGTCCACCAGCAGGGAAGCTGCCCCCGCCGCTTTCTGGTCTGAGTTATCTGGCAGCGCATCTGATGTGATCAAAGAGAGTAGCGATGACCTGACCGATTCCCTATCCAGATCCTCGCCCTCAATGGCACTGGTTTTGATAGCCTCGGAAAGCATCAAATCGATCGTAGCATCTTTTTGAGATGCCATAGGAAGCGCATCAAAGCGACCCGCCAGGCGCTCTGAATTCAGGCGAAATTCAAGCTCCCGATCTTCGAGCGCGTGCTTGTCGTAGCGAAAATCTGGCCAGTCAGGCTGTTGCCATATCCATCTCATGGCGTGATTATAACACCAATTCACGCCATTATGAATTAATATATGGCGTGATTATAGCCCCTAATAACGCCACCAACAATCAAGAACGGGTACCTGAACGGTGCCCAATAAAAATACCATGACCACGACAAACTACCTCACATGGTATTGCTGGATCTTGCGAGACAGCCCTTAGGAAATGCCATGAAAAACACCATGATCAATATTTATTGTTAATCGAGTAGAAAAAAACAGATCAAGGCCTGTGCGATGCGCCCCGATGGACTCACGGATTCAGCTGTCAGTTAAGCCGTCCTTCAAAAACCGCCGATTGCTGTTTTATCGCATCCAGTATGAATTCGCGAAATGCCAGCACTCTTGCCGTGCGCTTCAAATCAGGATGCAGCAAAATCCACAGTCCCAGATCATGTGCCGCATCCGGTTCGCGAACACGTTCCAGCTGAGGTTCGGCATCGCCCATAAAGCAAGGCAACCAGGATATCCCCAGCCCCTGCTTTAACGCGGCAAGAGTCAACAAGGTATCGTCGCTGTAAAACGTATGTGTCTGACCGTCACATTGCTGTTTTGTCCATGTGCGATGAAAATGACAACATTCCACACCCAACCATTTTGGCCGGGTACCTTGTCTGCCAACTTCAGCCAGATAGTCACGGCTGCCATAAACAGTCGAAGCAACGGTGACTGCACGCGTGCCTATCAGGGTGTCAGTTGGGCGGTTGGTCAGGCGAATGGCGACATCGGCTTCGCGTTGCGCGAGGCTGGCATCGGTGTTGGATACAATGATATGCAGTTCCACCTCCGGGTGCTGCCGGCTGAATGCGGCGAACATCGGCATCAGGATGGATGAGGCCATATTGTTAATCGCGGTCACGCGCAGCGGGCCAACCAGCCGGGTATCCCTGCCCAGTACCGAACCGTCCACCGACAGGATTTCGCTTTCCATGCGTTCGGCAGCCAGCTTGATTTTCTCACCGGCGGCGGTGAGTTCGTAACCGGTTTTCTTGCGTTCGATCAGGCGCGTGCCCAGTTTTTCCTCCAGTTGCCGCATCCGCCGCGACACCGTGGAGTGCTGCACCCCCAGTTGCCGCCCGGCGCCACTGATCGAGCCGGCGCGCGCCACCGCCAGAAACAGGCGCATGTCATCCCAGTTCATTGGCCGTAGTCACCTGTGCAAATTTGCACATCATGTTTCCGAATTTAGAGAATTGTATGTATTTATGAACAGGATAAGCTTTCTCATGCCGTAACACAATTTCCCCGGAGGAACTGAATCATGACCAAAAATCCACCGCAATTCGACGCCGAACAATACAAGAAAACCACCCTGAAACAATGGAACAACGCCGCCAAGGCCTGGCACCGCTGGAGCCCCTTGCTGAACCGCTGGCTGGGTCCGGCCACCGAGACCATGCTGGACATGTGCGAAATCACCACCGGCAGCCGGGTGCTCGATGTGGCTGCCGGCGCCGGCGAGCAGTCCATTACCACCGCCAAACGTGTCGGTGGCACCGGCTATGTGCTGGCCACGGATTTGTCACCGGACATTCTTGACTATGCCGCCGCCTCGGCAAAACTGGCCGGGCTGAGCAATATCCACACCCGTGTCATTGACGGCGAATGCCTGGACGCGCTGAAGGACGATCCGTTCGATGCCGTGATCTCACGCGTTGGCCTGATCTATTTTCCCGACCAGCAAAAGGCCCTGCTCGGCATGAAACAACAACTCAAGCCCGGCGGCAAGGTTGCAGCCATAGTGTATTCCACTGCCGAGAAGAACCCGTTCTTTTCCATTCCGGTCTCCATCATCCGCCGTCGCGCCAAACTGCCTGCCCCACTGCCCGGCCAACCCGGCCCGTTCAGCCTGGGCACGGCGGCTGTTTTGACCGATGTATTCAACCGGGCGGGGCTGAAGGACGTTCGGGTCGAAGCCATTCCCGCCCCGATCAGAATGGTATCCGCTGCCGAATGTTTACAGTTCGAACAGGAATCTTTCGGCGCATTGCATCAGATGATGGCTTCGCTGTCCGATACCGAAAAGGATGAAACCTGGCAGGAAATCGAGCAAGCGCTCCAGCAGTTTGAAACCGACGGACAGTTCAAAGGCCCCTGCGAGATGCTGGTGGCTGTCGGCACATGTTGAGCCCCGACCGGAGATGAACATGCACAAAATCGCCATCATTCAACATGCCCCGAAGATGCTTAACCGTGAGGCCACTGTCGAAAAAGCCTGTCAGCTTATTCACGAGGCTGCCGCCGAAGCCGGCGTCACCGTGGTCATGGGCATCAACGAGCGCCACGGCAACGTGGGGGGCAGCACGTTGTACAACAGCGGCGTGGTCATCGGTGAGGACGGCACAATCCTCAACCACCATCGCAAGCTGATGCCCACCAACCCGGAGCGCATCGTGTGGGGCTTCGGCGACGGCGCCGGGCTGCGCGCAATCGACACACCGGTCGGTCGTATCGGTGTGCTGCTGTGCTGGGAGAGCTACATGCCACTGGCGCGTTTCGCCCTGTACGCCCAGGGCATCGACATCCACATTGCGCCGACCTACGACAGCGGTACAGCCTGGACCGGTACCCTGCAACACATCGCTCGCGAAGGCGGCTGTTGGGTGATTGGCGCAGGCGTTGCCTTGCGTAACCGGGATCTGCCCGACGACTTCCCCGAACGCGACAGACTCTATCCGCCAGACGAGGACTGGATCAACCCCGGCGACTCGGTCGTCATCGCACCCGGTGGCGACCTCAAGGCCGGGCCACTGCACCAGGAGCAGGAAATCCTGTATGCGGAGCTGGGTCCCTGCCGCGCCGCCGGACGCCGCATCTTGAGTCGTTCAGTGGGTGACTGGTGCGTCAGTCGAACCAGCCCATCGGTCTGCCAGCAGGTGGCGCCCGAGTTTCGGGCCAGGGGGTGAGTGCGTTCGGTTCGGCTTTTTTTCTCAGATGATCGAGGATCTTCTGGATCACCACCGGGTCTTCGATGCAGGCGATGACTTTGACTGCGCCGCCGCATTCACGACACGTCTCGATGTCGCTGCCGAAGATCCGCTTCAGGCGCTGCGCCCAGCTCATCGAGGCTCGCCGTTCGGCGGGCGTTGGCGGTTCATCGGATCCCTTGTTAGCGTTTTTGCCCTTGCCCCGCTCCTCCTTCGTCCCCAGTGCCCGATGCCGGCTATTCGGGGCTACGCCACCGTGGGAGCGGG
>CAYSRA010000159.1:0-4736 GCA_964433205.1 uncultured Thiohalobacter sp. | reverse complement strand
ACCATACACAGGTCGATTTGGCATTCACCTCGACCCCGTATAGCACCGGAAATTCTGCGAAACGGCGGAAATAATCAAGTTGAGTGTTTTCCCATAGCTGGCGGATGCGGCCAGCGGCAATATCGTCCTCGCCAAACCTGTGATAGGCCGTCCAGACCAGATCGTCGGGCGAGCGATAGGTCCGCTTTACCTGTGCCCAGAACCCTTCTCCTTTACCGGTATTTTGATATCCACCGGCAAGATTGACGTATGTCACCTCATAGCGGTCGTTTGTGCTGATGATGATTTTCCAGTTGAAAGGCGAAAAGGGCTGGGGCAGCGCCTCCACTTGCGCATCACCGGAATCCTTCTGCAACATGTGTGTTTTGCCAATGACAAGGGCTTGCTGTTTGAGTATTGCCTGAAAACCGACGTAGGCCACCAGCACGACCAGACTGATGGACGGAATAGTACTCACATGTTTTCTTGTCGCAGCGACAAAACCGATCAGGGCGATCAGGGTAAACCACGGATCAAGGATGAATGTCGTGCCAATGCTGGCACGCCAGCCGGACAGGGGTGCAAGAATCTGCGTGCCGTAGACGGTTATGAGATCACTGAGTATATGCGACACCACTGACACAGCTGCGAGCAGGGTCACAAAACGCCATTCACTGCGTTTGCGGAACACAAATGTCAGCGTGGCGCCCACCAGCAGCGCCCATAATGGCAACATGACGAATGAATGGGTGATGCTGCGGTGCCACAGGGTGAGATACACCATGGGATCGATCCAGGACGCCACATAATCAATGTCCGGAAACGCGCCTGCCACTGCACCGACCAGCATACGCTGCCGGTCGGTCAGGGTATGTGTTGATTTCCTTGCAGGAAATACCGCGCGAACAACCAGAGCGCCCAGCAAACTGTGGGTGATGGTGTCCACTCAGAGGGAGGCAGGCGTATCGTCGTACAGCCAGCGCGCAAAGGTCGTGAGATAGATTGCCGTCAGTGCCGACTCCTCAAGAATACGCTGAATCCCGGTGGCATCCAGGCGGGCCACTTCACGGAACCACTGAACAGTGCGGCTGATACGCATTAGACCAAGAACCTGCAAATGGACATGACCGAACTCCAGCTTATAGGCCAGCATTCCGCGGGTGAGGCTGCGGTGGGATGCCAGTGCGTCGAGCCAGACCATCATGACTCGCTGGAAGCGCTCGCGGTCCGGGAGTGTCAGATATTCTTCACTGGCGCACGTACGAAGCACAGCCTGGTCTGCCCGATCAAACCAGGCCTCAACCAGATCGTCTTTTTGCGAAAAGTGCTGGCGGATTTCGTCGAGTGTGATATCCAGTTCGTCTGCAATATCGTGCAAATGAACCTCTTCCCATGATGATGCCTCTCCCAGCTCCAGGGCCTTGTCCAGAATACGATCAGTCAGATTTACCTTACGGGGTGCCATGGCACTTATCCATCAGACTTGCTTTGTCTTGCTGAACAGCGCTTCAACCAGGTCCATCGGTAACGGGAAAACGATGGTGTTGGATCGTTCACCGGCAATTTCCGTCAATGTCTGCAGGTAACGCAGCTGCAATGCCTGGGGTTGCTTGGAAAGCGTCCTCGCCGCTTCCAGCAGTTTCTGCGCGGCCTGCATTTCACCCTCGGCATGGATGACCTTGGCGCGCCGGGTGCGTTCGGCCTCGGCCTGTTTGGCAATGGCCCGTATCATACTTTCATCCAGATCGACATGTTTGATTTCGACGTTGCTGACCTTGATGCCCCAGGCATCGGTCTGCTGATCGAGTGAACTCTGAATGTCGGTATTGAGGCGCTCACGTTCCGCCAGCATTTCATCCAGCTCGTGTTGTCCCAGCACGGAGCGCAGGGTGGTCTGGGCCAGCTGGCTGGTCGCCTCATAGAAATCCTCGACCTGGATAATGGCCTTCTCGGGCTCGATAACACGGAAATAGACCACTGCATTCACTTTCACCGAGACGTTGTCATGGGAGATCACGTCCTGGGTAGGCACATCCATGACGACGGTGCGCAGATCGACCCTGACCATTTGCTGGATAAGCGGGACAATGACAATTAACCCGGGACCCTTGACCTTCCAGAAACGCCCGAGCAGGAAGATGACGCCGCGCTCATACTCGCGCAGGATCCTGATAGCCGAGACAAGGAACAACACCACCACGACCAGGACGGTGTACAAAGCATATGCTGTCATGATTCTTCCTCCTGTGTTGAGGGTTCCAGCGGTTCTACCCGCAGGGTCAAACCCTCGATGCCGGAAACCCTTACCTGTTGACCCTTGTGCAGTGGCACATCGCTGCGTGCCCGCCAGGTCTCACTGTGAATGGACACCCTGCCCTCACGATCAAAGTCATCGAGCACGGTCGCTACACCACCGACCAGTTCTTCCAGCCCGCTCACCACCGGTCGCCGGCGCGCCTTGATCGCCATACCGATGACGACGATAAAAAGCAGTGCGCTAATGACGGTAAAGGTGACAATCACCGAAATATCGATGCCGAAACCGGGCACATCGGTATCCATCAGAAAAATGGACCCGACCACAAACGCGATGAGTCCGCCGATACCCAGCACGCCGAAACTGGGCTGAAAGGCTTCACCGACCATCAGCGCCACACCCAGCAGCATCAGTCCCATACCGGCGTAGTTGATCGGTAGCAGCTGGAACGCATACAGCGCCAGCAGCAGGAAAATAGCACCGACCGTTCCGGGAACGACGGCTCCGGGACTGGAAAACTCCAGTATCAGGCCATAGATGCCAATGAGCATCAGGATATAGGCGACATTGGGGTTGGTGATCACGCTGAGAAAACGGCTGCGCCAGTCCGGCGCAAGCGTGTCGATAACCGCGCCGGTGGTATGCAGGACGCGTTTCTGGCCCATTACCGTGACTTCGCGACCGTCCAGCTGTGTCATCAGGTCGGCCATGCCGGTCGCGACAATGTCGATAACACCCAGCCGCAGGGCTTCACTCGCAGGAACGCTGGCGGCTTCACGCACGGCCTTCTCAGCCCACTCCGGGTTGCGCCCCCGCAATTCCGCCAGACTGCGCAGGTAGGCAACAGCATCGTTGATCATTTTCTGCTTACCGGTGTCTGCCGCGGTATCGCCGGCCGGTTTACCCGGCTGGTCTTTTTCGTTGTTGCCGGGCGGCGAGCCGCCGCCAATCCGGATCGGTGTGGCGGCCCCCACATTGGTGCCCGGCGCCATGGCGGCAATATGACTGGCATACAGGATATAGGTACCGGCGCTGGCTGCGCGCGCACCACTGGGTGCCACATAGGTTACGACCGGCACGGTGGAATTGGTGATGTTCTTTATGATGCCGCGCATGGCAGTGTCCAGGCCACCCGGTGTATCCATGCGAATGACGACCAGTTCTGCCTGGCGCCGGGCCGCGGTTGCAAGCGCCCGCCCGATATAGTCATCGGTGGCGGGGCCAATGGCACCATCGATAGTCAGTTGAATAACAGGATTATCGGCACTGCTGACGGGTTCCGCAGTTAACAGCAGACCGCCCGCGAGCAAAAACGGCATGGCGAGCAATACCCGCGTCAGTCTCAACATATATCGGACTCCAGGTATGGTATGTTAAGCATAGTCCAGACGCGGGCGTGGAGCCGTTCGGGCTAGCGGCGGTAACCGGCGCGCCCCGTATCCCGGGGGATAAACAAGCTGTTCCCGGTTATCTCAATGTAATACAGGATAAATTTCTGGTAAAACCTGGAATAGTCCCTTATACTGCTCGCAGCTACAGATTTTGTTATTGGCAGTTTGGTTGTTCCTTCGTGTTACCCTTTGAATTCCCCATTTCATTACCTGTACGCAACACCCTAATTTAATTAATATATTTCAAGGTAAAAATGATATGGCTACAGGTACTGTAAAGTGGTTCAACGAAGCTAAAGGCTTTGGTTTTCTTTCCCAGGATGACGGCGGCGATGACGTGTTCGTGCATTTCAACGCAATCCAGGGTTCGGGTTTCAAAACCCTGACCGAAGGTCAGCCGGTCACTTATGAGATCGAAAAAGGCCCCAAGGGCCTCCAGGCGGCTAACGTTACTGCCTCCTAGGTAAGACCCATCGGTTAAGCCGATACGAAGAACCCCGCTCCGGCGGGGTTTTTTTTTGGTAGCATTTCCCGCCGGACGATATTCACGGGGCATCCATATGCACAGATTCCTTTTCGCTGTGAACTATCCGCTGTTGACCCTCTGCACACTGTTGATAGTCGGCTGTGCCCCGCAGCAAACGCACACGCTCGTTACCGTCGCCGACGCCCGTACCGACAAGGCACAGTTTATCGATGTTGGCGAGGCCGGCGACTCGGTGGGCGACATCCTGGTGTTTGACCAACCGCTACTGAATGAGCGGGAACAGAAGATCGGGACCAACAGCGGCACCTGCATACGCACACGCGTGGCGCACAGTTTCCAGTGCCAGTGGACGCTCACATTCGACAACGGGAGCATTCAGGTCGCCGGCCGCGAGTTCGACAAGGGAACTTCCCTGCTCACCATTGTCGGCGGCACGGGGCAATATGCCGGCATCAGCGGCGACATGAAATCCGTCAACAACAACGATGGCACTTTCACGCAGACCCTGTGCTACCGGTTTAGACAGGAGCACGTATTCCCGGCAGCCCCCCGCTGAACTGGACCCGTCGGGTTGATTCAACGGGCAACGCACGGAACGATATACTGCACCGGTTTCCTTTTC
>CAYSRA010000158.1:0-4786 GCA_964433205.1 uncultured Thiohalobacter sp. | reverse complement strand
ACTGCTCTAGGACGGATCAGCGTATGCGGCACGGTTACTGCTGTTAGACAAGCTCGCCAACCAGCATGACGCGGTTATCCCGAAGAAAGGCCTTGCAGGTGTTGGCTACATTCAGACAGCGGACCCGACGCATGTCCACATGCTAAAGGACACCAATCTCAACGGCGTTCCGGACGCAAACGACACCATCATCGGTCACACAATGATCAGCGGTCCGGCAGGCTCTGAACCCGCGATCCTGCCAAGCGACATACTGACCACCTCGGGTGACGGAATTACCGGGCCAAACGGCAGCATTTACAATGTACCGGTCCGGATCGGCGACGAAGAAGGCGTTTACACAATCACCGTGATACTTGAAGACGGTAATGCAAGTGTTACCACCATAATCGCCGAAAACGACGATGAGGATCGCGATGAAGAACACGAGAACGAAGACCATCACGACTAGACTTGGCTAAAAGGGGACGGAGGGAATATTATTTAATCCCTCCGTCCCCTTTTATTTTTTGGCCATGCACACCGACACAACGTCCCTGACCTTGCAACTACCGGATGGCCGAAAACTGGGATATGCCGGCTATGGTGCGGAGGATGGCAAACCGTTTTTCTATTTTCACGGGTTACCGGGGTCGCGCTATGAAGCCCGGCTGCTGCACGATCTGGCCACAACATTGCACCTGCACATTTATGCGCTGGACCGCCCCGGCTACGGCCTGTCTGATGGTCTGGAAAACCGCTCACTCCTGCACTGGCCCGGCGACGTCGTAGCGCTGGCCGACATGCTGGGCGTTGACACATTCGGAATAATCGGTGTTTCGGGTGGCGGCCCGTACGCACTGGCCTGCGCCCATGAAATACCGGAGCGCATCAGTTCGATCGGCATCGTCTGCGGCCTTGGACCGGTTTGTGTCCCTGCGCTGCGCGGGTCAATGGGCTGGACGGCCCGGCTGGGTTTTTATCTCGCTGAACACTCACCCGCATTGCTGCGCATCATGTTCGGCCACCCGCTTGACTGGTTGGCGACCAAACACCCCGTACAGGCATTGCGGCTGTTCGCGTATTTGAATGGCGGCGCTGACAAGCCGGTTCTGTTGCGCAGCGACATACTGGACAGGTTGTCCCGCAATCTTCACGAATCGTTTCGCCAGGGTCCGCTCGCATCCGTCCAGGACATGGTGATCTACAGGAGACCGTGGGGGTTCGAACTCGTGAATATCCGCAAGCACATTCACCTGTGGCACGGCAACGCGGACAATATTGTGCCGTTCAGCCACAGTGAATACGTGCACGCACAGCTGCCGGATGCGGAACTCGCCATGGTGCCGGGTGAAGGCCACTTTTCACTGCCTGTCCTGCACGCGAAGGCGATTCTGACCACGCTCGCAAGACACGCCTGATTTCGGCTGACAACGGGGACAGATATACCCTACCCTGCCGCCGTACCGGCCTTTCACAATGAGGGTGCCGCACCGGTAACAGGGCAGCCCTTCGCGGCGGTATACGTGAAAGCGGTAGTCCTCGAATGCCACGCCCGCCCTGCGCATCTTTTCTGCACGCGTCAGCTGATTGGTGATGCCCCCGGTTTTATAGGACTGCCAGGTGAGCCTGAAACAGTTTTTCGCCAACCGGTGGCGTTGCGCCCGGGTCAGATCTGCCAGGCGCAGGTTGGGATGTATACCGCTGACGTGCAGTGCCTCGCAGCACAGATAGTTCCCCATGCCGGCAATAAAGTGCTGGTCCTGTAACAGGTTCATCAGGTTGCGGCGGTGAAACCGCGGGTCGTCAAAGCGGGCAATGACATCATCCACGCGGGTATCGTCGCCCAGAAGTTCGACACCCAGTTTGCGGAGGTAGGGGTGTTGATCGAGATTCGATGTTTTCAGCACTTCAATGTCGGAAGCGCTGTACAGCAAGGCCATGGTATCCCGGGTATGAATTGCCAGGCGTAACGAACGGGAGCTGTCGGGATAATTACCGTCGGGCAGAATCACCCAGCGACCATAGAGCTGGTTGTGGGTATAGATCGTCAGGCCGTTGTCGAACTGCGTCAGTATGGCCTTGCTGCGAGAGCTTACATCCAGGATTCCGGCGCCGGCCAGCTTCCTGCTGAAGCGCCGCAATCGACGGAACGCAAAATACACCCGCTTGACCTTGCGGCCCTTCAGGGCCGCGGCGAGCGCGTCAGCGGTGCGTTTTATTTCCGGGCCTTCCGGCATTCTGCCTTTTTAATCTTACGGTTACAGAACCAGGCACATAAAAACACAGTTACTTGACGTAAATCAAATGTCCTCACCACGAACCTCGCTAGAGTAGCGCCGTCATTATGGAGCCCCATGGAGCGCTGCACATGCAGAAACAGAAGTCCCGCCGTATACATGCCTTCCTGATCAGTAACGTGATACTGAGTCTGGTGGTATTCTCTGTTGCGGTGTATTTCATTATCGTCGGCGAATACAGCAACATTCAGGAGCGCAACGCGGCTGAAGCCGTCCTCAACCTGATTTCGCTGAGCAGTCTGGCGTACGGCGCGATTGCCCTCATTGCTGCGCTGCTGGCAAAGCCGTTCCTGTATTCGCTCGAACAGAACCAGCTCCCCGCGAAAGCCCGCAACTGATCTGTATACAGTGTTCGGGCTGCAAACCGGACACGGGTTGATTAATGTCCTGCAGGGAGTCACGCAGGTTGCTGTCCCCCGGCACAATACTCAACGCGCATTGCAGGGCCGCTTTCGCCTGCTCCGCACAGCCCTGCGCCCGCAGCGCGTAGGCCAGGTTGTTCCAGGTTCTGATGTCGGTCGGTGCAAGCCTTGTCGCCTGCAACAGCGCTTCAACCGCTTCGTCTATCCGCTGCGCCGCATACGCCAGATTGCCCCGCATCAGCCAGGCCCCGGCCTGTCCCGGCCAGCGCCCTGTAGCGGCCCGATAGGCCTCGGTGGCCTGTGTCGTCAGCCCGGCCTCCTCCAGCGCAAGTGCCGCCTTCAGGTACGCTGTAACAGTTGCAGTGGCGGGTATTCCGCCGGCCGGCATAACCACCAGCGCCCAGTTGCCGGCGCGCCGCCAGGTGCGCCGGAACACAGCAAAGGACGTTTGACGCCGCTTCAACTTGCCGGAACGCAGGGTGAGCATTTCCTGATCCAGGTCGTACCCCGTTACCACAGCGTAGTGCCATACCGGTAACAGGCTCAGGCCCAGATTCTGAAGGACCAGTACCGGGTTGCCCGCCGCCACCTCGGCAAGGAGCGCAGCGAACGAGGGGTCCAGCACATAGGGCAGACCACCGTGCTGCCGGGCTGCGGCAATCATCTCGACCTGCAGACTGCCTTTGCGGCCAGGCAGGTAGACTTGCGGCGACAACGCCCCGGGCGACGCATCGAGCCCCTGCGCCTGCAATACGGTGGCCAGTGCCGCCGGGCCGCACTGGTAACGGGTCTGCGGGAAGAACGGTGTATCGTCGAGCGCGACAGTTCGCGGCAGACCACGTTCCTCCGCGTGCAGAAGCGGCGGATGGTGCGACGTTACCGCGCAGCCGCCAAGGCAGAACAGGCAGATCAGCGCCGCCTGAAAAACCCGGGCTGACCGCATGCGTTACTGGCTGACGGGATGAATGAACGGGAAAATATCGGTTGCGCCGATTACGTCAGTAACCACGAACACGAGGAATATGAGAACCAGCAGCTCGACCACACCGCTGCCGGCAGGGGCATCGGCGATCTGCTGGTTCAGCTGCGCGACTTCTGCGTCGCTGAGTTGGCGAATACGGGACTCCACGGCATCCGGCTGCACGCCCATCGCCAGCAGTTGTTCACGTACCTCGCTGCGCTGCAGCCGCTCGACGAGCGCCTGGCGTTCCGCTGTCTGCGCACCCTGTGCCAAGATGGCCGCGTTGCCCAGCATGCCCGCCGTTGCCGTGCCGAAGGACATATTGATCAAGAAAACACTTAATATAAGCGATGTAACCCTATGGCTTAACTTCATTTTATAACCCTCCCGGAACCCGCCGGCGTGGCGGTGGCCGGGTACAGCTTAGCGGGATCCGGGACGGCTTGCCACACCGCCTGAGGCAACGCTAGCCGAACACGCTGCAGGACACGTCGCCGTCGCTCATGCCGGTGATCTCGCCGGCTTCGTTGCCGTGGGTCCGATACCAGTCCTCGCAAGCTTCACGCGCCACATCCAGGTTCCGGAATGTAAACAGGTACAGGCCGTCACGCGTCATCAGTGTGGCCTGACCATCGGGCAGTTCTCGAATATAGAATTCCATTGATAGCACTCCAGTCGAATACGGGGCCCTATGACCCTGGCAACAGGATCGTCGCCTAACATGGCGGACTTGTGACGGGCAGATGAACAAAAGATGAATACCGGCAAAACACACCCGGTGGTAAAGTCAGCACACATAAATCAGGAATCCCGTCCCATGACAGACATCCAGGTACAGCCCCGCGGCGAGGTACTGTTGCGCACCCTCGCCATGCCGGCCGACACCAACCCGAACGGCGATATCTTTGGCGGCTGGATCGTGTCGCAAATGGATATCGGCGGCAGCATACTTGCCAAGGAAATCGCCCAGGGCCGCACTGTGACGGTGGCGGTGGACTCGATCAAGTTCATCAAACCGGTCAAGGTCGGCGACGTCGTATGCTGCTATGGCGAAGTGGTGCACATCGGCGACACCTCGATCACCACCCTGCTGGAACTCTGGGTTAACCCGATCCTGCGGGATCACCGCAGCGAGGCCGGCCCTGTCCCATAGACCCAGCTGATCGTGCCAGACGCCCAATAGA
>CAYSRA010000157.1:0-4856 GCA_964433205.1 uncultured Thiohalobacter sp. | reverse complement strand
ATCCTGGATACAACGCGACAATTCATACAGGGCATCGTTACTCCAGCCGGTCGTGACGCTGGGCGCGCACACCATACCCTCAAGCGGCCTGTCCTTGTCAAACAGTGCTCCCTGCAGCAGTATTTCCCGTGTAATTGTCGTGTGCCATGGCAATTGCTGCGCGGAGGCATCATCGGCACTCACGCCATCCGCTCGCACACTGTCCTCGACAGCCAGCATCAGCGGAGCAGGAACAGGATCACCATTGCTGCGTAACACCCATTCGCGGTAATCGGAGGCGTCATACTCGCCCGTGAACGAGGAAATGCCCGGATACAGGCCACAACACGGCTCGAACACTTCAGGAATGTATGTTTCGCTGTTTGGTTGCTCTTTGGATAGCCCCATGCCAAATATCCGTCCTGGTGACGGTATCGGATGGTATTACCGTGGCGACAGCGCCACATTGACTCAGATCAAGGGGAACCGTAAGGGCAAAAAATTTGTTGTTATATGAATAAGTTGGAGCCGGTGAGAGGAGTCGAACCCCCGACAAACTGATTACAAGTCAGTTGCTCTACCAACTGAGCTACACCGGCATTGTGAAACTGCCCCAAACGGGGCGTTATTGTATTCGAGCGGCCGGTGCTCCGCAATCTATTCGCAGCTGACCTGCTGCGCTTTCAGTTCGGGGTAGAAAGCCAGCACCTGTCGCCAGTCGGCGGATTGTTCCGGGCTGCCCGCCGCATCCTGAAAATCGATCCAGTACACCTTGCGGGTCCGGTAACGGGCATCGAGTGCCGCATCGTAGCCCAGCGACTGCACGGCTTGCTGGCGTACCCGCGCCTTGCTCTTGCTGGAAAAAATACCCAGTGAAATGCGGTTGTGCCGACCGACGAAATAGTCCGTCATACCGGCGGCCTCGAGCTTTCTGACAATTTCCTGCGCCTGTGCGGAGGGCATTGCCGGCAGATAAATCTGGTAACCGGCAGGCACCTGGATTTCACCCTCTCTCAAAACGGTCGGATAACCCTGTTCTGACAACCGGTCCCGTAAATTGGCCGCTTCATCGGGCGCCGTAATCGGGCCGACGGTACGACAAACCGGCACCACTTCCGGCAGCAGCGGCGATTCCGCCTCGGCAGGCACCGGCTTCGCCGGCTCAGGACCGGTACCGGTCTGCGCTTCGACCTGATCGGGGATCTCCTCCAGCGCATTCGCCGGCGGCCGGGTGCGTTTACGTTCCGACAACAGAACCAGTGGTTCGACATCGGACGGCAACGGCGCCAGCCGCGGCGCAGGTGGCTGCGCCGGTGGCTGCGTGCGCTGCCAGGCAAAATACGCCAGGTTCAGCACAATCAACAGATAAACCAGATACTTCAAGCAGCGGTCTCCCTGGCAAATACCGCGAGTCCTTGCAGAACAAGCTCAGGCTCATGTTTCGGCCGGCTGTCGAGCAGTGGTATCAGCCGCTCTGCATCGCCACCGGTCACCAGCACCGTGCAATTTTGACCAAGTTCGCCACGCAGATCCGCGCTGACCCGGTCCAGCAGTGACACCGCCGCATACAGGCTCCCTCCCAGCACCGCGGATTCGGTACTGCTGGCGAGCAGTACGATTTCACCGGCGCCATCTTCCCCGAGCTCAACATCCGCGGCACTGGCACACACTGACGAAATCATCAGCTTGATACCGGGTGTAATCAAGCCGCCCAGGTGACGACCGTCGGCCGCCAGCGCATCAATAGTGATTGCCGTGCCACAACCCAGAATCACCGCCGGCCCGTGACACTGCGCATGGGCGGCAATCAACGCCGCCCAGCGGTCGTTCCCCAGTCGTTCGGGTTTCGTATAGGCATTGGTCACGCCACACTGCGAAGCCTGGCTGTGCAGAAACTCCGGCACAATCTTCCAGCGCCGCTTGACCCAGGTGCGAACAGATTTTTCAAATTCCGCGCCGGCGACATTCGAAACGATAACCCGCTCCGGGGTATCCAGTTCTTTCCAGGCGGGGCGGGCAATATCCTTGAACGCCTTGTTGCCACGCACCAGTGGCGTACCACTGGTCCATTCATCGCCGTCCTGCAACGCCCACTTGATTCGGGTGTTGCCAATATCGACAAGCAGATTCATCCCGCCAACCGCATGCTGACTTCACCGGCATGGAATGCCTGGAGCTCTCCGTTCCGCTCGATAAGCAGGGCGCCGTGAGCATCGACACCCCTTGCCACCCCGCTGACACTTTCCCGTTGCCCGGCGTGGAGATTCACCTGAAGGCCGTGCGTTATATCATAGCGCCGCCATTCATCCGCGAACGCGGCAAGGCCCTGGCCGGTAAAGTTGTCGATAACCTGTACGAGATTTTCCAAAAGTTTTCCTGCAAGTTGATTTCGTTGCTGTTCCAGTCCCTGCTTGCTGAGATCAGCCCAGGGCTGGTCGATATTCACGCCCGCCGATTCCGGCATGCGCAGGTTAATCCCGATACCCATAATGACATGGTAGTTGTCACCGCTCTCACCGGAAACGTCAAGCAGGATACCTGCCAGCTTGCGTCCCTGGAAGAAAATATCGTTAGGCCACTTGAGTCCCAGGCCCTCGACGCCGGCACCACGCAGTGTCCGGTGTACCGCAATCGCCACCGCGAGACTCAAACCACCCGATTGCAGAACACCTTCGTTGAGCACACAGGCCAGTGACAGATACAGGTTTGCGCCGTAGGGCGAAACCCAGCTGCGTCCACGACGCCCGCGTCCGGCACGTTGCCACTCGGCAAGGCATACCCGAATGAATTGACTCGACGGTGGTGGCCCCCTGCGCTTGAGGAAATCGCTGGTAGAATCAACCTCCTGCAACACTTCGAGCACCTCGATACGTTCGCGGACAGGTGTGTCCATATGACGTGAAATGCTGTCCACGTTCAGCGGTTCGAAGGGTGCCGCCAGACGATATCCCCGCCCGCGCACGGCGTACACGTCCAGCCCGAGCCGGTCGAGCTTCCTCATCTGCTTCCAGATTGCCGCCCGACTCACGCCCAGCATTTTTGCTAGCCCTTCACCGGAGTGGAAGCGACCATCTGCCAGGGACTCGACCAGTCTATAACATATTGACATTGCGGCAGTTTAACACAGCCCAAAGCGGTAAACCGCAACGCCCCGCGAAGTATCCGGATACGCCGACCGGTCGCGGCTGCTACACTGAAATTTAATGTTGACGGGTGTCCGCCGATAGCTGAAACGGGGGACGCGCCCCACGCTATAATTATTCAAGACCACACGGAACCGGCCATGACTGCACTGCAAAAAGGTTCTCAGCAAAACCTGAAACGCTCGCTGGAACTCATTCCATCGCTCCCTCTGTACAAACGCGCCCCGCGCGAAGACGAGAACGGGCGCCCGCTTTGCGATTTCATGATGATCATTCCGAAGCTGCGCAACCGACCGGACTACCTGATCGAGGAAACCGTGGCGAAAATCGAGCGGGTGCTGAAACGCTACACTCACGCGGTCGTGTTTGCCGACCTCAATCTGAAACTGAACGTACTGTGGGTCATCGTACGCCCGGAGGCGCGGGTCAGCTGGCGATTGCCCGCCGCCATCAACAACGCCGTTCCGGAAGCTTTGCTGGTCGCACAGCCGGCACTTTAAGCCTGGCTGTTAAGCGCGGCTTCCACCTCGGCGAAGGTCTGCGCGACCGAGATCGTCTCGATTATCCGATCCAGTTGTTTTTCGATCTGGGAGGCCGAAAAAATCCCCCGGATCGCCGGGTTACCCGAGTGTGGATCCCGATCAAGCACCAGCGCATGCCGCCGACCGACACGTTTCAGCAGCGCAACCACATCAGCAACGCTGGCTCGCCGGACATCGGCAAGTTCGACCACATCCAGCTCAGGCTGCGGCGTCATGATATCGCGAACCATTATTTCTTCATGACGAAGACCAAGCTGGTGGTGAAACTTGATCGGCTTTTCACCCTGGATATCCGTCGAGGTAATGAGTCCGGTGACCCGCTTGCTGGAGTCCACGACGAGCAATAATCGAACGCCGGCGGATTTCATGCGCTGCAGCGCCCAGTCGATCGACACGTCCGGCTCCACAGTCTGGGCGATTTGCTGGCGCAAATCCGTCATCGCCGCAGCCGCTGGCGAGTCCATGGTCAAACGCTCGACAAATTCCTGACTGGGTTCGAAGTATCCCGCCGCTGCCGGTAGCGGGTGTAGCGGTAGTAGTCTGGATTCTGACATTATCCCAATCCCGTCTGATTGTTACCCCCTAACATATAGACCAGGGGCGAATTACCTTCAACGTAACGGGTTATTGCCAAACTCGAGACAAAAAAATACCCGACCACCGTGTGATCGGGTATTTCGATATTAAAGCCTGGCAGTGTCCTACTTTCACATGGGAGCCCCCACACTATCATCGGCGCTGAGCGGTTTCACTTCCGAGTTCGGGATGGGATCGGGTGGTTCACACTCGCTATGGCCGCCAGGCAAACTGGTTGGTTCAATGGGGTCAGACTCGATTGATCTCGTCAATGCCACAGGCTGATTTGTCAGCTGTGATCAATCGAGTCTGACCCCATTGAACCGAATAAGGAAAGTTGTTAAAGATTGGTATGTTGCGCTTGAATCAACACCCAGATCGTTTGGGTGTTATATGGTCAAGCCTCACGGGCAATTAGTACTGGTTAGCTTCATGCATTACTGCACTTCCACACCCAGCCTATCAACGTCGTAGTCTTCGACGACCCTTCAGGGGAATCAAGTTCCCGGTGAGACCTCATCTTGGGGGGGGCTTCCCGCTTAGATGCTTTCAGCGGTTATCCCTTCCGAACGTAGCTACCCGGCAATGCCACTGGCGTGACAACCGGAACACCAGA
>CAYSRA010000156.1:0-4926 GCA_964433205.1 uncultured Thiohalobacter sp. | reverse complement strand
CAATCATGACCATACCGGTCTTGAACAGCGTCTCGCAGGCGACGCGTGCGTGTGGATCCTCGGCCAGAATCGCGTCGAGTATGGCATCTGACACCTGGTCAGCCATTTTGTCTGGATGACCTTCGGAAACCGATTCAGAGGTAAAAAGGTGTTCGCTCATTATATTTCTCTCCTGAAAACAAAAAACCCGCTTGGCGACAGCTCAAGCGGGTTTTGGAAAGTCTTTGTTTTTCCTCGCTTTAGCCGTATTTGTAGAGCGCCCGCAATCTGATTTCAAATCGGCGCTGTGGCAACCAGTCTAGTAGATACCCTCCGCGAAGGTCAACCGCCTGGATAGATGGATATAAAAAACCCGGCGTAGCCGGGCTTTTGTATAAAACGGTCGGATCCGGGTTCAGGCTTTCTTGCGTCGAGCGACTCCCGCAAGGCCGACGAGTCCGGAGCCAAACAGCCAGACCGCAGCAGGAACCGGAACCACCGTTGTGTCTGCGGTCAGTGTGGCATCTTCAAAGTAGAAGTCGCCAACGAGCGCGATCAGGGTTACGTCCAGTGTGCCCGTCTGGGTCAGGGTGATGACTGACTCGACCTGTATAGAGGTCGTGCCCGTGTCCACTTCCCAGAAGGCGGTAAAGTCGTTATCGACCAGGATCGTTGCAAACTCGAAAATCGGTGACCACCATATGGTATCGGTATCGTCACGCAGGCTCATCGCAATAGAGGCCGACTGGATCGGGTCGCTGGTGCCGGGTAGGTAGCCGTCACTGGTGATGTCGAACGTCCAGGACACGCTGTCCTGCCCAAGCGGGTTTATCAGCCCGGTGAGAAAAATATCGGGTGTCGGGTTAAAGGTGTCGGTGTAAATCGCCGCGGATGCCGAGGCGCTTGCCAGTGTCAGCCACGACACCAGGATAAAACGGGTCCATATAGCATGCATGCTGGTTTTTCTCCTCCATGATCCCGGGCCGCCCCAGTTTTTGTTTACTCAGGAATCTTCCAGTGGCCGGGAATTTATTTTAATCACATTGGTAGCACGCACTTTACATGCCAACGGTAGCTTGTATTACTTTAACGTGTTATTTCATGGGGTTATTGTCAGGTGGTTTTAACGCCAAATTTACGAGTGTAAAAGATTACGACTGGCCTGGCCCATGCATTTCCCGGAATTCCAGTTAATACAGTTCATTAGGTGATTCCTCTCGGGTTCGGCGCTTGTCGGCAACCCTTACGGTCGGGGGCAGCCATCCGCTGATCTGGTAGGTGCTCGACCGCGCCACAACATCTCATGTGCCGATAGCGCGCGTCTTGCGCTAAACTCGCCGCCCTCAGGTTCTGACACTGGAGTTTTTTGACATGGTATCTCTCGAAACACCCGTCTGTGAATTTGGAAAACCCGCCGTCGATTTTGCGCTGCCCGGAGTCGATGGCAAGATCTGGACGCTGGATCAGTGCAAGGGCGAGAAGGGGCTGCTGGTCATGTTTATCTGCAACCACTGTCCTTATGTGAAGGCTATTCTCGATCGCCTGGTGCGCGATACCCGCGAACTGCGCGAGTACGGCGTGAACAGCGTGGCCATCATGTCCAACGATCCGAGTGAGTACGCCGAGGACTCGTTCGAGAACATGAAAGCCATTGCCGAGCGCGAGAACTTCCCGTTTCCCTACCTTATGGATGAGACCCAGGAGGTCGCGCGAGCTTACGGGGCGGTCTGCACACCGGACTTTTTCGGCTACAACAAGGATCTCGAACTCCAGTACCGCGGCCGCCTCGATGCCAGTCGCAAGGAAGCCGCGCCACCGGACGCGCGGCGTGACCTGTTCGAGGCCATGGTGCAGGTGGCGCGTACCGGCAAGGGTCCACAGGAGCAGATTCCGAGCATGGGGTGCTCCATTAAATGGAAGGACGAAAACGCCTGAACCAAAGTGCTTGCCGGGAAGTGCTTCGATGGCGGCGGGACGGGCGGCCTGATCTCGAAGGTTTATTTATGCAGGTATAAACCAGCCTTGCGCCATGCACCGCAAACCGTCAACAAAATGTCGTGAATACAAATCAACGGTTGCTCCGGCACCCCATCTGTTGGAGAATGTCGCGCTCGATCCGACCCGGCCGCATGGCCGCAGCGCCTGCTGGCGTCACGCGTCGGGTGCGATGCCGGTTGCGCGGGCAGGCACAGCGCCCCGGCCTGGCAGAGAACACATTCACGAGTCGCCATACTCCCGATCGGATGTGGCGGCTTTGTTGCCTTTCGTGACAGGCGGCAAACCGGTTTTAAGACACTGAACAGGAGACAGCGATGGCCTCGCGTAAAGAACTAGCGAATGCGATTCGTGCCTTGAGCATGGACGCGGTACAGAAAGCCAAATCCGGCCACCCGGGCGCCCCGATGGGCATGGCGGACATCGCCGAAGTGCTGTGGAACGACCACATGCACCACAACCCCAATAATCCCAAGTGGGTCGATCGTGACCGGTTCGTCCTGTCCAACGGTCACGGCTCGATGCTGATCTACTCGTTGCTGCACCTGACCGGTTACGACCTGTCTATCGAAGACATCAAGAACTTCCGTCAGCTGCATTCCAAGACCCCGGGTCACCCGGAGTACGGTTACACGCCGGGCGTCGA
Organism: uncultured Thiohalobacter sp.; assembly: GCA_964433205.1. Classification (GTDB taxonomy): domain Bacteria; phylum Pseudomonadota; class Gammaproteobacteria; order DSM-19610; family DSM-19610; genus Thiogranum. Next base: position 2,306 of record CAYSRA010000156.1, on the reverse strand, counting down.
GACCACCACCGGCCCGCTCGGCCAGGGCATTACCAATGCCGTGGGCATGGCGATCGCCGAAAAGGTGATGGCCGGTCAGTTCAACCGTGACGGTCACCACATCGTCGATCACAACACCTATGTCTTCATGGGCGACGGTTGCATGATGGAAGGCATCTCACACGAATCCTGCTCGCTGGCCGGTACCCTGGGCCTGGGCAAGCTGATCGCGTTCTGGGATGACAACGGCATCTCCATCGACGGTCACGTGGAAGGCTGGTTCACCGATGACACGCCCAAGCGTTTCGAAGCTTACGGCTGGCACGTTATTCGCGACGTCGACGGTCACGATTCCGAAGCCATTGATAAAGCTATCCGTGAAGCCAAGTCGGTTAACGACAAGCCCACCCTGATCTGCACCAAGACCGTCATCGGTTATGGCGCACCGAACCTGTGCGGCAGCCACGATTGTCACGGCGCGCCGCTGGGTGACGACGAAATCAAGGCCACCCGCGAAAACCTCGGCTGGAACCATCCTCCCTTCGAGATCCCGGACGACATCTATGCCGGCTGGAATGCGAAGGAAAAGGGCAATGCTGCCGAAGCCGCGTGGAACGAGAAGTTTGCCGCCTACAAGGCCGCTTTCCCGGAACTGGCTGCCGAGTTCGAACGCCGCATGGCGGGTGAACTGCCGGCCAACTGGGCGGAAGAGGCCGCAAAGTTCGTCAACGTGGTGAACGAAAAGGCCGAAACCATTGCTTCGCGCAAGGCTTCCCAGAACACGCTGAACGGCTACGGCCCGCTGCTGCCCGAGTTCATGGGCGGTTCCGCCGACCTTGCCGGTTCCAACCTGACCATCTGGTCCGGTTCCCGCGGCATCAGCAAGACCGTGTCCGACGGCAACTACATCTACTACGGTGTGCGCGAGTTCGGCATGTCCGCCATCATGAACGGTATCGCGCTGCACGGCGGTTTCATTCCCTACGGCGCCACCTTCCTGATGTTCTCCGAGTATGCCCGTAACGCCCTGCGTATGGCGGCGCTGATGAAAATCCGCAGCATCTTCGTCTATACCCACGACTCCATCGGTCTGGGCGAAGACGGCCCGACCCACCAGCCGGTCGAGCAGACCGCCACCCTGCGCCTGATTCCCAACATGCAGGTCTGGCGTCCGTGCGACGCGGTCGAATCCGCCGTGTGCTGGAAGGCTGCTATCGAGCACGCCACCGGCCCGAGTTGCCTGATTTTCTCGCGTCAGAACCTTGCCCACCAGAACCGCACCGATGAGCAGATTGCCAACATCGAGCGCGGTGGCTACATCCTCAAGGATTGCGACGGCACGCCGGACGCCATCATCATCGCCACCGGCTCCGAAGTGGAACTGGCCATGAATGCGGCCGAGGCGCTCACTGGCAAGAAGATCCGCGTGGTTTCCATGCCTTCCACCAATGTCTTCGATGCCCAGGACGAGGCCTACCGCGAGTCCGTGTTGCCCTCTTCCGTGAAGGCGCGCGTGGCGGTGGAAGCAGGCGTGACCGACGGCTGGGTCAAGTACGTCGGCCTGGAAGGCAAGGTCATCGGCATCAACACCTTCGGTGAATCCGCGCCGGCCGCCGACCTGTTCAAGCACTTCGGCTTTACCACGGAGAACGTGGTCAAGGCCGTGGAAGACGTGCTCTAGGTTTTATTTTAAAGCCGGTCATTGCGCTGCCTTGCCCTTTCGGGTCAAGGCAACGCAATGACCGGGATGTTTGAATTATTTACAGTTAAACACCAAGAGAATTACGGAGAGATAAACATGACAATCAAAGTCGGTATCAATGGTTTTGGCCGTATCGGGCGCATGGCGTTCCGCGCGATCAGCAAGGACTTCAATGACATCGAAGTAGTCGGCATCAACGACCTGCTGGACGCTGATTACCTGGCCTATATGCTGAAGTACGATTCCGTGCACGGCAACTTCGACGGCGACATCGCGGTCGAAGGCAACAACCTGGTTGTTAACGGCAAGACCATTCGCCTGACTGCCGAGCGCGACCCGGCCGATCTCAAGTGGGGCGACATCGACGTGGATATCGTCATCGAGTGCACCGGCTTCTTCCTCACCGAAGAGACCTGTCAGAAGCACATCGACGCCGGCGCCGGAAAGGTTGTGCAGAGCGCGCCTTCCAAGGACGGAACCCCGATGTTCGTGTACGGCGTCAACCACGAGACCTACGCGGGCCAGAAGATCGTCTCCGCCGCGTCCTGCACCACCAACTGCCTGGCTCCCGTCGCCAAGGTGCTGCACGACAACTGGGGCATCAAGCGCGGCCTGATGTCCACCG
>CAYSRA010000155.1:3309-5141 GCA_964433205.1 uncultured Thiohalobacter sp. | reverse complement strand
TCTTTATGATTTGCATGTTTCGCCGCCCACCGGGCTCTACCAGGGTAGTGCCGTCGGCAGCGTCAGAGTTTTATAGGGGACAGGGTCAACACCGCCACCGACATAGGACAACACCGCTTCCGCCAGCACCAGCCCGCTGAAATCGATGACCACCGCGATCAGCACCAGGTGCATCAGGTTCGGCAACAGGTGGCGCACCAGGATCACCCGCCGCGCCACCCCGAAGGCGTTGGCGGCCTGAACATAGTCCAGTTCGCGCAGTTTCAGCGTCTCGCCGCGCAACAGGCGGCACAGGCCGGTCCAGCTGGTGATACCGAGAATCAGGCACAGGAACAGCAGACGCAGGTCGGCACGCTCTGCCATGGTCTCGAACAGTTCCGGGTGGGTGTCCACGTACACCTGCATCATCAGCACCGAGGCCGCGATCAGCAGCACGCCCGGTATCGAGTTCAGCGTGGTGTAGAGATATTGAATCACGTCATCCACCCAGCCGCGAAAGTAACCCGCCATCATGCCCAGTATCACGGCGAACGGCAGCATGATCAGTGTGGTCAGGGTACCGATCACCAGACCGGTGCGGATGCTCTTGATGGTCTGGTAAAGCACATCCTTGCCGACCTTGTCGGTGCCCAACACATGCCAGGCACTGGCGAGATTGACGATCAGCGCTGCCAGCAGCGCGAACAGGAATATCGTGAACAGCGCGGTACGCCACGGCACCCGGGTTTCGCCGCGCAACACACGTCGAACCGCAGTCAATGTCGAGCACTGCCAGTGCCTGCCCAGCAGCCAGGCAAGCAGGAAAAACAACAACACCGTGAACGCAATGGCCTGCGCCAGCGACGTCAGCGAACGGCTGGCAATATCGGCAACACGCTGGCGTTGCGGATCGTCGAGGTGTGCACCACCGTACCTCAGGCGCGGGAAAATACGCTTCTGCACGCCGTTTTCGTCGACCACGGTTTCACGGGTGTACAGCGTATAGGCAAATGGCGCCGAGTAGGTTTTCTCAAGCTGGGTACCGACATTACCCAGCAACGCATCCAGCAGGCTGACAACCTCGCCGCTGTACTGCATCTCTACCTGCCCTTCCTGCACCGGCAGCGCCTGGCGGTAGTGCACCGAATCCAGCAAGCCGGTGACTGTGTAGAATGCCAGCACCACCAGCGACGCCACCGCGATACGGCCACGCACCACTTCACGCCAGGGTGCACGCAGATGTTCGTGACGCCGCGCATAGAAGGCAAATGCCAGCACGACCACGACCAGCAGGAACACCAGCGCATCGGTCCACAGTATCACCGGCTTGATCATGACAGGCGTATCCTTGGATCGACCAGCGTATAGGAAAGGTCGGTGAGCAGCAGGCCGAGGATGTACAACACCGAACCGAGGAATACCATGGCACGCACGATGGCGAAGTCCTGCGTCTGGATGGCCTCGATGGTGTAGCTGCCCAGCCCCGGAATACCGAAGAAGGATTCCATGATCAGGCTGCCCATGAACAACAAGGGCAACACCACCACCACGCCGGTCAGGATCGGCACCATGGCGTTCTGTAACACATGGGTGAACAGCAGCTTCAGTTCCGGCACACCCTTGGCGCGCGCGGTGCGCACATAGTCACGCCCGATCTCTTCCAGGAATATGGTGCGGTACCAGCGCCCGCTGGAACCCAGCCCGGAGAACACGCCGATCAAGACCGGCAACAACACGAAACGCCAGGCCTGCCAGCCCGGCTCGTAACCGGAGATAGGCACCAGGTGCAGCACCTTGCTGAACAGGTATTGCCCGGCAATGATGTAGAACAGCCCGGAAATGGACATCAGCAC
>CAYSRA010000155.1:0-3209 GCA_964433205.1 uncultured Thiohalobacter sp. | reverse complement strand
TGCTCGTCACTGTGGTACAGCAACGGCTGGTCGTAGCCGTGCTCGACCTTCCATTTCTGGATCGCCTCCGGCGTCACGTGTTTCATACCGAGGTGCATGCGCGCCACGTCGTCGGGGCTGTTGACGACGAAGAACAGGACAAAGGTGATCAGGTTGACACCGATCAGGATCGGCACGGCATACAGCAGGCGACGGATGATATAGGCCAGCATCAGTCTGTCTCCACCAGCATGCGCCGGTTCTCATGACGGCGGTAACCGATGACCGCCGGAATAATCATCAGCACCAGCAGTAACGCGATCAGGCCCAGCGGCCAGACGATGGGCTTGTTCCACTCGCGTCGTTTCTGCTCGCGCAGAATCGGGTCAAGACGCTTGTATTTCAGTGTATTGTTCGCCATCAGGTTGGGCTTGGCGTTGTAGTACCAGTCGTGATACAGCACGAACTGTTTGGGATGAAAACCGAATGCCCAGGGCGCGTCACGGCGCAGGATGTCGATCATGCGATCAATGATCGCCTGCCGTTCCGGACCATTGTCCATGCTCTTCATCTGTTCGAACAAACGGTCGTATTCCGGGTTACTGTAGTTGGCCGCGTTCTCGCCGTTCTTCTGAAACTTAGCATTCTTGCTGTACAGCAGGAACAGGAAGTTCTCGGGATCGGGGTAGTCGGCGTTCCAGCCCCACTGGAAAATCTGCGCCGTGCCCTTGAGCATCTTGTCCTGGAAGCGGTTGTAGTCGGTATTGCGGATTTGCAACTGGATATCCAGCTTGGCGAACTGCTTGCGTATCCAGTTCTGGCGCGCCGAGTCGTCCGGCCCGCCGCCGGTCGCATCGAGATACAGTACCAGCGGTTTGCCGGTCTTTATGTCGCGCCCGTCCGGGTAGCCGGCCTTCGCCAGCAGTTGCCGTGCTTCCTCGATCGACTTGCGCTTTGGTCCGCGCGGCGTCCAGTCATACACGTACGGGTTTATTCCCTCCCGGCCTGCGCGGTAACCGAAGATCCCCGGCGGCAGCGGACTCTGCGCAGGGATGCCGCGACCGTTGGCAAAAATCGAAATGAATTCCTCGTAGTCCATGGCAATGGTGATGGCACGACGCAGCAGGCGCGCGCGTTCACTGTTGCCGCCCACCACCGGGTCGAGCATGTTGAAGCCCATATAATAGATCGACGTTGCAACGGCAGTGTTGAGATGAATGCCGCGCGCCTGCAACGCAGGGGTCAGGGAAATACTGCCGCTGCTGCCCACCTGTATCGCCTGGTCGAAACTGTCCGAACTGACGCCGGAGGCATCGTAATAGCCCTGCAGGAACTTGTTCCAGGTCGGGATCGCCTCTTTCTCCAGGCTGTAGATCACCTTGTCGATGAACGGCATCTTGCGGCCGGCGTCGTCGAGAAAACCGGCTTCGCGGTCACCGGGCTCGCCGCTGTCGGGGTAACGTTCACCACGGAAATTCGGATTGCGTTCCAGCACCATTTGCCGGTTCGGGTTATTCACCGTGAGCATGTAGGGGCCGGTGCCAACCGGGTACCAGTCCAGTGTGATATTGCGTTTTTTCATGCCCGGCTGGCTGTAGAATACATCCGCCTCCCACGGCACCGGCGCGAAAAACGGCATGGCCAGCCAGTAACGGAACTGCGGGTACTTGCCGCGCACCGTGATCCGGTAGTGATAGCGGTCCAGCACGGTGGCGCCCTGCAGTGGGAGGTCATCGAGCTTCAGCACCGCCGGCCGCTCGCCCTGCTCCACCTGATCGTCCCACGCCTTGCGCAGGATGTCGGCGTACTCCTTCAAACCGACAATGTAGTCGGCCATCAGGCCGAAGATCGGCGAATGCAGGTGCGGGTGCGCGAGCCGCTTGATTTCGTAAACGTAGTCGGCGGCGACCAGTTCGCGCGTGCCGGTGAGCGGGAAATCCGCCAGCGTATCGACATCGTCGAGATCTTCGGCACCGAGATTGTGATACGCGAAGTTGCCCGCGTCATCCCGCGCGAAAGCCGGGTGTGGCTGGTAACGAATACCAGGTTTGATTTCAATGTCGTAGACACTGAAAGCGATGGCGTCATCCGACGCATCGGGACCGAGGCGTTTGCTCCCGGCATCGAGGTAATAAGGCTCGGGTACCTGCGTCGCCGTCAAGGCTTCGAGTTCGTAGGGACGGCGGAGGAAATGGTACTGCAGCGGCGGCTCGTAAATCTGCCCGGTAAACACCACCTCGTTGGAACTGTAGGACTGCGCCGGGTCGAGGTGCTTGGGCCGCGCACTGAACGAGGAATAGAGGATGTTCTTGCCCGCCTGGTCCGGCGGGTACGGGCTGTTCCACGGCTGATCACCGCAGCCCGCGAGGATAACGCTGACGAGGACCCACCCCAGCCACCCGGAAACCCTCCCCAACCTGTCGAACCACGTGTATGGCGCATGCATGAGCCCGCATTATAGGGTGCACCGGCGGGCTTTCACAGGACTTCCAGTTGCCGCACTTTTCCGGTACCTTAGCGCCACCAAACACCATAACAGAGGTCATACGCCGCCATGGGATTTCTTACCGGCAAACGTGCGCTCATCGTTGGACTCGCCAGCAACCGGTCGATTGCCTGGGGCATCGCCAAAGCCATGCAGCGCGAAGGCGCCGAACTCGCCTTCACCTACCAGAATGACAAACTGCGCGACCGGGTCGAGAAAATGGCCGCCGAATGCGGCACCGAAATTATCGTGCCCTGTGACGTCTCCGACGACGAACAGATCGACGCCGTGTTCGACCACCTCGACGACTACTGGGACCACCTCGACATCATTGTCCACTCCGTCGCCTTCGCCCCGCGCGCGGAACTGGAAGGCGACTACCTCGAATCGGTCAGCCGCGAAGGTTTCCGGGTTGCACACGAAATCAGTTCCTACAGCTTCTCCGCACTGGCCAAGGCCGGCTGCCGGATGATGGAAGGCCGGGACGGCGCGCTGCTGACCCTGAGCTACTACGGCGCCGAAAAAGCCATGCCCAACTACAACGTCATGGGCCTGGCTAAAGCCAGCCTCGAAGCCAATGTGCGCTACATGGCGCAGAGCCTCGGCCCTGACGGCCTCCGCGTCAACGCCATCTCCGCCGGCCCCATCAAGACCCTCGCCGCTACCGGCATCAGCAACTTCCGCAAGATGCTGGCACTGATGGCACGAACAGCTCCGCTGCGCAAGAACTACCACCACCACGAAG
>CAYSRA010000154.1:0-5250 GCA_964433205.1 uncultured Thiohalobacter sp. | reverse complement strand
TATGTGTGTTATAGTTTTACAGTATGTGGCTGGGTCCGGATGGACTGGATTTTGTCATGTGGGTGACAGGTGTCGGTGTGGATGATTCGTGTAAGAGGTTGTCAGGGCAGGTTGAGATGAAGGGAGAAACAGGGGACGGGGAATGTTGATGCCGTGTGGAGGTAGCGAGTTCCCCCTGATTTATGTTCGAACAGGGGGAACAGTGTGAAACGAAGAACTTTACTGGCGGGGCTGGCCGGCGGCCTCGGCGTTGCGGCTTCCGGTTTGTCGTATCAGCGCTGGAAATCCCGTGATGTGATCAATTATCAGCCGCTGGCCTCCCTCGCAGAATCCGATACGTTCGATACTTGTATCATCGGCACGGGGCCGGCCGGTTGCACCCTGGCCGAGCGTCTGAGTGATGCCGGTTACCGCGTCTTGCTGATGGAGTCCGGCACCGAATTGACCGACATCGATGGAATGCAAAAGGCCCAGGCGCTGGACGTGTACAGTAGCAGCGGGGAGCTTGATTACCCGTTGGGTTCTTCACGCATGCGGGCATTCGGCGGGACTTCAAATATCTGGACAGGGCGAACGCCGCGGATGTTGCCTTCGGATTTTTCCGGGAATCCCCTGGCGCCGGGACGCGAATGGCCGATTTCGTACCCGGAGTTGCAGCCTTACTATGTGATTGCAGAGCAGACATTGAGTGTCGTGGGAGACCGGTTGACTGCCTCTCACGCACCCCGCAAGGATGATTTGCCAGGGCAGGCGCTGATGGACATCAGCAGAATGAGAGAACTGGTTGCACCACTTGGCATTGTAATTGATTACCCGCCGTTATCGAACAGACGGCGCTGGCTTGGAAACGCCGGTCCCGTTCGGTTCATCAGCGATGTACTCCCCGGACTGAGCCGGCGCAGCAACGTCCGGGTCCTGAATGACGCGACGGCTGTGCGGGTAAACACCGACGATGAGACGGGACGTGTGACCGGTATCGTGGCGCGCTCGGTCGATGGCGCCAGCAAGGTGGTGACGGCGAAACGTTATATCATTGCCTGCGGCGGCGTGGAGTCCACCCGCTTGCTGTTGTTATCCCGGAGTCGGCGTTTCCCTGATGGTGTTGGCAATCATGCCGATCACCTGGGACGGTATTTTATGGAGCATCCGTTTGTGGGTTACTCCGCCCGGATTCCTGGTATGCCACCGTTCGACAGGTGGCAGATCGGTCGAACCTATCAGTTCTGTCAACAGCTGAAGGATCAGGGGCTGGGCGGCGTGGTGGTGGCATTCTACGGAAATCCGCACCAGCCGGATCGACTGGAAATTCAGTTAGGTATTGAAATGGCACCGAACGATTCGAACCGTATTCAGCTGGAAGCCGGGAAAGTCGATGCCTTTGATAATCCGGGCGCGGATCTGGCGCTGGAGTTTTCTGCTAAAGACCAGCTGTTGCTCGCGCGGGGTGAAGAGATTGTGCATGATATTTTCCGGCGGCTGAACAGTGCCGATATCACAAAGAGCGATTCGTTGCACTGGTCCCATCACCACATGGGAACGACGCGTATGAGCCGCTCGGCAGCCGGCGGTGTGGTGGACCCCGATCTGCGGGTTTTCGGTACTGACAATCTCTACGTACTAAGTAGTTCGGTATTTGTGACTTCCGGTGTTGCCAATCCAACGTTGACGATTGTTGCGCTGGCGCATCGCCTGTCGGAGCGCCTGATTGGACAGGCATAAGCCGCGCGGGGGCATTGTGCGGCTGGGCCTCGGGCTGGCGGTGGCAATGATGATCGCCTGTTCAAAGCAGGCGCCGGTTGTCAGCAGTCATCCATCAAGCGATTTTATTGCCGGTATGGAGTTCGACCTGAAGAACATCGTTACGGCGGCACCCGGCAGCGACAACTGGGCAATCACATGGGCCAGCGACGGACACCAGTATACGACGTGGGGGGACGGCGGCGGCTTTGGTGGCAACAACCAACGCGGCCGCGTCAGTATGGGGGTCGCCCGTATCGAAGGCCCGATAGATAACATGCATGCCGTCAATGTCTGGGGCGGGTATCAGTCGCTGGCTGAGGCGCAGTTTGCCGGCAAAAGCTACGGCATACTCGCCCTTGATGACACCTTGTGGATGTGGCGCACGGGGGATGGGTCTGATGATTCTGCATTTTCTTCGCAGGCGCTTTTTTTCTCTGAAAATAACGGACTGAGCTGGCAAGCTGCAGGTGTGCGGTTTGATGCGGCAGACTTCCACGCAAGCCCGGCCTTTTTTGCGCCGACGTTTCTTCAGTTCGGGGCCGGCTACGAGGGCAGCCCTGATGAATATGTCTACGTGTACGCGCCGGATAACACGCTGAACGCCTGGGATGTGCAGATCCCGGGGAAGATTTCCCTGATGCGCGTTCCGCGTGATGCTATCAGGTCACGCGCACGCTATGAGTTTTTTGCGGGTTTCGACGGGAAAAATCAGCCGCTATGGAGCAAGGAGCCTGACCGGCGACAAAGTATTTTTACGGATGCCAACGGTGTGATGCGTACATCCGTGAGTTATAACGCGGGATTAAAACGCTTTCTGTTGATTACCCAGCAGGTCAGCCGTTTTCGGGAAAACGGTTATATCGGCATCTACGAATCAGCGAACCCGTGGGGACCCTGGCGGACGGTATTGTTCACCAGTCCCTGGCGGCTGGGTCTGCAGACGGGTGAAAAGAGTGTTTACTGGAATTTTTCAAACAAGTGGAACAGTGCCGATGGAAAACAGTTCGCACTGGTTTACACCGGCCCGAGTGGAGATAACTTTGGCGTCGTCCAGGGCCGTTTTATTCTGGCAGACCAGGACTGAAAAAAACCGCTTAGCGATTTTTCCGGGCCAGTCCGACAAAGCCAAGCAATCCGGACACGAAAAGATAGAGTGCGGCCGGTATCGGTACGGCCGTTATCGTCAGGGTCGACGCACTGATGCTGAGTGCGGAGTCGGCGATAATGGCACCATCCAGCGTCAGTATCTGGTTCTTGTCGCCGCTTTCAAAACCAATGCCGGTGGCCCTGCGGTTCCATGCCTGTCCGCTCGGGGAATCCGAGACACCGCCAACAATGAATGTCAGGCTGGTGGTATCGAAATTGAAGTTGAAGGGATCGGCGCTGTCACTGCCATCGGCGAGACTCCAGGTGCCGAGCGACGAGCCATTATCAAAGCCCTCTATCATGAAGGTGTCGATTGAGGCCTCATCAATGACGCCGGTGCCGATCAAACTGTCGGCGTAGCTGAACGAGCCTGTCATGGAGTACCCGTTACTGCCGACCCATGAAAGAGACAGGGTGATGGCGCTGGCTGCACCTGGCGCGATGAGCGCAATGGCCAGCGAGAGTGTACTCAGGAAGCGTGTCGAGCCTGTGTTCATAACTGCTACTCCGAACTAAAACATATAACATAAAAACCGGTGAGCCAGGTTCAGGCTGCCGCTGAGGATTGATTACGTCGTTTGCCTGCGCCCACAAGTGCGATCAGGCCGGAGCCCAACAGATAGATAGCCCCGGGCACCGGTACCACGGTTGCGACCAGTGTCGAGTCGCTGGTGAGAATCTGCGAGTTAACGGTCGGGTTCCAGTTTTGGTCCAGTGCCACGCCGTTCAGTGTCAATACCTGGTGGTTGTCGCCACTTTCAAAACCGACACCGGTTGCCCGCCGGTTCCAGGACTGGCCACTGGTCGACTGCGAAATGCCGCCAACCACGAACGCCAGGCTGGTGGTATCAAAGTTAAAGTTGAAGTCGTAGATGCTGTCGCTGCCATCAGCCAGATTCCAGGTGCCGAGCGATGTGCTGCCGTCAAAGCCCTCGATCATGAAAGTGTCGATCGAGGTCTCGTCAATGATGCCGGTGTTGATCAGGCTGTCGTTATAACTGAACGAGCCGGTCAGGGAGTATCCGTTACCACCGACCCATGACAACTGAAGTGTGATAGCCATTACGGCGCCTGGCGCAGCCATAATGAATCCCGCGAACAGCAGGCGGATAATATGTGGGAACCGAATCTTCATGACTTCTCCAGTCTCATATTGTAATAATTTTATGACGAAATACCCATCGCTGCCTAATAAGTAAGCAATAAACTCGCCATATATAAAACAATCAAAGAAAACAGAATGTTAAATGTTTTGCGCGAAAGATCGGAGCACCAGATCTGTAAAGAAAACGAGACAGAATTCTGGAAAACTTTACACTCTTCATAAAACGTCTCTATCGACTCGCACTCAGCTTAAGGCGTGGTTGGACGGGCAAGGGGGTGTACACTTTCAAAAAAAGCAGCACCTCGCGACGAGCGTGCTGGAAACAGTAAGCAGGGGGAGAAGACTAATGTTCGGCAGGTGTTTTTCACGTACCCGATACCGGAAAGCAGGAATTGCTGTCGTTCTGACCGCTACGGTTCAACTGGCGGATGCTGCCCGGCCCTGGCCGACAGACGGTTGGCAGACTGCGCTGCCTTATGACATGGGTATGGACCAGTTCAGCCTCGAACAGGCACGGGATTATGCGTTGACCGGTGGTGGTGCCGGCTATATCACGCGGGGTGGCAAGGTTGTGATGTCCTGGGGTGACCCTGCGCTTCGCTATGGACTCAAATCTGCGACCAAATCCGTTGGTGTTACCGCGCTGGGACTGGCGCTGAACGATGGTCTGGTCGATGTGTCTGTGCAGGCGAACACGTATCTGCCTGAGTTGGGAACTCCTCCGGACACCAACATTGATACTGGATGGCTGGACTGGATAACGCTGGAACAACTGGCTACCCATACGGCAGGTTTTGATCGTGGTGCCGGTTATATCGACCTGGATTTTGCGCCGGGCAGTACCTGGTCTTACTCGAACGGCGGGGCGAACTGGCTTGCAGACATCCTGACGGTAGCATTTGGCCAGGATTTAAGGACACTGCTGTTTTCCCGGATATTTTCTTCCCTGGGCATCAAGCCTGCGCATCTCACCTGGCGTAACAACGCGGTTCGCACCGATACCATCAATGGGATAAAACGCAGGGAGTTTGCGTCCGGCATGGCGGCCAATGTCGATGCGATGGCGCGGATCGGTTATCTATATCTTCGCGGCGGGACGTGGGAGACGCAGCAAATCCTGCCGACCAGTTTTGTTGAGCGGGCCTCCTCCCCGGACGCGGCCCTCACTGGCCTGCCGGTAAGCCTTCCGGGTACCTACTACAATGCGTCGCAGACATACGGTTACCTGTGGGGGAATAATGCCGATGTGACGCGTACAG
>CAYSRA010000153.1:0-5260 GCA_964433205.1 uncultured Thiohalobacter sp. | reverse complement strand
TGTCGTCGGCTTCCGGCGTGTCATCGAGGGATACCGTGTCATCAATGCCCAGGGTCTCCAGGTCACCGTTGCAGGTGATTTCGATGCAATGCTGGCTGAACAGTGCACGGATTTCCTCTTCTGTCGCTGCGTTCCGCAGGCAGATTGTCAGTAACAAAAAACCGCCACATCGTCCTGCAATCCCATGGTGGCATAACCCGCCGCACCCATCGCGCCATCCAGTTCGGGTATGCAGTCCTCCAGTTCCAGGTTATGCAGTTCCAGTGAGGAGGGGCATACATAGAATTTCACATCGCATTCTTTTGCGTTCTGTATGGACTCGTACACGCTCGGGCCGCCCTCGCGGGTGAAAATATTTTCGGCTACGCCTTTCTTCAGCAGGCGCGTGCCTTCCATTGTGAACACGATGACCACTTCTTCGGCATCCAGTGCGACAGCGGTCATCGCCTGGTTGAAAGGTGTTTCCAGTCGTGTCGGCGTGTCCGGGCCGCTGGTCATCATGATCAGCATTTTCTTTGCCATGGATTGTCGTCCTCTGTAGCGATAAATTTTGCGGTGTAGCGGGTGTTCAGCCGCCCGTTAGCGGTGGCGGGCTGTGGTAAAATTTGCGGCGCCATCGTACCTCAGGTTATGGGGAAGAGTCCTCATCGCAGCGAATTTTCCGCGGAGTTATCCCGAATTTAACGCCAGATCCCGGTCGAAACCCGCTATATCAGTACCACAATATATAGTGTTTTACTGTTTTGTGAACCTGTCCAGCATGAGCGTGTCGTGGGTTCATATTCGTTGCCACAATGAGAAGACAACCCTATGTTAGTTAAAGAAAATAATTATGTAAAAAAAGCCTTGTCCGGTGCTTGACAGAAACGTTTTCCGGCCCTAACCTTAGCGCTCGTTCATACAACATATTGTGGTTTGGTTAATGACAGACCCCAATATATCGGGGCCGCCATAAGCGGCTTTGAAAATTACAAATAAAATCAAATACAAGGAGTCAGGAGTCGCGATGAAATCAGTCCAGCTGAAGTCTGTTTCGACCGGTGTAGCCGATATCCCCCTGCAGGATGCCTCTATGGATATCTGGGACAAGAAGTACCGGTTAAAGCGCAAGGATGGTGTCGCGGTCGATGAAACCATCGACGATACCTATCAGCGCGTGGCGCGCGCCCTCGCCGAGGTCGAAGCGACGCCGGAGAAGCAGGCCCACTGGTACGAGCAGTTCGTCTGGGCGCTGCGCCATGGTGCAATTCCCGCTGGCCGGATCACCTCCAATGCGGGTGCGCTGGACCACAAGCCGGCGACGTCCACCATTAACTGCACCGTGTCGGGCACCATCGAGGATTCCATGAACGATATCCTGGAGCGGGTGCACGAGGCAGGCCTGACGCTGAAGGCGGGTTGCGGTATCGGTTACGAGTTTTCCACGTTGCGGCCAAAGGGCGCCTATGTCTCCGGTGCCGGCGCCTACACTTCCGGGCCACTGTCGTTCATGGATATCTACGACAAGATGTGTTTCACCGTGTCGTCGGCTGGCGGCCGACGTGGCGCACAGATGGCGACCTTCGATATCGGCCATCCCGATGTGATGGATTTTGTGCGTGCCAAGCGCGAGGACGGTCGGTTGCGCCAGTTCAATCTGTCGCTGCTGATCACCCAGGAGTTCATGGAGGCGGTGAGCCGCGACATCGAGTGGAAACTCGCGTTCCCGCTCAACGAGCAGGAAGTCGAGGACGACGGTATCGATTTGTACAACGCCGAGCAGGTGGTGTGGCGCGAGTGGCCGACCACCAAAGGTTACATCAGCAACGAAACCGGGCTGGTGGCCTGCAAGGTGTATCGCACTATCCGCGCGCGGCGGCTGTGGGATATGATCATGGCCTCCACCTACGACTTTGCCGAGCCGGGGTTCATCCTCATCGACAAGGTCAACGAGATGAACAACAACTGGTTCGCCGAGAACGTCCGTGCGACCAATCCTTGTGGCGAACAGCCTCTGCCCCCCTACGGCTCCTGCCTGCTGGGTTCCATCAATCTGACCAAGTTCGTGCGCGATCCGTTTACCGAGAACGCCCACTTCGACTGGGAAGAGTTCCGCAAGGTGGTGTCCATCTTTACCCGCATGCTCGACAACGTGGTGGAGATCAACGGCCTGCCGCTGGAGCAGCAGCGCGACGAGATCCTGCGCAAGCGTCGCCACGGCATGGGTTTCCTGGGGCTGGGTTCCACCATCACCATGCTGCGTATGCGTTACGGCGAGCAGGATTCCGTGGCGTTTACCGAAAAGGTCAGTCGCGAACTGGCGCTGACCGGCTGGCAGACGGCGCTGGAACTGGCCGAGGAGAAAGGGCCTGCGCCGATCCTCGAAGAGGAGTTCGAGGTGACCGCGGCGATGCTGCGCAAGCGGCCGGAAATGAAACTGGACGGCTACGAGGTTGGCGACCGCATCAAGGGCAAACTGCTGCATGCGCGCTACAGCCGCTACATGCAGCAGGTCAGCGAGATTGCCCCTGAGCTGGTCGAGCGGCTGGCCGAGACCGGTGCGCGTTTTACGCATCATTCCTCGATTGCGCCGACCGGTACCATCTCCCTGTCGCTTGCCAATAACGCCAGCAACGGCATCGAGCCGAGCTTTGCGCATCATTACTTCCGCAACGTGATTCGTGAAGGGCGCAAGAGCAAGGAGAAGGTGGAAGTGCTGTCCTTCGAACTGCTTGCCTACCGTTCGCTGGTGAACCCGCAGGCGGAGCCGGGCACGGAAGACGATGCGCGCAAATTGCCGGAGTATTTCATTGCCGCGGATGACGTGACGCCCAGACAGCACGTTGATATCCAGGCCGCCGCACAGAAGTGGGTGGATTCCTCGATTTCCAAGACCGCCAATGTGCCTACCGACTATCCCTTCGACGAGTTCAAGGATATTTACCTGTACGCGTATGAGCAGGGGCTGAAGGGGTGCACCACCTTCCGCTTCAACCCGGAAGCCTTCCAGGGCGTGCTGGTGAAGGAAAAGGACCTGGAGGACACGACCTACCAGTTCACCCTCGAAGACGGCAGTGTGGTGCAGTTCAAGGGTAACGAGGAAATCGAGTACGACGGAGAAATGCACACCGCCGCCAACCTGTACGACGCCCTGAAAGAAGGCTACTACGGGAAGTTCTAGGCAAAGCGACGGCGTCAGAGGAGTTACGCATTATGGTCAGAAAAATTGAACAGAAAATCGTCAGCTACGAAGTGCTGAAGAATGAAGCGCCGGAGCAGGCGGAATCCGTTGCCGCGCCGGTCAAGGAGGAGGACAAGGTTGTCCACCTGCACGAAAAACTGGAGCGCCCGGAAATGCTGCTGGGCTCCACCTACAAGGTGAAGACGCCGCTGTCGGAACATGCGCTGTACATCACCATCAACGATGTGATTCTCAACCAGGGCACGCCGCACGAACTGCGTCGCCCGTTCGAGATTTTCATCAACTCCAAGAACATGGATCACTTCCAGTGGATCGTGGCGTTGACGCGCATCGTTTCCGCGGTGTTCCGCAAGGGCGGTGACGTGACCTTTCTGGTGGAAGAACTGCGCTCGGTATTCGATCCGCGCGGCGGCTACTTCAAGAAAGGTGGACGTTATATGCCGTCGCTGGTGGCCGAGATCGGCGACGCCATCGAGTGTCACCTGCGCATGATCGGCATGCTCAAGGATGACGGACTGGACGAACACCAGAAGAAGGTGCTCGCGGAGAAGCGCGCCCAGTTTGAACAGGCCAGCAAATCCAGTCAGCCTGCCGATACCGGAGATTTTCCGGACGGTGCCCAGTTGTGTGTGAAGTGCAACACCAAGGCAGCGATTCAGATGGACGGGTGCCTGACCTGTCTGAATTGCGGCGAGTCCAAATGCGGCTAGTAGCACAGGAGTAGCCTGTCGATGAACCTGCTGGATAAAGACCATCTTCTGAGAAGACATATGCTCGCACACCAAGCCATACCGGGTTACTGGTACACCAACGACATCGGGCAGTTGCAGCAGGTGCGAGTGGTATTGCACCAGGGGGACGAACCGAGGCGCGTGGTTCTGGAGAACATCAACGGCAAGCGCCAGACGGTCGATATCGACGGCTGGTACGAACTGGATCTCACCCTGCATTCGCCGGGCATCGAGCGCCGTCGCACGCGCAACCAGCGTGATTCCGGCAAGCGTCCCTGATGTGCCGCGCCGCTTTGCCCGTGCGCGGGAAATGACCTGACCCGTCTGTGGTGAACAATAAGCTGTTTGTCAGTGGCCCTGCCGGCCGGCTCGAAGTACTGGAAAGGGTTCCCGGCGACGCGCCGCGCGCGCTTGCCGTCGTCTGTCATCCCCATCCCCTCCACGGTGGTACCCTGAACAACAAGGTCGTCCACCAGCTGGCAAAGAGTTTTGTCGAGCTGAATGCCGTCAGTGTGCGTTTTAACTTCCGCGGTGTCGGAGACAGTGAAGGTTCGTACGACGAAGGGCACGGCGAGCGCGAAGACCTGCTGGCCATTGTCGAATGGGCGAGGTTGCGCTGGCCGGGTCTGCCATTATGGCTGGCCGGATTCTCGTTCGGCGGGTTTATTGCGCTGGACGCTGCCCGATCATTGCGGCCGGACTGGCTGGTGACGGTAGCGCCGGCGGTCAACTATTTCCCCGATCAGCCGGTGTCGCTGGAGGGTATCAACTGGTTACTGATCCAGGGTGACGCAGACGATATCGTGCCGCTGTCAGAAGTTGAGTCGTGGCTGGCAAGGCAGAAGCTGCAGCCGGTGATCGCGCGCGTGGCCGGGGCCGGCCACTTTTTTCATGGACGACTCAACGAGTTGCGCGACATCGTATTACGCGCAGCGCCATCGACGTAATAAACGTCTGTTTGCCGTGACGGTTTCGAGGGTTAGTGGCGATGCTGGTTCTGGGCGAACCGGAACACTTCCGATGCAGAACTGAAGGTCTTGGGGATAACCCGTTCATCGATCGTGCATGACCAGTACGCCGGCAGGTAGCCACCCTTGAATACCGGGTTGGCACTGACGGTAGCGCCATTGATTCGTTTTTCAACTTTCGCGTTCCTAATTCCCCCGCTATTGTTGTTAGTTATACATTGCGCACGCCACGTGCCATGTTTTGCAATGCTTTGAATTACTGATAGTTGCTGGAAGCCGCCGTGTTATTCCCCCGACTGTCCATTGCCTGTAATTTAAGACAAGCCAACCATAACACAGCACCCGCACTCAGACAACTGACACCCAAACTCCAACACCCA
>CAYSRA010000152.1:0-5446 GCA_964433205.1 uncultured Thiohalobacter sp. | reverse complement strand
CCTGCGCAGGCGCTGACGGTTTACTCGTAGCAGTCGCTCACCCGGCCCCGAGCGTGGGCGGACAATGTGGTCATGGTGGTGGCCCTCGTTCATCTCGAACACGGAGTGCCCGCCCTCGAAATGGTGGCGACTCACCAGGCCGGCAGCCTCGAACTGGGTCAGTACCCGGTATACCGTGGCCAGACCGATATCCTCGTTGGCGTCCAGCAGACGCTTGTAAACGTCCTCGGCGCTCATGTGGCGCGTGTCGCTGGTTTCGAGGATCTCGAGGATCTTCATCCTCGGCAGGGTGACCTTCAGTCCGGCTTTGCGCAGATCACTGGATTCCAATGCTTTTTTCTTCCCGTCAGACGTATTCAAAACCGGCCGTATCGTTTATCATCGCGCCCTTCTCCCAGACAGAGCAAACCGGTCCGTTGTTGATGCGAAAGCTTCTCACTCTTATTGCTATCATTGCAAGTTTTTTGCTCGTTTCCTGCTCCGGCGATCCGATCGTCAACCGCCTGCCGTGGGTGTACCGGATCGAAATCCAGCAGGGAAACGTGCTCAACCAGGAGGATGTGAACCAGCTGCGCACCGGCATGACGCGGCGCCAGGTCCAGTTCATTCTGGGTACGCCGCTGATCGTGGACCCGTTCCACGCCAACCGCTGGGACTATTATTATGAGTACCAGCCCGGCACCAGGGGCGAAGGTGAGTACCGCAAGGAACACCTGGCAGTGTTTTTCGAGGACGACACGCTGACCCGTATGGAAGGCACCATCCTGCCCGACCCGAACGCGCCGGCAGAGCCCCCGAACCGCCTGGTGACGGTCACCGTGCCACCACAGGAAATCGAGAACCCGGGCATTCTTACCCGGCTGTGGCGCTGGATTACCTTCAGCGGCAGGGAGCCGCAACAGGAACCGTTCCGCCCGGACAGTGGCCCGGCCGACAACCACGTTCACACCCGTTAGCCACAGAGCAGCCTCGCTCAATCATCGTTGGCCGGCTGTTCCCCCGTCGGTCTGAGGTCGCCGCCGCCCTTGCCGGTGCGCTTGCCCTGCGCGGCGCGGCGCTTGCGGACTTCCTTCGGATCGGCGATCAGCGGGCGGTAGATCTCCACGCGGTCACCGGCAGTCAGCACCTGGTCGGGCTTCTTCAGTTTGCCGAATATGCCCAGCTTGAGGTTGTTCATATCGATCTCGGGAAAACGCCGGGTGATCCCCGACATCTCGATCGCCTGGATGGCGGTGGTACCTTCCGGCACCTCCAGCCGCAGGATGACCTGTTCTTCCGGCTTCGCGTAAGCCACCTCGACCGGGATCAGCGTTTCAGCCATAGACGTCCACCGCGCGTTTCTGAAAGGAATCCACCAGCGAATTCGCCACCTGGCTGAATACCGGCCCGACCACCATGGCGAGCACGCGGCCGGCAAACTCGAACTCGAGATCCAGCGTCACCTTGCAACCGGCGTCGCCCAGCGCGTCAAAACGCCAGAAACCCTCAAGACGTTTGAATGGCCCTTCCACCAGGCGCATTTCGATCATCTTGTTTTTCTGGTTGCGGTTGCAGGTGGTAAACGACTTCTCGACACCGCCCTTCGACAACTCCAGCGTTGCACGCACCTCATCCTCCGTGCGCGACAGCACCCGCGCGCTCTTGCACCAGGGCAGAAACTCCGGATAGGCCTCGATGTCGTCTACCAGTGCAAACATTTGCGCCGGTGTATACGGTACCAGCGCGGACTTCTGAATCAATGTCATATTGGTTGCCCTAGCCGTCCACGCCGAACAAACGCGAGAAATCGACCAGCCCGGTAAGATTAAGAAACACTATAATAACCGCAACCGGCGTCACATACTTCACCAGGAAGTGCCAGAGGCGGTAGCCCGGGCCGTCGCCCATGTCAAGTTCCTGCAAGCTGTCCTGGCGGCGCATCACCCAGGCGCTGAACAGGGCAATCGCCAGCCCGCCCAGCGGCAGCATGATGTTCGCGGTCAGGTAATCGAGCAGATCGAAGACGGTGTAGTTCTCGAATATCGAAATAAACGACAGCGGGTGAATATCCGCCCAGCGATTGAACGAGAAAATCGTCAGCAGTCCGACCGCCCAGGTTACCGTGCCGGCGACTACCGAGGCGTGCACGCGGTTCATGCCCTTGTTCTCCACCAGCCACGCCACCGCCGGTTCGATCAGCGAGATCGCCGAGGTCCAGGCCGCGAACACCAGCAGGATAAAGAACAGCGAACCGAACACCGCCCCGCCGACCATGTGTCCGAACGCAATGGGCAGCGTCTGGAATATCAGGCCGGGACCGGCACCTGGCTCCAGCCCGTTCGAAAACACAATGGGGAAGATCGCCATACCGGCCAGCAGCGCAACCAGCGTATCGAGCAGCGCAATAATAATACTGGTGCGCGCGATCGACGCGCGCTCGGGCAGGTAGGAGCCGTAGACCATGATCGCGCCCATCCCCAGGCTCAGGGTAAAGAACGCATGGCCCATGGCAATCAGCACACCGTTGGCGGTGATCTTGCTGAAGTCCGGCGTGAACAGGAACTTCAGCCCCTCATCAAAGGCGCCGCTGGCCATGGCATAACCGTCCAGCAGTATCAGCAGGACAAACAACGCCGGCACCAGGAAGCGCACGGCCTGCTCCAGCCCGCTCTTGACGCCGCGCGCCACCACAATCATGGTCATCACCATAAATATGGTGTGCCAGGCCAGCAACCGCTCGGGGTCGCCAGTCAACTGGGCGAAGATGCTGGCGACACCTTCCGCGGTCGCCCCGGTGAAAACACCGGCCAGGGAACGGAACACGTAGGCCAGCGCCCAGCCGGCGATCACACTGTAGTACGACAGAATCAGAAAGCCGGCGACCACGCCGGCCCAGCCCAGCCAGTGCCAGCCCGGGTGCGCATTGGCCTCGGCGGCCAGTGTGCGCATGGTATTGATCGGGCTTTGCCGCCCGCGCCGCCCAAGCATGACCTCGGCCATCATGATGGGAATGCCGATCAGCGCAATACAGGCCAGGTACACCAGCACAAAGGCTCCGCCGCCGTTCTCACCGGCGATATAGGGGAATTTCCAGATATTACCCAGACCGACGGCGGAACCCGTTGCGGCCAGAACGAATGCCAGGCGGCTGGACCAGCTGCCGTGTATCGATTGTCGTCGTTGTGTCATGCGCTGCCCTGCCGGCCCCGGATTGCACACGATTGTCCGGAAAATCCGCTGCCGGCTCAAGCGATTAAATCAACGCCGACGAACGCCGAGAGATGCGTATAATGCGCGCATGGCGAAATCCGGCAAAAAGAAATCGAAATCCGGCGCGGGCAGCAGCACCATCGCGCTGAACAAAAAAGCGCGTCACGACTACACCCTCTTCGACCGGCTGGAAGCCGGTATCGCACTGGAGGGCTGGGAAGTCAAAAGCCTGCGCGCCGGCAAGGTGCAGATGGTGGACGCCTACATCCTGCTCAAGAACAACGAGGCGTACCTGTTCGGCTGCCTGATCACCCCGTTGCCGACAGCTTCCACCCACATCAAGCCCGACCCCCGGCGTACCCGCAAACTGCTGCTGCACCGCGACGAAATCGATCGGCTGATCGGCGCCGTGGAACGCAAGGGTTACTCGCTGATCCCCACCGCCATGTACTGGAAACGCGGCCGTGCCAAGCTGGAGATCGCACTCGCCAAGGGCAAGAAGGAACACGACAAGCGCGCCACGCTGAAAGACCGCGCCTGGAAACGCGACAAACAACGCATTATGAAAAGCGGCTAGGCCGTTACAGATCGACCGGCAGGTAGAAAAACACGAAGCGCCCGTCCTCGATATCCACCATCAGGGTTGCCCCGTGGCTCACCCCGTAGTCGACGTAGCCCGGAATGGCACTGTCGAGATGACATTCGCTCGCATGTTGCGGCGACTCGAAATCGCGATCACGGTCGTACCAGGACAACAGCATAAAGTCCCCCAGCCGGGCACGCGCCTCGGCGTCGGCCAGCGCCATCGCCGCACGGTAGTCGGGCGGCGACGGCTCAGGATGCAGTTTAATCTGCGTAACGCCGGCAAGATCCGGCAGGCCGGGCAGCTGGCAGGACGAATTGGCCGGGGAATCAGACATAAGCCTATAATAACGCCAGGCCATGAATAATAGACACCTACCCGCAACCGAATATCCGCTATCAGGATTTCCCGCATGGAACAGCTGACCCACCTCGGT
The DNA here is from genome assembly GCA_964433205.1 of uncultured Thiohalobacter sp. GTDB lineage: Bacteria > Pseudomonadota > Gammaproteobacteria > DSM-19610 > DSM-19610 > Thiogranum. The sequence continues at coordinate 1,238 of CAYSRA010000152.1, read as the reverse complement.
GTGGCGCTGGCACTCGGGCTGCTGGTGGGCATCGAGCGCGGCTGGGAGGAACGCACAGCCAGGGAAGGCAGCCGCATCGCCGGCATCCGAACCTTCGGACTGCTGGGGTTGCTGGGCGGGCTGTGGGCGCTGCTGGCGGAGGATCTCGGCAACATCCTGCTGGGCATCTCGTTCCTGGCACTCACCGCCATCCTGGTCGCCGCCTACTGGCGCGAACAGCGAACCGATTACGACCGCGGCATCACCACCCTGGTCGCCGCCCTGGTGACCTTTGCACTGGGCGCACTGGCGGTCCGCGGCCAGCTCCATATCGCCATCACCGGCGCCGTGGTCACCGTGACGCTGCTGAGTCTCAAGCCAGTGCTGCACGGCTGGCTGCGCCGCCTGGAGCCGGAAGAGTTCTACGCCGCGCTGAAGTTACTGCTGATCTCTGTCGTCCTGCTGCCGATACTGCCGAATCAGGGTTACGGCCCCTGGCAGGCCTTCAACCCGTACCAGGTCTGGTGGATGGTGGTGCTGATCGCCGGCCTGTCGTTTGCCGGCTACCTGGCGATGAAAATGGCCGGGACCGAGCGCGGCATCCTGCTGACCGGCCTGTTCGGCGGCATCGTCTCCTCGACCGCGACAACACTCACGTTCTCGCGCCTCGCCAAACAGATCAACATCGGGCGGATACTGTCCACCGGCGCGCTGATTGCCTCAACGACCATGTTCCCGCGGATATTTATCGAGGTCGGCGTCGTCAACCCGGCGTTGCTGACCAGCCTGGCGGCCCCGCTGGGCCTGATCACCCTGGTGGCAGCGGGCTACAGCGGCTGGCTGTGGCACAGTATCGGCGACAACCATGAAGCGACGCCGCTGCAACTGCAAAATCCACTGCAACTGAGGTCGGCCCTGCAATTCGGCCTGCTACTGGCCGCCATCATGCTGCTGGCAGAGGCATTTCGCGCCTGGCTGGGCGAACCCGGCATCTACCTGCTGGCCACGGTATCCGGGCTCGCGGACGTCGACGCCATCACCCTGTCGCTGGCCAATATGTCCCGGACCGACCTGGCCCCCGAAGTCGCCAGCCGCGCCATTCTGCTGGCTGCGCTGGTCAACACCCTGGTCAAGGGCACGCTGGTCTTCGCGATCGCCGGCGGCAGTATGGCGCGACACTTTGCGCCGGGACTGGCGCTGATACTGGCTGCCGGCGGCGCGGGCATGGCGCTGCTGTAACCGTCCCCCTTGAAACTTGA
>CAYSRA010000151.1:0-5465 GCA_964433205.1 uncultured Thiohalobacter sp. | reverse complement strand
CGGATTATTTCAGAAGCCGTGGAAGCGCTGTTCGACATCGACGATGAAGACAGGGGGGATGACAGGAAAGACAGGCACAAGCGCAAGAACCGGCACCTTGACAGGCACGACGGGTAAGCCGGGTGTGATACCGGCGACAAGGCATTGCATACACCGGGTGGTATATGCAATGCCAGTCGTTCAATAATGGTTCGGCTCAGGTGTCAGGCGGTGGCATCGGTAGGCCCGCCAGCTTGCAGACCTCGTGTACCGGGTCTGTCGGAAACAGTTTGTAAATGTGTTTCTCGTAGGCTTTCTGATCGTGAAAGCGCTCACCCTTTTGCCCCAGTGTGCGGACGACTGTGTGCATAGTGGGGTTGCTCAGGTTCTCCTTGTAGTAGTCACGGAAGTACCAGATCAGTTCCCAGTGGTCGACGTAGAGTTCCACGCCGTCCCGCTTTGCGAGTTCTGCAGAGATATCCTCGCTCCATTCGTCCAGGTTGCATAGAAAACCCTGCTCATTACATTCGATTGTCCTGCTCTTTACCTCGAGGTTCATACTTTTGCTCCCGTTGTGTTGCCTGTTTCGCGTTAACGCTGGCCGCTGGCCTGTTGTTTGAACATTGAGCCGTGCGAATTGCGACACGGCTGTCTCAAGGTATAGCAGAAAATCCGGGAACTGCCGTATTGTCAGGGTTTTTGCAGGGGTATAGGGACCTCCCCGCCCATGTACATTGTGTCGACAGGCGTTTGTTTATGGTGGCGTGTCGTTAAGCGGCGTGCCGTTGTCGCGGTGCCAGCACTCGATACCTTCCCATGCCTCCTGCGCGGTTTCGGCGTACCAGAACAACTCGCGGTCTTCGGTATCGATAACGCCCTCATCGACCATGAAATCGATATCCAGTACCCGCCGCCAGTACTGCTCGCCGATAAGCACGACAGGCACCGGCTGGATCTTGCGCGTCTGGACCAGGGTCAGGGTTTCGAACAGTTCGTCGAACGTTCCAAAGCCACCCGGCAATGCCACCAGTGCTTTGGCGCGCAGCAGGAAATGCATTTTACGCAGTGCGAAATAGTGGAAATGGAAACACAGTTCGGGCGTGATGTAGGGGTTGGGATACTGTTCGTGCGGCAGTTTGATATTCAGGCCAATGGTTTTCGCGCCGGCGTCGTACGCCCCCCGGTTGGCCGCCTCCATGATGCCGGGTCCACCGCCGGTCATGACGACGAGGCGGGGATCACTGGCACCCCCGGCGGCATTCGCTACCAGTGTGCCGAATTCGCGTGCAACGTCGTAATAGCGGCTTTTATCCTGGATACGTTCGGCGACAGCCAGTCGTCTGCGCAGACCGGCATCCTCTGGACTGTTGGCCAGTGTCGCACGCAGTGTCTCGACTTTGCGCCTGGCGGCGCCGGGTTCGACAATGCGGGTGCTGCCGAATACGACAATGGTATGTTGAACGCCATGCTCTCTCAGCAGCAGTTCCGGTTTCAGGAAATCGAGCTGCAGGCGGATGCTGCGCAGGTCGTCCCGTTGCAGGAAGTCCAGGTCCAGATCGGCCGGTATATAACTCGGGCTGTTCATGATGGCCGCTACCTTGGCGGGCGCATCGGGATCTTCGTCGCAGGATTTCGGCTGGCACCAGGGCAAGGGTTCCTGGCGCTGTTGTGGATTGGGTGGGGCAGGCACGCGCAGTTTTTTTGGATTATCGGTCATGAGCCATTTGTCTCTGGTTTATTACGTTCATGCGTACACTGCACCAAAGCGGTATTTGTTACAATGTACGGATGATGATTTTTGATACCTCTCTGGACACCTTCGACAATGATGTGCTGGTGCGTTCGGAGGAGACTCCGGTGCTGGTCGATTTCTGGGCGGACTGGTGTTCTCCGTGCCTGGTGATAGCGCCGGTACTCGAACGCGTGCTCAACGAACTGGACGGCGCCGTTCGCCTTGCCAAACTGGAAGTGGACGAAGGCGAGAATATGAAACTTGCCGGTCACTACCGGGTGCGCGGCTTTCCGACCGTGATTCTGTTCCATCGCGGACAGGAACTGGCGCGTTTCAGCGGCGCGCGGCCGGCGAACTGGATTCACCGCTTTATCAACGAACACGTCGACCTCGCGGACCGTGTGTGATTTATAAATATGCTAGAGTTGCGCGCCTGAAAAACCAAACGGGGTAAACCGGATGAAAATCAGCATTATCAGCGGCAGCCACCGGCAGAATTCACAAAGTGAGAAGGTTGCCGGCTTTATCGAGCGAACCCTGCAGGAAAAACAACTATGTGACGAGAGCTGGCTGTTTTCCCTGAAGGGGAATCCACTGCCGTTGTGGGACGAGGGTATCTGGGAGGGTGCTCCGGAGTGGCAGGAGCGCCTGACACCGATCTCCGAACAGCTGGCGTCCAGCGACGGCTTCGTGGTGATATCACCCGAGTGGCACGGCCAGGTACCGGCCGGGCTGAAGAACTTTTTCCTGATGTGGGGCAAGGGGGAACTCGCGCACAAGCCGGCATTGATTGTCACCGTGTCGTCGGCTGACGGTGGTGCCTACCCGGTAGCCGAACTGCGCATGAGCAGCTACAAGAACAACCGCCTGTGCTATATCCCTGAACAGATCATTATCCGCCACGTCGAGTCGGTGCTGAACGACGACCCGGAAAAGAACAACCCGGACGCGGACGGTTACTTCCGCGAGCGGATCGCCTACGCGCTCGGTGTGCTAAAAGAATATGCGCTGGCACTGCGCGCCGTTCGCGCCAGCGGTGCGGCAAACCTGGATGTGTTCAGGAACGGCATGTAAAAAAATCCCGCCGAAGCGGGATAAAGAGGAGTCACACAGAAATATTTTTTCAGCTATCGGCATCCGCGATACAGACCCGGTTACGACCATTCTTCTTGGCACGGTACAGCGCCTGGTCAGCACGGGAAAACATTGAAATCGGGCTGTCGTGCTGTTGCAGCTCACTGACGCCGATGCTTACCGTGACGTTCAGTTCGGCGCCGGAGCAGTTGTAGCTGTTGTCGGCGATATAGGTGCGAATGCGTTCTGCCAGCAGGTGTGCGCCGGCAAGGTCGGTATCGCGCATCAGTACCACGAATTCTTCACCGCCGTAGCGGAACAACAGGTCGCCGTCGCGTTTGCAGGTGCTCACCATATTGGCAATCGCTTTCAGCGCGCAGTCGCCGATGATGTGGCCGTACCTGTCATTGATGGTCTTGAAGTGATCGATATCAAGTACCAGTAGTGAAAGCGCCGTGTCCTTGCGTTGTGCATGGCTCAGTTCGCGTTGCAGCATCTCATCGAGTGCCGCCCGGTTGCAGATGCCGGTCAGGGGGTCCTTTTGCGCCAGTTGCAGGGCATCTTCGTACAGCAGACCGTTGCGCAGCGGGTACAGCAGGCTGCACAGCAACTGTTCCAGCGCCTCGATTTCGGCATCGGTAAATTTATGGTTGCGGCGGAATGTCAGGTTACCCAGCGGCTCGTCGCCGATATTCAGGTGATATGAACAGGAATGACGCGCCTGGCGACCCAGTTTCAGGTCGAGGCCGATGTCCTCATTCCGGTAACTGATGCCCTGGTGAACAATCAGTGCCCCGACTTCAGCGCTGAAAATCTCGATCAGACGTGTCGGATCGAGTGTGGTCTGAAGGCTCTGGGTGATTTCCAGCGCTTTCTTGCTTGTCAATTCCTGGAGCACGCTGCGATCACCCGCCTTGAGCGGGTTTTTCAGAAAGTCTGCAGTTTGTGGCAGTGGCTTGTTCATGCGGATGTCCAGTTGTTCAATGCGTATTGCGGCTTATGCGAATTTCGTGCCAGTATCCTTTTTGATATTATAAAAGCAAGTTAAAACAGCATGATGCAGTCGCTTTTGTTTTCGTCGACAAATCTTGCGTCAAATTACCGACACGTTGTTTGCCGCCCGGTTGCCGCTTGCCGGCGCCAATTTTCCGGCTCGATGCCGCTTGCAACCGACCCTGCCACTGACCACTATAAGGACACCCGTGCGAGCGGATGCGTGGCGAGGAAACGAATGATGAAGTCTGGAATCCTGATGTTGCTGAGTTTGCTGCTGGTGCCACTTGTCGGCTACAGCGAAGAGGTCAGTGACTACGAAACCCCCGGCTACCACGAAAAACCGGCCTGGTTCAAAACCTCCTTCCTGGACATCCGGGAAGATGTGGCTGAAGCCACCGCAGCCGGCAAGCGGGTGATGCTGTATTTCTACCAGGACGGCTGCCCCTATTGCGCCAAGTTGCTGGACGTCAACTTTGCCCAGCGCGAGATCGCCGAAAAGACGCAAAAGTACTTCGACGTGATTCCCATCAATATATGGGGTGCACTGGAAGTGACTGACCTGAACGGCAAGACCACCACCGAAAAGGGGTTTGCCAGCGAACTGAAAGTCATGTTCACACCCACGCTGTTGTTTCTCGACGAGCAGGGCAAGGTTGTCCTGCGTCTCAACGGCTACTACCCGCCACACAAGTTCAGCGCTGTGATCGATTACGTCGGCCAGCACAAGGAGAAGGAAATCAGTTTCCGCGAGTTCTGGAAAGCGCGCGAGTCGTCCGCGGCAAGCGGGAAGCTGCACCAGTCGCCGGACTGGATACAGCCGCCCTATGCGCTGGACAAGCGCAATTCGGGAAAACCATTGCTGGTGTTCTTCGAACAGAAAGACTGCGCACCCTGTGACGAGTTGCACGAGGACATTCTTGCCCGCGAGGACAGCCGCAAGCTGCTTTCGCAGTTCGATGTTGCACTGTTCGACATATGGGCGAAGACCCCGCTGACGACCCCTGACGGAAAGTCCACCACGGCGGCGGAGTGGGCGAAGGCACTGAACGTGCAGTATGTGCCAACCATGGTAATGTTCGATGCTGCCGGGAAGGAAGTGTTCCGCACCGAGGCGTACCTCAGGACATTCCACGTCCAGTCGGCGCTGGACTACGTGCTATCCGGCGCTTACCTGAAACAGCCAAACTTCCAGCGTTACCTGCAGGCGCGCGCGGACGCCCTGGAAGCGCAGGGCGTACACGTTGACCTGATGGAGTAGCGGCGGGACGCCGGGCTGTGGTGCTTCAGTCGTGCAGGCTGAACTGTTTGCCGGTAACACCCTTGCTGTCGCCGCTAAGCAGGTACAACAGCGGTCCGACCACCTGGTCGGGTTGCGCGGTCTTGCCGGGCATCTCGCCGGGATAGGCGATAGTACGCATGGCGGTCGCGACCGGCCCGGGGTCGTAACTGTTGAATCGCACCGAAGTATTGGTTTCCATTTCGTCCGCCAGGATCTGCATCATGTTTTCGAGGCCCGCCTTGCTGACGCCGTAGGCACCCCAGTAGGCCTTGCCGCGGCGGCCCACCGCATCGCTGTTGAAGACCACCGAAGCGTCACTGCTTTTCATCAGCAGTTCCAGGCAGGCGCGGGTCATGAGGAATGGCGCGTTCAGGTTGATCTGCATGATCTTGTACCAGAGCTCTG
>CAYSRA010000150.1:0-5601 GCA_964433205.1 uncultured Thiohalobacter sp. | reverse complement strand
CCTTGGGAGTCACGTAGCAGAGCATGGCGGTGCCGTACCAGCCGATCTGGGCGGCGCCGATGGCGGAAGTAATGTGGTCGTAGGCCGGCGCGATGTCGGTGGTCAGCGGGCCAAGTGTGTAGAACGGTGCTTCGTAACAATCACGCAGTTCCTTGTCCATGTTCTCCTTGATGAGTTGCATGGGCACATGGCCGGGTCCCTCGATCATCACCTGCACATCGTGGTCCCAGGCAATACGGGTCAGTTCGCCCAGCGTTTCCAGTTCGCCGAACTGGGCGGCGTCGTTGGCATCCGCCAGCGAACCGGGGCGCAGACCGTCGCCCAGCGAGAACGCCACGTCGTAGGCCTTCATGATCTCGCAGATATCGGCGAAATGGGTATACAGGAAGCTTTCCTCGTGGTGTGCCAGGCACCACTTGGCCATGATCGAACCGCCGCGCGACACAATGCCGGTGACACGGTCAGCGGTCAGCGGAACGTATTGCAGACGTACGCCGGCATGAATCGTGAAGTAGTCCACGCCCTGCTCGGCCTGCTCGATGAGCGTGTCGCGGAACAGTTCCCAGGTCAGGTCCTCGGCCTTGCCGTCGACCTTTTCCAGCGCCTGGTAGATTGGCACCGTGCCGACCGGCACCGGCGAGTTGCGCAGGATCCACTCGCGGGTCTCGTGGATATTCTTGCCGGTAGACAGGTCCATCACCGTGTCGCCGCCCCAGCGCGTCGACCAGACCATCTTTTCCACTTCTTCGGCAATCGACGAGGTGACCGCCGAGTTGCCGATGTTGGTGTTGATCTTCACCAGGAAGTTGCGGCCGATGATCATCGGCTCCAGTTCCGGGTGGTTGATGTTGGCGGGAATGATGGCACGGCCGCGGGCGATTTCATCGCGCACGAATTCCGGGGTGACCCGCTCCGGCACATTGGCGCCGAAACTCTGACCCCTGTGCTGGCGCAGCAGGCCGCTGTCTTTCAGCTCCTCGAGACGCAGGTTCTCGCGGATGGCGACGTATTCCATCTCCGGGGTGATAATGCCCTGGCGCGCGTAGTGCATCTGTGTGACATTGGCGCCGGCCTTCGCGCGACGCGGCTTGCTGATGTGCTCGAAACGCAGCTTCGCCAGTTCCGGATCGCTGTTGCGCTGGCGGCCGAACTCGGAGGTCGGGCCGTCAAGCTGCTCGGTGTCGCCGCGCTCGTCGATCCAGTTGCGGCGCAGTGCCGGCAGGCCCTGCAGCAGGTCAATCTTCACGTCCGGGTCGGTGTACGGACCGGACGTGTCATAAACGGTAATGGGCGGGTTCTTCTCGGCGCCAAGGCTGGCGGAGGTGTCGGACTGGCTGATCTCGCGCATGCCGACGCGGATATCGGGACGCGAGCCTTGCACATAAATCTTGCGCGAACCGGGAAACGGTCGGGTGACCTCTTCGGAAAGTTCAGTGGTTCTCTGGACGAATTCTTCCGGGATGGCGCTCATGGGCTTTCCCCTCCGTGCGGGTATGTGGTTCATGGCGGGGAAAGGCTGATGCAGACTTCAGCTTCCCTGCGCTGGCATTAACCGGTTCAGGTTCGAAGGGTGTTTCTCAGCCCCTCGACGACAGGAGCACCCCTAGCTGCGCGAACAAAGTAGCTAAAGGGTGGAAGTATTGCAAGCACACCCGCGCGCCAGTACCCTTGATCGGACACGGAGGAAATAACCCTGATGAATGCACTGAATCTGGAAGAAGCCCGCTTCAACATGATCGAGCAGCAGATCCGCCCCTGGGATGTGCTTGATGATCAGGTACTTGAAACCCTTGCCAGTACGCCGCGCGAGGATTTCGTCCCGCAGCGTTACCGGGCGCTGGCGTTTTCCGACCTCAGTGTGCCGCTGCCGCACGACCAGGTGATGATGCCGCCCAAACTGGAGGGCAGACTGTTGCAGAGCCTGCTGCTGCGGCCCACCGACAGCGTGCTGGAAATCGGCACCGGCAGCGGCTATCTCACCGCCTGCCTGGCGAAGCTCGGCGGCAGCGTGCATTCCGTCGACATTTTTGCCGACTTCATTGAAGAAGCCGAAAACAAACTCGCCGCCCACGGCATCAGCAACGTGACATTCGAGAACACCGATGCAGCAAATGGCCTGGACACGCCGCAGCGCTATGACGCCATTGCCGTCACCGGTTCCCTGCCGATACTGCACCGCGGCTACCACGAACTGCTCAACCCCGGAGGCCGGCTGTTCGTAATCGTCGGCAAGCCGCCGATCCGGCAGGCGCTGCTGATCACCCGCACCGGTGAGGAGGAATGGCGCGAGGAAAGCCTGTTCGAGACGTCCATTCCGCCGCTGATCAACGCCCCTCAGCCGGAGGCGTTCCGGTTCTGAATATGCGCGAGTTCTCCGCCAACGAACTGAGCATCCCATGAAAAAACGACTGACACTGATCGCATTGCTATTCGCCAGCGGCATCGCCCACGCCGCTGACCTGCTGACGGTCTACGAGACTGCAGCAAGCAGCAACCCCACCCTGGCCGCTGCCGCTGCCAACCTGGAAGCCACCCGGGAAAATCGGCCGCAGGCCTTTGCCAGCCTGCTGCCAAACCTGACACTGGGCGCGTCACTGGGCCGTTCACGGTTCAAGAACATCGACCCGTCACAGGACGCCACCTACAGCACCGACAAGCTGGCCAGCATCAACCTGGTGCAGCCACTGTTCCGCTACGACAGCTGGATTGCCCTGAAACAGGCCGACAGCACCATTGCCGCAGCGGAAGCGGACTATGCGGCAGCGCAACAGGCGCTGATGGTCGACGTCGCCGAGCGCTACTTTGCCGTTCTCGATGCGCAGGACAACCTGGACTTCGCGCAGGCGGAAAAAAGTGCTATCGGCCGCCAGCTGGATCAGGCCAAACAACGTTTCGACGTTGGCCTGATTGCCATCACCGACGTGAAGGCCGCACAGGCGCGTTACGATATTGCCGTCAGCCAGGAAATCCGCGCCGTCAGTGAACTGGATGGTGCCCGCGACGCACTGCAGGAACTGACCGGCCAGTACTTCGATCACCTCGACCCGCTGCGCCCCGACCTGAAACTGGTCCGGCCGGAACCCGACTCGCCGGAACACTGGATTGCCCAGGCAAAGCAACAGAACCTGCAGGTCCTGTCTGCGCAGGCCGCCAGCGAAGCCGCGCGCCAGGAAATGCGCCGCCAGCGCGCGGGGCACCTGCCAACGCTCGACTTCAGCGCCAGCGCCCGTTATCAGGACGTCAACTTCGGCGGTATCGCACCCATCAAGCGCCAGGACAGCCAGATCAGCATCGAGCTCAACATACCGCTCTACCAGGGTGGAGCGATCAGCTCGCGCACCCGGCAGGCGCGCAGTCGTTTCGAGCAGGCCACCCGCCAACTGCAACAGGCCATGCGCACCGCCGAACTGGCGACCCGCAATGCCTGGCGCGGTATTCGTACCGACATCGCCCAGGTCCGCGCATTGAGCGAATCACTGGAATCCACCCGCGTCGCCGTGGAAGCGGAAGAAGCCGGATTTGAAGTCGGCACCCGCACCATCGTCGACGTCCTCAACGCACAACGTGAACACTACCTGGCACGACTCAACTACGCGCGCGCCCGCTCACTGTATGTGGTCGACCAACTGCGCCTGAAACGCTCGACCGGCATCCTGTCGCGCGACGACATGGTCGAAGTGAATCGCGCGCTAATGAAAAATCCCGAGTAACACGCCCGCAATGAATGACAGCCTGACGCCCGACATCCCGAACTTCGACGACCCCCTCGGCCTGCTGCGTGCCTGCCACGAACGCATGCTCGCCAACTGCGACACGCTGGAAAAACTGGTGCCGCACCTGCGCGACAAGGGCATGGACGATGAGGCGCGCTCGGCCATCAGCCGCGTGGTGAAATACTTCACCACCAGCGCTGTGCACCATCACGAAGACGAGGAAAAGGACCTGTTCCCGCTGCTCAACGGCCAGTCGCTGAAACTCGCGGAACTGATCTATAAACTGAAACAGGATCACCAGGCACTGGACAGCCTCTGGCAACAACTCGCCGGCGACCTGAAACAGGGTGCAGCGCTGGCGGAAAACCCGGAGTTCGCCGCACACGTCGCGCAGTTCTGCAGCGCATACCGCGAGCACATCGACCTGGAAAACCGTGAACTGCTGTTTCTGGCACAACACAGTCTCAGTTCACGGCAACTGGAAGATATCGGTCGGTCGATGGCGAAAAGGCGCGGCGCTTCGTACTAGGCCGACTCGCTCCCCGCATACCCGTCGATCAGTGCCAGCGTTTGCGCAAGGGCACCGCGTTTCCCATCGAGCACCCGTTTGCCGCCGGCAAGCCGGCGCTGCCGCAACTCATCATCCAGCAACAGGGCCTCCAACGCCGCAAACAGCGTAGCCTCGTCCTCGACAAACGTCACGCCCCCGGCACTCTCCAGCTCATCATACATATCGGCAAAGTTATCCGTGCGCCGACCTGTCATCACGGCACAACCCGCCTGCAACGCCTCCAGTGGATTATGTCCGCCACGAGGCACCAGGCTGCCGCCGATGAATGCAACCGGGGCCATGCCATAGAGATAGACCAGTTCACCGAGCACATCGACCACGATCACCGGCGGCGTGTCAGGCCCGGATCCCGGTCCGTCAGTGTCCGCCGCGTATTCCGCGAGTCCGGAATAGCGCACTGCCGACAGCCCGGCCTGCCGGCAACGCTGCATGACATCGGCAACACGCTCGGGATGACGTGGCACCAGCCACAAGCGGCAGTCCGGGAGGTTAACGAGCAACCGGCGGTGCACGGCAAGGACGATCGACTCCTCACCGGGATGGGTGCTGGCTGCCACCCATGCCGGCGCGCCCGCACCGGTGTGCTCACGCAATTGCTGCACGCGCCGCTCAAAGTCGTCCGGCAGCACCATCTCGTACTTGAGATTGCCCACGTGTCTGACACGCGCCTGCGGCGCGCCCAGCGCCAGAAAACGTCTTGCGTCCCCTTCGCTTTGCGCCGCGATGGCGGTCACACAGGCGAGCGTTCGCCGCGCCAATGGTACGATCCGCCGGTAGCCACGAAACGAACGTTGCGAGAGCCTTGCATTGACGAGGTACAGGGGGATACCCCGTTGCGCCAGCACAGAGAAAAGATTGGGCCACAATTCGGTTTCCAGTACGATAAGTTTGTCCACTCGCACCGAGGCCAGAAACCGTCGTATGGCAAACGGCAGATCCCAGGGCAGGTAACAGCAACGCACTCGGTCGCCGAACAATTGTGCAACAGTCTCCCGACCGGTTGGTGTGGTCGTGGTCACCAGAACCGGTGATCGCGGGTGTCGCTGCAACAGCGCATTCACCAGCGGCGCGGCGGCGCGCACCTCACCCACCGACACCGCATGAATCCAGGTCACCGGCGCACCACCGCCGGTTTCCGCTACATCACCCAGCCGCTCGCGCCAGTGCCGGCGATACGCAGGCTGGCGAAAACCGCGCCACCACAAGCGCAGAAATGCCCACGGCAGCATGAAATAAAGCACGAAGGTGTAAAGGCGGATCACGCTGCGATCATAACAGCCATCCGCTTTGTTACAATGGCACGCGTGCCGACATCAC
>CAYSRA010000149.1:0-5619 GCA_964433205.1 uncultured Thiohalobacter sp. | reverse complement strand
TTCTACAGTTCAGTGTGCCCCACGCTTAGGCGACCGTTGGTAGGCCTGGTCGCCTAGTGTGTGATGAGCGACACGCCTGCCTGATCCTGCACGCCGAGCACACCATCAACGCCTCAACCTTCGCGGCGCTGGTCGCCGGGTCCACGCTCGCCAGCCCGTTCCTGGTGGTGGCGGCGGCCATCGGTACGCTGGCGGGGCCGTTGCACGGCGGCGCCAACCAGCGTGTGGTGGAAATGCTGGAGCAGATCGGGCGGCCCGAGAATGTCAGGAGCTGGCTCGACAAGCAACTCGCCAGCAAGGCCAGGATCTGGGGCATGGGTCATCGCGAGTACAAGGTCAAGGATCCGCGTGCCACCATCCTGCAGGGGATGATGCGCGAACTGATGGAACAACGTGGTGGCAACATGGGTCCGTTGTTCGAGACGGCGCTGGCACTGGAAGCAGCCTGCGAGGAAAAGCTGGCGCCCAAGGGTGTATACGCCAACGTCGATTTTTACTCAGGTATTCTCTACCTGGAGATGGGTATTCCGCCGGACCAGTTCACGTCGATCTTCGCCGTGGCGCGTTCGGCCGGCTGGCTGGCGCACTGGCGCGAACAGCTGGGTGACAACCGTATCTTCCGTCCCACCCAGGTGTATTCCGGCGAGTCGAAGCGGAGTTACGTGCCAATTTCGGAGCGTTAGTCGGGGCCCGGATACAGAGCAACGCCGCTTTATTTTCGGTTGACGGCGTTGAGTGCGTAACGTAGGGTTGCTTTTGTAAAAACTATAAACAGGGATGAAAAACCGGAGGCAGGGAATGCTTTTCTGATGTCCTTACCCTGTACGTTGCTTGCCCCTCCCCTCCACCCTGATTACGATGGTCCTGACGCCGGGATGGATCCGGTGCCGGAATGGATCCCGGTCCCTGGATAACTTTAATTCCGTCGGTTAGCTGGACCGCATCATTGATTTTAGAGGCTCCGGAATTAGCTAAGGAAGGTAATTCATGGGTGGCAGGTTTTCCAAATCGAAGATCCCTGACACGCTTGTTGCCTGTATTCTCTCGGCGCTGTTGCTGGTTGTGCCCGGGTTCTCGTTCGCAGAAGTTGCTGGCCCGGGCTGGATTATGGGGACTGCGGAGCCGGTGACTCCCGAAACGGCCCGTGCATACTATCGTTCACGCGGCCCGACGGCCGGACCGGTTTCCAGGCCGCTTACCACTGGCACAAGTGGATTCGAGCCTGTGGCGACAGTTGCCGCTATGAGCAGTTTCGAGACAGCTCCGGAAATTGTCGCGCTGGCCCTTGCCTTGCAAAATGATCCAAAGCTGATCTACGAATTCATACACAACAATATCGACTATGTCCCTTACTACGGTTACCTGAAGGGGCCGGTGCTCACACTGCTGGATCGCAGTGGCAACGACTTCGATCAAGCCGCGCTCATGGTCGCGCTGCTCCGTGCCAGTGGTTTGACCGCAGATTTCGTGTTTGGTCAGATGACCATCCCCAATTTCGGTGCGCGCGACCAGTTGGTGATGCAGAACTGGCTCGCTGTTGATGCTGATATCAATAACATCATCAATGTATTGTCCCTCGGTGGTATCCCGCACACGACCACAGCACTCGATACTACTCTGGACCGCCTTTGGGTGAAGGCGAGCATCGGCGGCACAGACTACCTGTTCGACCCGGCGTTTAAGGTTTACACGGAGACAACCGGCATCGACCTCAAAACGGCGATGGGCTATACGCGCACCGATTTGCTCACTGCGGCAGGCGGTACGCTCGATACGGATTCGATCCAGAACCTGAACGATGCTGGCCTGGCCGCCAAACTGGCCCAATACTCGGGTAATCTGGTCGGCTATCTGCGCAGTAATCTGCCCAACGCAGCGGTCGAAGAGGTCATCAGCGGACGCAGTATCGTGCCCGATTTCCTTGATCAATTGCCGACCGGCCTCGTATTTCCCGGCACAGTAACGGCCGTCTGGGCGGAAATACCGGCCGCTTACGTGCATACCGTACGCATTCAACACGGCGGCATCGATCAGACGCTGCATATTCCCGATATTACAGCGCACAAACTCGCCATCAGCTATGACACCGGTACTGCCGCGGTGTCAACGGTGTCGAGTCTGCAAACCACCGAAGTGGCAGCAGTGCCTGTATCCGCATCCGGGCCTGATGCGCAGTCCGCAACCGTGGGGCCGGCTTTCTCGCCTGTGTCGTCAACCCTCAGCGCGCCAACCGTTGCACCAGGTACAGGCGATGTTCCCGCGACCGAAATCTCCTCACCGGTTATACCGCCTGCCGGTGCTGTTGCCAGTGCGGAATCGGGTGTTGTCGTAGCGCCGCAGGCGGTGCAGCCCGCTGTCGATTTTGGAAGGATTACACCGGCCTTTACCAACTGGCCATCCTGGAATGTCACATTCACTAACTCCAATTCGGTCACCGTTCAAGTGAGTGCGAGCCTGTTGAGCAACACAACTGGCGCATACCGCTTTCTCAGCGGCGGAGGCACCCGTAATCTGGGGCCGGGAAAGAGTGTAACTGTCAAGATCGAGTTTAACGGCAATGGGCAGGCGCGCGGCCTTAAAGCGGCGACATTTCGTTTCGACTGGAGCTTCAACGGCAGCGTGTTCGCCAGCGACGATTGGCCCCTGACCGGCTTTGTAGCAGATCCTCCTGACATCAGTCTTTCAGGGTTTGGCGGGGTGACCACATTTCTGAATGAGCCCGTCGATACCAACGTGCAGTTGATTAACAATGGTGCCTTTCCGCTCAACATTGATGCCACGATGACACTGACCGGCACGGATACTTCGCTATTTCAGTTGCTGAGTGGTCACGGCGCGGGTCAGATCGCAGCAGGCAGTAACCGCGACATCGCCTGGCGTTATCTGGCCAGTACTCGTGGATCCCACGCGGCCAATATCAATATCCGGATGAGCTATGACGGTGTTCCGTATGCGCCGAGTGACTTCATCGCTTTGAGCGGTACCACCAGCCTGCGCCCCGATTTTACCGGTTCGCAAGGGATCGGTTTTGGTCAGCGTTTCCTGAACGACCCCCTCGACGGGGTCGCTACTTTTAAGAACAGCGGCAGCCTGAATCTGGTCATCAACAGTGTCACCCTGGCGGGTGCCGACAGCACAAGATTCCAACTGCTCTCCGGCACCGGGGGCGGCACGCTGAACCCCGGGCAAAGCCGCACCATCGATGTCCGTTACCTGGCCGACAGTCTCGGCACCCATGCAGCGCTGGTACGGGTCGATTTTACCTACGATGGAACAACCAGCAGTCTTGATCTGTCACTGTCGGGCGATACGGTTGCCGCACCGGCAGCTGCGCTGTGGCTTGACGATGCCATCCTGGTGCAGGAAACAGCGCCGTCCGGTCCCGGTTTGTCGACCATGACACTCACAATCGACCATCCGTACGCTGCCAATAGCGGTAGTTTTGCGGATCAAACCATGGATTACGTCCTGGTACGGGGTTCGAACTACGTCATTGTCTCGGAATTCGGCGGCAGTCGTGACGGTTTGCATCTGGCGCAGCGGCAGCGCTTGCTCGATCAATTGCGCGCAAACGGATTTGCAGACAATTCCCGGGAGGTGATAACCGAAACGTTGAATGTAATCGGACAAACCTGGATGCAGCAAACCACATTGCTCGATTATTTCGTGGCTGCACTGTCGGACAGTCTTTTTGTGCGCCATCATCGCTTTGGTATTGTAGCCCAGGAGACGGGTTACTATCTGGACATTAAATCGCAGTTCGGTACGCACGTCTCCCGCCGCGGCAATCCCCAGGAAGCGCTGGCGGCGTTTCGCAGCACCCTGTTTCTGGCCAGTGCGCTCGAGCACGGCGTGCTTGAGCAGTTGCAGGGCATCAGTCGGCCAGCGGTGTCGACGATACGCTTGATGCATCTCGCCAACCAGAACGGTGACAAAATCTTCCGCGCGGACACGAGCAACTGGAGTCGCGTACAGCCACAACTCACCGGTTACAGCAGCGCAGATCTAACGCTGTTTGGCGAACGCGTGAGTGCGGGTGCTACACTGATTTTGCCGGCGAATGGACAGATCGTGCTCGGCCAATGGGGCGGCAAGGGCTATATCGACCTGCTCCTGAATCCCGATGGCAGCGGTGCCGTCGGCATGATCATTGATGGCGGGCTTTTTGGCGGTTTTTCCGTCAACCCTGGTATGGCCGAGCCGGCGACCGTTGTTACAGAGGCCGTTCCGGAGCTGCAGATTCCGGCACAAGAGGTTCATCCTGTCAGCAAGGAGCCGGTCGATTTGACGACCGGCGCGTATTTGTTCGACGCTCAGGACCTGTCGTTGGGTGAGGCCGAACCCAACGGTCTGCACTTCAGTCGTCGTTATAACAGCGATGAAAATGACCGCATATCAAGCCTGGGCAATGGCTGGGATCATAGCTATAACATCGTGATCGATAAGCACAGCGATGTGGAGGCCGGCCTCGGTCTTCGGACACCGGTGGATGCTGCCGCCTTACTGGTCGCCGTGGTTGCCACACAGGATCTTATGGCACCCGCGGATCCGGGGCTGGATTTCTGGGCGACCTCTGCTCTCATCGGCCAGTGGTCAATGGGGCAGCTATTCCAGAACGCCGCGTCGGTGCGCCTGAAGGACCAGGCGTTGACTTACATCAAGCTGCCGGATGGCAGCTATAACCCGCCGCCAGGGATGACAACCGATCTGGTGAACACCGGTGGATTGTTTGAACTGCGGGAACGTTTCGGCACCGTGATCGCCTTTGACGCCAACGACCGGATCAGCAGCTGGACGGATGTAGACGGCAGCAGTATGGCGTTTGCCTACACGGGCACCAATCTGAGCGCGGTCACCGACAACCAGGGACGCACGCTCACACTGGGTTACACCGGCAATCAGCTCACCTCCGTCACGGATTCGGCCGGGCGCTCGATCGGCTACAGTTACGACGGTAACGGCGATTTGATAACCGTCACCGATACCGGGGGCAAGTCCTGGGGCTTCGGATATGATACCGTGCATCGCATCACCACGATTAGCGATCCACTGGGCATGATACTGGCAACCAACACCTACAATGCCCTCGGCGACGTGGACACCCAGACCTACCCGCGCGACGCTGGCGGCACAGTGACATTCAACTATTATTTTTCAGATTTTCGCAACATCGAAGAGGACTCGGACGGCAACCAGACCATTTACTTTATCGACAGAAAGCGCCGTACCGTGGCCGTCCAGGACGCGCTGGGCAACCTACAGAGTACCCGCTTCGACGGCCAGAACCACACGCTGCAGAGCACCGATGCGCGGGGTAACGTCACCACCTTTGTCTACGACGGCAACCAGAACCTGACCGGTGTCAGTAATGCTCTGAACCAGCAGACCAGCAACAGCTACGATGCCCGGTTCCGGCTCACGGCAACCACCGACCCGCTCAACAACAGCACGCAATTTGCCTACGACGCCGAACACCACCTGATCCAGACCACCGATGCGCTGGGCAACACCCCCGCGGCCCGCTACTTCGCCCACGGCCGTATCCGGCCCACACCGCACGGGCGGAGCACACACCCACACACTACCCACCATCAGACAGGCAACCCAGCGACCCCACCG
>CAYSRA010000148.1:0-5636 GCA_964433205.1 uncultured Thiohalobacter sp. | reverse complement strand
TTGAACCTGGAGTGCCCTCCAGGTTGTCACAGCATTGAGAGAAGGGTTGCAGTCGTGAGTAGTGTGAGTAAACAAAGATATCGATTCAACAGAAGGGTATTGAGTGCCGTGTTCCTGGCCGGGTTCGTTGCCAGTCCCGTGCAGGCACACGATCCGATTTTCGGCATCGGGCCTCACGTTCTTTATAAAGGTGGGGTCGAGGTGGCCCCCGAGGTTCATACGGGGAAAAAGGGCAATGAGCGTGAGTCTGAGTTGGGTCTGGAGCTGACTTACGGTCTGACGGGTGACTGGGCGGCCGGTATCGATCTCCCTTACCGATTCAGTAAGGACGGGTCGGACGACGCATCCGGTGTCGGTGATGTCAGCCTGTTCACCAAATACCGCTTCTGGCGCCATGACACCCTGGGCGCCCAGGAAACAGCCGCAGTGCTGGCTAAAGTCAAGTTCGATACCGGCGATGAAGGTGAAGCGCCGGCAGTTGTTTCCGGCAGTACGGATGCCATTCTGGGGCTGTCGTACGGTTATGAAAGCCGCAAGTGGTACCGCTGGGCGAGCGTGCGTTACCGCCGTAACGGTGAAAACGATGCCGGGCTGCGCCGTGGTGACAAGGTGCTGGTCGATCTGGTTGGAGGTATCCGGCCGAAGCCCACGGGTTATCTGGAACCGGACACAGTCTGGTTGCTGGAATTGAACGGTGAGTACGGACGGCGTGCGGAATTCAGGGGTTCGAGCCTGCCCGACACCGGTGGTACGGAGTTGTTTGTGTCGCCCGGCATCTTCTGGACCTATCGTTACTTTGCGGTCAAGGCCGGCGTGCAGATCCCGGTCGTCAGTAACTTGCACGGTCGCCAGGACAATAGTGACTACCGTACCCGGCTGATTCTGGAATGGCATTTGTGAACGTTGAATTAAATCGAGGTAGAACCATGAAGAAAGTAATAGGCACCGTGTTGTTGAGTATGATCTGGAGCGCCGCGGCTCTCGCGGCCGGTACGGAATACCGGATGCGCGTTGACGGCCTGGCCTGTCCCTATTGCGCCTACGGCATTGAAAAGAAACTGAAGGCCATTGAGGGCGTTGAGAAGATCAATGTGGATCTCAATGCCGGGCTGGTTATCGTGGACGTGGCCGAAGGTGTTACGTTGACCGAGCCGCAGTTGAAGAAGCTGTTTAAGGATGCCGGTTTTACCTACCGCAGTATGACCGTGCAGCCACTCGACGAAGGGGCGAAAAGTGAGTGACACGAGGAACCGGCGCGCCCCGCCCCCCCCGGGGACCATCTGGCTGACCCTGTTTGCGTCGACCGGCACCCTGATCTGCTGCGCGTTGCCCATCATTTTTGTGTCGCTGGGCTTCGGGGCCACGGTAGCAGCGCTGACCAGCAGTTTTCCGCTGCTGATTACGCTCAGTCTGCACAAGACCTGGGTTTTCGCCTTCTCGGGCGCGATGCTGCTCTTGTCCGGTTGGCTCATGTACCGGCCTGGAAGAACCTGCCCGACCGATCCTGAACTGGGCCGGGTATGCAATACGGCCCGGACATGGAACCGGCGACTTTACTGGTCCTCCGTTGTCATCTGGTGTATCGGTTTCTTTGCGGCGTTCCTTGCGTTGCCGTTGCGTATCTGGCTGGGTCTCTGAAGGCATGAAATCATCTTTTGCAGGCGTATTGCTGATCGTTACCGGAAGCAGTGCACTCGCCACGAGGAAAATACTATGGAAACGAGGTCAGGGAAATGTATGAACAGGTTACTGGCGGTAGTATTCATGGCACTCGGTATGTGGTGTGGCGCAGCGGTCGCACAGGACAATAATGCGGACAGTATCGAATTTCCAGGAATACCGGATGTTCCTGTGCCACAGGGGACGCCCTTCGGAGGCTTTTTCGAGACGCACAGTCCGGTTCAGGTCGTTTTCGGCGTGTCGAACCCTGGCGCCCAACTCAAGGAGTCGCTCATCAATGCGGCTTACACGATCAAGTATCTCAAGCCACGGGGAATCCCTTACCACATTCAGATTGTCTTGTATGGGAAGGCAGTTCTGTCCGCGACGCCATTTAGTGAGGTCTACAGTGGCTACGGCCCGATGTTCGATTCGCTACAGGAAGCCGGCGTCGAATTCAAAGTCTGTAACAATTCGTTGCACGCACTAAAAGTCAGCGCTGACGACTTGTATCCTGATATGGAAGTGGTTCCAGCGGGCATTCTCCAGCTCATCAAAATGCAAATGCAGGGTTACACCTACATCAGTAATCATTGAAAGCTTCTACAAGGTGAAAGATTCGTGAGCATTAAAGTCGAAGTATTTTCCTCACCCGGTTGCAGCAAGTGCGGGCATGCAAAGGAGGCGTTGCGTAAGCTTGTCGATGAACTGGGCGGAGATAAAATCGACTGGCGCGAAGTCAACATCCTGGACGAACTGGACTACGCCGTCGAACTGGGCGTCCTTTCAACACCGGCCATTGCGATCGATGGTGAGCTGGTGTTTTCCGGATTGCCTTCGGTGCGTAAATTGCGCGCGGCGTTGGAAAGCCGGCTTGGAGTCAACGCAGGGCGACAGCAGACATGACGACCTTGCTACTCGCCAGTGCCGCCTTGCTGGGTTTTCTGGCATTTTTTGAACCTTGTACGATCGCGACCCATACGCTGTTTTCCGTGCGCGCGCACCAGCAGAGTGGGCGCCGCTGCTGCCAGACCCTGTTGGCGGTTTGGCTGTCCCGCGTGGCCCTGCTGGTCGTCTTGTTCGTTGGCATTGTGCTGGCAACGGAACCACCGGTGTGGGGCGCCTGGTTGCCCGGCGTCATTCTGAGCGCCATTGCGGTTGTCTACATTGTCTCGCGCTTTATGTACATCCCCATACCTCATCTGTCACTTTTCCGGGTGCTGCCGGCGGGAAAGTCGCTGCCGTTTGCAGTACAACTCGGGATGACATTGCCGGCCTGCACGATACCGTTGTTTGCGGTGGTCGCCGGTATTGCGGCTACCGTGGATTCGGTAGCGTTAGCCGCTTTGGCGGGCCTGCTGTTCGGTAGCCTGTTTACACTGCCCATGGTTGTTGCAGGCTGGCTCGGGTTGCGCGAGGATGGCCGTGAGTTACTTAACCGCGCCGCCCGGGCCAGTCCTTACCTGACAGCCGTCCTGTTATTTGGTGCCGCGTTGTATTCGCTTGTCCCTTCGTTGGGCGTCGATACGGAAGCGCTCAAGGCAACGCTCCAGCACGCCAGTTGGGCAGGTATCGGCCTCAGCTTGCTGGCGGGCTTCATTTTCAGTTTCAACCCGGTGTCTTTTGCCTCCATCCCGGTGATGCTCGCCTATGTGACCAGGGCCCATGAAGAGCGCCGTGCCGTCTTGATGGGGGGTGCATTTGTGGCAGGCATGATTGTGACCCATGTCGTGCTCGGCGTGACGGCGGCACTGGGCGGTGAGTGGGTACAGCACGTGATGGGAAGAGCGTGGGGTCTGTTCCTGGGGCCCTTGTTGATCGTTCTCGGTCTTGTCTGGCCGGGCTGGCTCAACTTGCGATTACCGTGGATTTCGGTACGCGGGCGCAAGGTGACGGGACTTTGGGGGGCTTTTCTGTTGGGGATTCCATTCTCGGTGGCGGTGTGCCCATTTTGTACACCTGCGTTACTGGTCGCACTTACCGCGAGTGCAGCGATCGGTTCGGTTCCCTTTGCATTCGCCCTGCTACTGGCATTTGCTGTGGGGCGCACCATCCCCATTATATTGGGTGCCTGGAGCATGGGATGGCTGGAATCATTGCAGCTGCTTTCGCAACACCAGAAGGGGTTTGAAGTCCTTGCAGGCGTGACGCTGATTCTGACCGGACTCTATCTGCTCAACGAATACCTGTTCATCATCAAGTATTGAGGCGCACGGCCCTTACCGCAAATAGCCTGGTTCCCCATCCGCTCATTACGCACAACCCGCTTGACTCCGTACCATAGTACGGATGCTAGATTTCAAAATCAGGCCTGCACGTTATAGCCAGATATTGAATCAACAGGATCGGATGATGAACACGCTTGATATTCAAATCACCGGCATGACCTGTGAACACTGCGCGAGAAGCGCTGAAGAAGCCCTGAACGCCCTGCCGGGTGTGAGAGCATCGGTCTCCTTCGAGAAAGGTCTGGCGCAAGTAGAAACCACCGGTCAGGTTGACGACAGCCAGTTACTCAAGGCGGTGGAATCCAGAGGTTATGGCGCCAGCCTGCTGGACGATGAGGGCAAGGTCATAAGCGGCGGCAATGGCGATGGATTGAAAGTTGCTATCGTGGGCACCGGTTCCGGTGCTTTCGCCGCTGCCATCAAGGCGGTGGAGGGTGGTGCGCTGGTCACCATGATCGAGGGTGGTGACGTGATTGGCGGTACCTGCGTGAACATAGGCTGTGTACCGTCCAAGATCATGATCCGCGGGGCCCACATTGCACACCTGCAGGCGCACCATAATTTTGAGGGAATCCCGCTACACCAGCCGCAGATCGACCGTGCGGCGCTGGTCAGGCAGCAGCAGGCCCGCGTTGACGAACTGCGCCATGCGAAATACGAAAGCATTCTTGAATCCAGCCCGGGCATCAATCTGTTGCGTGGCTGGGCGCGTTTTCAGGATGCGCATACGCTGGTTGTCAGCCAGTCTGACGGCTCGGAAAAAACCGTGACGGCGGACCGAATTTTGCTCGCTACCGGTGCGCGGCCCGCCATTCCGGATATTCCCGGCCTGAAAGACACGCCGTACTGGACCTCTACCGAAGCTCTGGTTGCAGAGCAGGTGCCGGAACATCTGGTGGTGATCGGCGCCTCGGTAGTGGCCCTGGAACTGGCGCAGGCGTTCCTGCGACTCGGTGCCAGAGTGACGATCATGGCACGCAGTGTATTCCTGTCAAAGGAAGACCCTGCAATAGGCGAGGGTCTGGTCAAGGTTTTTGAGGAAGAGGGTGCACGTGTGTTACTGCACACCTTGCCCGACTCGGTGGCGCACAATGGCGAGCAGTTCATCCTGCCGTCAAAAGCCGGTGAGATTCGCTGTGACCGGTTACTGGTCGCCACCGGTCGCCGGCCGAATACCGATCAACTGGATCTGGATAAGGCCGGCGTTGTAACCGGACCGAGTGGCGCCATCACCATTGATGATCACATGCGCACGTCGGTAGAACATATCTACGCGGCCGGCGATTGTACCGATCAGCCACAGTATGTCTACGTGGCGGCGGCGGCCGGTACCCGTGCGGCCATCAACATGACCGGCGGCGATGCCACGCTTGATCTGACTGCCATGCCGGCCGTGGTGTTTACCGAGCCGGCGGTGGGGACTGTCGGACTGACCGAACAGCAGGCCAATGATCAGGGGATTGAAACGGATTCGCGCACCCTGGATCTGGAGAACGTGCCGCGCGCGCTGGCCAATTTCGACACCCGTGGTTTTATCAAGCTGGTGGCGGAAAAAAACGGCGGTCGCCTGATCGGCGCGCAGGTGCTCGCGGCAGAGGCGGGTGAAATCATCCAGACGGCGGTGCTGGCCATCCGTAACCGCATGACCGTCGAAGATCTCGCCGGGCAGTTGTTCCCTTACCTGACCATGGTCGAGGGCCTGAAACTGTGCGCCCAGACCTTCAACAAGGACGTCAGGCAGCTGTCCTG
>CAYSRA010000147.1:0-5645 GCA_964433205.1 uncultured Thiohalobacter sp. | reverse complement strand
AAGTGAGACAATGGATGAAGTAAGATCCGCAATTGGTTTAAATTACTAGTGTTTCCTAAAAATTTTCAATAGGGTCAGACTCGATTGATTTCAAATCAATCGAGTCTGACCCTATTGAAAATTGCGCGGTTCGGGCATCGTGATGGCGGGCGGTTTCCAACGGCCCCGCGGGTGTTTACAATGCACCCACACCACCAGGGCTTACTGAATGACCGATACGCTGGCGCCACAGGATAACAATCCCGAACAAGCTGAAATGCCCTTTGCTTTCGTACAGGGCGAAGCGGTCACCACACTGCCCAAGGACCTCTACATCCCGCCGGATGCGCTGGAGGTTTTCCTTGAAGCATTCGAGGGCCCGCTGGATTTGTTGCTGTACCTGATCCGGCGACAGAACCTCGATGTGCTCGACATCCCCATCGCCGAGATCACCCGCCAGTACATGGACTACATCGACCTGATGCAGGACATGCGCCTGGAGCTGGCCGCCGAGTACCTGGTAATGGCCGCGATGCTGGCAGAGATCAAGTCGCGCATGCTGTTGCCGCGCGTGGTCGAAACCGACGAGGAAGACGACCCGCGTGCCGAACTGGTGCGCCGCCTGCAGGAGTACGAGCGCTACAAACAGGCCGCCGAGGACGTCGATCAGCTGCCGCGCGTCGGCCGTGACATTTTTCCGGTGGAGCTCATCGGCCCGGAGAAGCAGGCGGTGTCCAGACCGCCCGAGGTCTCGTTGCAGGAACTGCTCACTGCCGCGCGCGAGGCCATGTCGCGCGCCGAGATGTTCACCAGTCACCATATCCAGATGGAGCCGCTGTCAGTGCGCGAGCGCATGTCGGCGGTGCTGGACCGGATCGGCGAGAAGGACTTCACACCGTTTACCGAACTGTTCAGCGTCGAGGAAGGGCGCATGGGCGTGGTGGTGTCGCTGCTGGCGGTGCTGGAGCTGATCAAGGAATCGCTCATCGAGCTGGTGCAGTCGGAACCCTTTGCCCCCATTTACCTGAAGGCCGCAGGCTCGCCCGCGGTGCTGGAACAAGACCAACTGCCGGCCGCGTCCGGCGAATCCTGACCACCGGAATACACCCATGAGCGATAGCGATACACGCATCAAGTACATTGTCGAATCCGTGCTGCTGGCCTCCGGCAAGCCGCTGACGCTGGATAACATCCTTGCCGTGTTCGGTGACGGTGAAAAACCGGAGCGCGACCAGATCCGCGACGCCATCGCCGCCTTGCAGGAAGACTACGCGGAACGTGGTATCGAACTGGTGCAGGTCGCCAGCGGTTATCGTGTGCAGGTCGGCCAGGACATGGAACCGTGGGTGTCGCGCCTCACCGAGGAAAAACCGCAGCGCTATTCGCGTGCGTTGCTGGAAACCCTGGCACTGGTCGCCTACCGCCAGCCGATCACGCGCGGCGAGATCGAGGACATTCGCGGCGTCAGCGTCAGCAGTTCCATTATGAAGACCCTGCAGGAACGCGAGTGGGTGCGCATCGTCGGTCATCGCGACGTGCCGGGGCGGCCGGCCATGTACGGCACCACCAAACAGTTCCTCGACTATTTCAATCTCAAGGGCCTGGACGATCTGCCCACGTTGATGGAATTGCGCGATATCGATTCCATTAACGCGGAACTGGCGCTGGGGCTGCCCGGCGAAGAAGGGCCGGGACTGGCGGTGGTAGAAAGCGAAACCGGCGAAAGCGAGGACGACGAAGCGGAAGGTGGCAACGTCGCCGTCGACGTGGTGTCCGACGACGAGCAGGCAACCGTGGTACAGGTCGCCGTCGACAGCCAGGACCCGCCCGGCACCATCCACTAGCTGCCTGCCAAGACCTCATCTTATGGAAGAACGTTTGCAAAAAGTTCTGGCGAAAGCCGGCCTGGGTTCGCGACGCCAGATGGAAGACTGGATTCGCGAAGGCCGCGTCGAGGTCGACGGCAAGCGCGCCGAACTGGGCGAGAAAGTCAGCGAGACCCAGCGTATCACCGTCGACGGTCGCCGCCTGCACCTGAAGCCGGCTGCCGCCAGCACCCCGGAAGTCATCGTCTACCACAAACCGCTCGGCGAGGTGTGCAGCCGCGACGACCCGGAAGGGCGTCCCACCGTGTTCAATAACCTGCCCAGGCCGCGCCAGGGGCGCTGGATCAGCGTCGGTCGTCTCGACATCAACACCACCGGCCTGATGCTGTTCACCACCGACGGCGAACTGGCCCACCGCCTGATGCACCCGTCGCGCGAGATCGAGCGTGAGTACGCCGTGCGCCTGCTCGGCGAGGTCGACATGCCCATGCTGGAACGGCTGGTCGAGGGCGTCGAACTCGAAGACGGCGTGGCGCGTTTTGCCGCTGTGGAAGAATCCGGCGGTACCGGCGCCAACCGCTGGTTCCACGTCATCCTGAAAGAAGGCCGCAATCGCGAAGTGCGCCGCCTGTGGGAATCGCAGGGCGTCAAGGTCAGCCGCCTGACGCGCGTGCGTTACGGGCCGGTTATCCTGGAGCGCAAGTTGCGCAAAGGGAAGTCGCGGCCGTTGCTCGCCGAGGAAATGAAACGTCTCTACGAAGCCGCGGGACTGGACGTGCCGGTGATCGTGTCAGCTGTACCCGAGAAGGCCCGTCGTCATACCCGCAGGCCGCAGCGCACGGCAGCGCGTAAACGACGCTAGCGCTGTTGCGGCGTGACAAATCTGTCCGCACGGGTCATGCTACGCCTGTTATAAATCAGTGGACGGGAAGCATGCCGAGAAAGACCTTTGACAGAAAAGCTGTAGCGCTGCAATGGCGCAGAACCAAGATTATTGCAACCCTCGGGCCGGCTTCCGATTCGCCGGACATGATCGCAAAACTCATCGACGCCGGGGTCGACCTGTTCCGTATCAACATGTCGCACGGCGACCAGGATACGCACCGCAAGACGGTGCGCCGGGTGCGCGCCGCCGCCAAAAAAGCCGCCCGCCACGTCGCCATCCTGATGGACCTGTGCGGCCCCAAGATCCGCGTCGGCAAGTTCGAGTCGGGCAGCATTGAGTTGAAGACCGGCAGCACAGTCGTCGTCACCACGCGCCCCGTCACCGGTAAGCCCGGGCTGATTCCCTCGCAGTACAAATCGCTGCACAAGGATGTCAAACCCGGCGAGCGCATCCTGCTCGACGACGGCAACCTGACCCTGCGGGTGCTGGAAGTGAATGACACGGAGGTCACCTGCAAGGTGGTGGAGGGCGGTGTGCTGTCCAACCATAAAGGCATGAATCTGCCCAATTCGAAACTCTCCACTACCGCGCTCACCGCCAAGGACCGCGCCGACGTGAAACTGGCTGTGGAGTCCGACGTGGATTTCGTGGCACTCAGTTTCGTGCGCCAGGCGCGCGACGTTGAGCAACTGGCGCGCTACCTGAAGCGGCTCGGCAGCCGCATTCCGATCATCAGCAAGATCGAACACCCGGATGGCGTCGCCAACATCGACACCATCATGGACGAGTCCTACGGCATCATGATCGCGCGCGGTGATCTGGGTATCGAACTGCCGGCGGAGAAGGTGCCGCTGATCCAGCGCGACCTCATCCAGAAGTCGCGCCAGCGCGGCATCCCGGTG
This sequence comes from uncultured Thiohalobacter sp., assembly GCA_964433205.1. Taxonomy (GTDB): domain Bacteria; phylum Pseudomonadota; class Gammaproteobacteria; order DSM-19610; family DSM-19610; genus Thiogranum. Next base: position 2,052 of record CAYSRA010000147.1, on the reverse strand, counting down.
ATCGTCGCCACGCAGATGCTGGAGTCGATGATGACCCACTCGCGCCCGACCCGCGCCGAGGTCACCGACGTGGCCGGCGCCGCCATGCTCGGCACCGATGCCGTGATGCTATCCGGTGAGTCCGCTGCCGGTAAATATCCGCTGGAGTCCGTGAGGACCATGGACCGCATCCTGCGCGAGGTCGAGCGCCACCAGTGGCAGGAAGGCCACTTCGCCATCGAATCGATCACCGACCGCGGCCAGAAAACCCATTTCGTGCGCGAATCCATGGCACACGCCGCCGTGCAGCTCACCCACGACCTGGAAGTGGAAGCCATTATCGTGCCGACCCATACCGGCACCACCGCGCGTATCATGGCCGCGCACCGGCCGCTGCCGCCGGCCGTCGGTGTGTGCTCCGATATCCGTGTCTGCCGTCAGATGGCCCTGCACTGGGGCATCGTGCCGGTCTACGAACCCAAATCGCGCGGCCGCAACTGGCGCACCATCTGTACGCATATCGCCAAACAGTGCCGGCTGGGCGAGAGCGGGCACGACGTGTTGCTGGTGTCCGGTTTCAACGACGACCCGGTGAAGAACGAGCCGGTGCTGAAACTGATGCATTTATAAACCCCGCGCGCGGCCGCTAGAACGCGCAATGGAACAGGGAAACGCCTTGTCATGGGTTCACACCAGTACGACCTGCTGATTATCGGCGCCGGCGTGTCCGGCACCGCGCTGCTCTACGAGACCGCGAAATTCACCGACATCAAGCATATCGGCGTCATTGAAAAATACGCCGCGCCGGCGCGCGTCAACTCGCTGTCCAGCAACAACAGCCAGACCCTGCACTGCGGCGACATCGAAACCAACTACACCCTGGAAAAGGCGCTCAAGGTACAGCGCGCCGCGCGCATGCTCGCCAACTACTGCCTGCGCCAGCCCGACAAGGACCACCTGATCTATGCCTACCCGAAAATGGTGCTCGGTGTGGGGGAGAAGGAATGCCGGCTGTTGCGTGAACGTTTCGAAGTGTTCGGGCCGCACTACCCGAAACTGCGCCTGCTGGAAAAGAAGGACATCGCCCGCATCGAACCCGCCGTGGTGTCGCGGGCCGATGGCCGCCTGCGCGAGGAAGACATCGTCGCGCTCGGTTCCACCGACGAATACACCGCCGTCAACTTCGAGGCCCTGTCGCGCTCGTTCGTGCGCCAGGCGCAGGCCGTGGACGGCAAGGACATCGACATTCACTACAACGAGACGGTGCACCACATCAAGATCGAGGACGACCGCTTCCTGGTGGAGACCAACGGCACCTGCTACCAGACCCGGGCGCTGGTGGTGTGCGCCGGCGGCCACAGCCTGAAACTGGCGCAGGACCTCGGCTACGGCCTGCACTACTCCTGCCTGCCGGTGGCCGGCAGCTATTACTTCACCCCGCAGAACCTGAACGGCAAGGTCTACACCGTGCAGAACGACAAGCTGCCGTTCGCCGCCATCCACGGCGACCCCGATGTGCTGGTGCCGGGCAAGACCCGCTTCGGCCCCACCGCGCTGATCCTGCCCATCCTGGAACGCTACAACTACCGCACCATGCCCGACTTCCTGCGCGTATTCCAGTTCGACCGGCGCGTGGCGAAAGTGCTGTGGGACCTGTTCCGCGTACCGGACATCCGCAACTACATGCTCAAGAACATCCTGTTCGAAGTGCCGGTGATCCGCAAAATCCTGTTCCTGCGCGAGGTACGCAAGATCATCCCCGCGCTGCGCTGGCGCGACCTTACCTTTGCCCGGCGCGTCGGCGGCATCCGGCCGCAACTCATCGACAAGATCGAGCGTAAACTGCTCATGGGCGAAGCCAAGATCAACCCGGGTAACGGTGTCATCTTCAACATGACACCATGCCCCGGCGGCACCTCGTGCATGGAGAACGCCGACATCGACATGCGTAGTATCGCGAAACACCTGGTGGCCACCATTAACGAAGATGCTCTGCGCCACGAACTGCACGGTGAGGACCCAGAACCGGGAGAGGAACATTGAACAGGCGCGGCGCAGGCACAGAAGCAAGAC
>CAYSRA010000146.1:4040-5663 GCA_964433205.1 uncultured Thiohalobacter sp. | reverse complement strand
GTCCATGCCTCATATTCCCTTGACCAGTGAACCCCATGGAAAATCGTAAAATCGTTGGGCAGCTCTGCTTTAAGCATTTGCAACGCTTTGAGCTCGGCACTGTGTGCGCCAGAGAGCGACAGGCGAGACAGGTCGGATGGGACTATGTACGCCACATGATTCTCCTGTATCTATTTATTCCGAGCATTTCTCACCCTATGGACTCAAATCAATCTTCAGGCGTCCGACCAGCTCGTCCAGCCTCTCCTTCGGGGCATGCTTTATAATGCACGATGGCATGGCAGTACCAGTGAAAATCGAGCCCCTCCTGGCCAATAAAGACAGTTGCTGACGTCGGGTTTACGGAACATCTTCTACTTCCAGATTCATCCTGAGCTGCTGCAATACCTGCGAAGGTAAGGGAATCCGCTCGGACAGTTTTTCGGTTGTCTGGTAATCCATTTCAAAGCTCCCGCCCATTACCACATTGAACCACCGATCCCGGTCCATCACCACCCGGTACATCTTCTCGTCCTGCGTACCTTCGAGATAGGGGTAGTAAACGTGTATCGGCTGCCCGGCCTTCTCCGCCTTGGCCCCTAGCCGATCCACACGGCCCGTTCTTTGTTCCAGATCACTCGGGTTCCATGATAAATCGTAGTGGATCAAGTGCCGGCAATTCAGGTGCAGGTCGACCCCTTCGGCCATGACGCTGCTGGCAATCAGTATTTCAGGGTAGAACGGCGTATTGAAGGCCAGCATCAGGTTCTGGCGGGTGTTCTGTTTGACCGAACCGTTGATCAGCCTTACCGACGCGAGGATGGCGTCTTTTTCATTCTCGTCATCGACATCGCTTTTCAGGGTGATATTGCCGGTCTGAATTGAATCCAGCGCCTGCAAATAGTTCTCACGCTCTTCAGAAGTCAGATCACTCAAAAATTTGAAAAAGTGCTGCAGCAGTTCTGAAAACGACAGTCCGACTTTTTCCCTGTAATCAAAGGCCAGATGAAGCGACTTCGGCTGTACTTTACTGCCAGCAAATTCAAAATAACGCACGATAAATGTCGGTGTAATCATGAAACGGTGAACGATATCCAGCAACCTGTCACGACAGGGCTCCAGGTTCTTGTATCCCGAAATTAGCGTACCAACGATTTCTTCCATTCGCCGGTAGAGCCTTGACCCCCTTCTGAAACGCTTGCCGTTTTTTTCAAGCTGGTCTTCCACCGCATCCATGTCGCACGACAGTTTCATGGCAGCCCGTTCATACAGCTTCTTTCGCGCCAGGTAGGAAATATGTGTGCGCAAAGCTCTGCCCGTCTTTACATAATGGCAGAACACCAGCACCTTTTCGCCCTGTTCCCAGAGCTCGATCACCTTGTCGACAACCGGCCCGATTTTGGGATGCTGCTCTGATAGCACACGGCCTTCAGGCTTTATCGCATCGATGATGTTCTGCAGATACCAGTCCTGCGTATCATCGACATTAATTGCTGTTACGATCACATCCTCTTCGATCACTCGGCTGACATGGCCTTCCAGCAGGTTTTGGCGCGTATCCAGAAATGCCTCGTAACTCGACGCCAGCCCCTCTGCCGTCACCGGCCGTTGCCCCGGCGTTAGCGCGATATAGCGCGCTGCCAG
>CAYSRA010000146.1:0-3940 GCA_964433205.1 uncultured Thiohalobacter sp. | reverse complement strand
TCCGTCAACCATCATGTCGTCTTCGCGCAATCGTCCCCATTTCCGTTCCAGATCGAGCGCCTGGCGCTGGGAAGCATCGAGCACATCATGTAAATCCGCAAGTTTTTGCCGGTACGTCGCCCTGCCCCATTCAGGCGCCGCTTGGCTGTCCCAGGCTATCCCGTTGAAGCGATCAAGTATGCTGCACAACTCGTGATGCCCCAGCTGAAACGGCGTTGCGGTCAGAAACAGCATGCGCTCAAACACTCCGGCGAGCTGGCCACTGCTGACAACATCGGCATCTGCCTCCGCTTCCGGACTGTGAAACATCGACGCCAGCCGCGTCGCTGCGTTTTTCAGATGGTGCGCCTCATCGAGTACCAGCAGCGGCAACTGGATATCCGCACGGTGAAAACATAACTGCCAGAGCTTCGGCAGTATGCCCTGAATTCCCCGGCGAACGACCGTGAGTCGCTTGTTGAGGCTTGCCGTGGCCCGCTTTGGAATACACTGGATTTCCGCCCAGAGTTCGTCGAGCAAAGGCTTGACGTCCGGGTGATCCAACGCCCGGACGATGTCCAGCGGAACCGGATCGTCATCAATTGACCGCGCGTCTACTTCATCCATCTCCTGCTGCAGGACCTTCATCCATTTCGACGTCGGTCGATCGAGCAGTTTCCGCCACAAATCCGGATACCGGCGCGTATAAGCGTCCTGCCTCACCAGCTTGCCGGCGAACCGGGCCACCGACCTGTATTCAGGCTCTGCATGGTGGCGGTGCTTCATCGCACGCTGGATGATCGCCAGCTTCACCCAGATGTCCGACAGCCTCCGGCTCAACGCACCGTGCGCAAGGAAGATAATCTGCTTTCGGCGCTCCGGCGGGTCATCGAGCAGTTTGAGGAATTCAACGCCGTTGTCGGCAACGCCCATTCTCAACCGGGCCTGCAAGGCACCCGGCAGGCAGTTTTTGACGAAGACGCTGAAATCACGCTGCCATTTTTCGAGTACAGCGGATGGCACCATGATGATCACAGGTCGCTCGTCCTGCAGCGCAACGGATGCTGCAACCGCCAGCGCAACAAAAGTTTTCCCCATGCCGACTTCATCGGCCAGCACCTGGCCAGGCAACACGTTAAATTGCTGCAGGATGTGCGTCGCCGTTCTTCTCTGACGCTCCGCATCCTTCAGATTGATCCGGCCTGAACCGTTCAGGTCGATGTCTTCGTTGTAAAAATGATGCCAGGCCATGTCGCCGCTACCCGCACCCGCCCGGCAGACATTCCCGGCAGACTTTATTGCTGTAGGCTCCGATCATCGGCGACGCCGCCGCACTGGCCTGTGCCAGCCTTTCTGACAACTCGGACAACACCTGTTGCATACCGGCGTTGAACTGTTTCTCTGACAGAACGCCTTCCTGTTCGGTGTAGTCGATCCGCTTCAACACCAGCATCAGTTCGGACAGCAGGAAGGCCAGTTCATCGTTTGACTGGGCGTGTTTATCCAGCGCATGGACGACGGCCATCACGCCAACCGGGCCGTACAACCGCCGGTTCAGGGCTTCCAGTGTGACAACCGGGCGCTCCAGCCGGTTTTGCAGCCCGGCAAAAACCCGGCTGATCCGGCGCGTACGCGGGATCAGGTGATGGGAAGTCTGCACCCTCTTGTGCGGGTCCAGTGCATCGGCCAGCGCTGCATCGTCGCCATTGCTGCCTTGCCGCCGCTTCAGGATTCGTCTCATTGCCTCGCGCAACGAGCCCTGGCTGGTCAGGATTTCGATCAAGGTATCCAGGCTGAGATCGCGCAGTTCTTCCGGCGGCGGCAGCAGCGACATGTCCGCGATATTGACCGGCCAGAAGGCGAAACGCTCGTCCCAGTCCACCTTCAGCAGCCGGGGCAGCACCGGCCGCTCCCACGGGATCGAGAAAATGCCCGGCCTGCCTTTCTCCTTCCACTGTGCTGAGGATGCCACCACCTCGTTATCTTCATGATCTCGTATCACCCAGTCACCCGTTGGTTTGTCCAGCGTCAATACAAGCTGTATTGCGCCGTCGATGCTGTCCAGCGACGCATCGACGCACCACAACGGCAGCGCTGACTGACTCTGCGACTCCGGTTCGTCATCGTCATGACGAACATCACCGAATAACAGATCCCTTGCCCTTACCCTGCTGTACGCAGGCCAGGCATTGTTGAACGCCTTGTACACTTTCCCGTTGTTACGCCGGAACACGTACACCAGGTTCGCTTCGATGTTCGGATGGACGCTCAAACCCAGGCCGCGTTGCGTGAAATTGCTCGACCCGAGGACATAGGCGCAACGGTCCCGGCTGGCAAGCCAGAACAGCTTCGCGTGCAACGGCCTGAAGTGCTCGGCTTCTTCTTCCTTCAGATTCAATTCGACCCGGTTGAATACCGTTTTGATGCCTTTACGTTGCGGCACCTCATCACAGGCCTTCGGCAGGTGCAGCCACCAGCCGCCTTCAGGCGATTCCTCGCCCGTTGCATACCAGTGGACTGTTTTATCCGTACCACGTGCGGTCAATATTTTCAGCAAGGCGTTGGCCGTCGCTGCCGAAGCCCTGTCCTCTGGATCGAAGAACGGACTCACCACATGGGCTTCCGACAAACCACCATAAGCCCACGAATCATAGATTGCGTCAAACAGGTTTGGCTCGCCCGGCGTCACGAACAGCGGATACACATCGACTGCCGGCAGCGTGTCTTCGACCTGCGACCATCGCGCAAGCGAACCTCTCGCCTGCTCGATCACCGCCTGCCAGCGCTGTACTGCTTTCGACTCTGAATTCGCGGCGACGAGAGCAGGCAGCTTCGACAGGAATTCCAGTGTTGATTCGGCAGCCCTGCGCGACGGATTGGAAGCGGCAGAATAGTCCAGCACGCCGTACACTTCCTGGTTCTTGCAGTAACCATCTTCGGTCATGTTGGCCGATGCGACGATGATGCGCACGCAATGCTGCCATACCAGCAGGCTCACCTTCGCGTGCTGCACCCCGCCGACGACGCGCGCCGGGATGATGTCCCAGCGCAGGTTCCTGGCCTCATTGCAGTGCAGGCTGTCCGCGAGCACGACCGCGCCACTGAGGTCGGCCATTTTTTCTTCTCTCTCGATCAGATACAGCGGTCCGTCGGTATCCGGGTCACTTTCGATGTTCAGGAAACGAGACAGGCACTGCTCCTCGAAGAACGGCGCGGAAAAGGTGAAGGTCGTCGTCAGGCAGCCGACGGGACTGCCAGCATCCTTCGGCGGCTGCCATTGCTCCAGCAGTTTGCGGTACGGCGAAGCGCGCCTGGCCATCAGTGCAGCCTCCCGAGATCATAGGCGAACGAGCACAGTGACGAGGAACGGTACTGGTGCACGTAATCGTCGCTGGCGCCGGGGTCGGCATGCAAGCGGTAGGCCGGCCGGGTGATGATCGAACCGCTTTCCAGCCGATCGAAAAACGGCATTTTGCCGCCCGGTGACTTGGCGTGCTGGTTGCTGATGTGATGCGATATCAGCGCCTCGACCCAGTCGGCCGCACTGGATACGCTGTCAAACAGCGGCGCGAACACCGCAAGCCGATGACCAAATCCCTGCGCCTCCAGTCCGTCTTCGAGGCGGGTGCGTATCTGCGGCAGGCGCTTGACGGCGCGTTGCACATTTTTGAGGCCGGCAATCGCGTCAATACCCGTCGTCCGGTCCGTGGCCGACGCTAGGTACAGCATCTGGTTGAATGCGTCCGTCAGCAACCGGGCGAATTCCTCGTAGCACTGCACGGTATCCAGCAACTCGCGCATCGGTTGCGACGCGCGCCGCAGCCAGCGCTTGTGCCCCTGCCGCTCGTCCCCCTCCGACCGCCCCCGCCCGTCCGCCCCTTCCTCGACCATATCGTGCATATACTCGTCACGCCGCTGCTCCTCCCCTCCAGCCACCCGCCACCCACACTGGTATCAGCCC
>CAYSRA010000145.1:0-5692 GCA_964433205.1 uncultured Thiohalobacter sp. | reverse complement strand
CAGGCGCCCGGGTAGTCGCGCAGTGTGTGCGCCGAGGCGAAGTCGGTAACGATTTTCAGGGTGTAACAGGCGGCCACGCTAATTCCTGACTGAAAAGGTAGGATTTTAATCGACCGCGCGCAGCGTTGCAATTCGTGCTGCCAGATCCCGCTGGATCCGGAGGTAAATACCGTCGGCGTCCAGACCGCACTCGGCGAGCTGTTCCTCGCGGCTGGCGTGTTCGATGAAACGGTCCGGAATGCCGAGTTGTATCAGCGGGATACTGACACCGTGAGCGGCCAGCACTTCGGCGACAGCGCTGCCGGCGCCGCCTGCCACGGCATTGTCTTCCAGCGTGACCAGCAGGTGGTGTGAGGCCGCCAGCTCGGCAATGCGGGTTTCATCCAGTGGCTTGATAAAACGCATGTTGACCACTGTGGCCCCGAGCCGTTCGCCAGCCTGCAGGGCTGCCGCGAGGGTGCTGCCGAACGCCAGCAGGGCGACGCCCTTGCCTTCGCGGCGGAGCACGGATTTGCCAATCTCCAGAGTTTCCAGATCGGCGCCGACCTCCACGCCCGGCCCGGTGCCGCGCGGATAGCGTACTGCCGCCGGGCCGTTGTGGCGGAAGCCGGTGGAGAGCATCTGCCGGCACTCGTTTTCGTCGGCCGGCGCCATCAGCAGCATATTGGGGATGCAGCGCAGGAAGCTCAGATCGTAGTTGCCGGAGTGGGTGGGACCGTCGGCACCCACCAGGCCGCCGCGGTCGATGGCGAACAGCACCGGCAGGTTCTGCAGCGCGATGTCGTGGATCAGCTGGTCGTAGGCGCGCTGCAAAAAGGTGGAATAGATGGCGACAACCGGTTTCATGCCTTCGCACGCCAGCCCGCCAGCCAGTGTGACACTGTGCTGTTCGGCGATGCCAACGTCAAAATATCGATCCGGGAACTGTTCGGAGAACGCCACCAGGCCGGAACCTTCGCGCATCGCCGGTGTGATGCCAACCAGCGTGTCGTCTGCGCGCGCCATGTCGCAGATCCAGTCGGAGAAGACGCGGGTGTAGGTCTTGCCGGCGGGCGCGCCGCTGCCCTGGCTCTCGCCGGTTTCAGGGTCGAACTTGCCGACGCCGTGGAATTTGCAGGGATTCTTTTCTGCCGGTGGGTAGCCCTTGCCCTTGCGGGTGACCACGTGCAGCAACTGGGGGCCGCGCAGTTCGCGCACGTTGCGCAGGGTGGCGACCACGGCATCGAGGTCGTGGCCATCGATCGGGCCGATATAGTTGAAGCCGAGTTCCTCGAACAGGGTGCCGGGAATCACCATGCCCTTCATGTGTTCTTCAGCGCGCCGTGCCAGTTCCCACACGGTGGGCATCTTCTGCAGCACTTTCTTGCTGCCCTCGCGCATGGTCGAGTACATGCGGCCGGACAGGATGCGCGCCAGGTAGTGGGACAGGCCGCCGACGTTGGGCGAGATCGACATATCGTTGTCGTTCAGGACCACCAGCAGGTTGGCGTCCAGCGTGCCGGCGTGGTTGAGCGCCTCGAAGGCCTGGCCGGCGGTCATGGCGCCGTCGCCGATAATAGCCACCACGCGCCGGCTGCTGCCTTGCTGGGCCGCGGCAATCGCCATACCCAGCGCGGCACTGATCGAGGTGCTGGAATGGCCGACGCCGAAGGCGTCATACTCGCTTTCTTCCCGTTTCGGGAACCCCGCCAGCCCGTCTTTCTGGCGGATGCTGTCCATGCGGCCGCGCCGGCCGGTAAGAATCTTGTGCAGGTAGCTCTGGTGGCCGACGTCCCACACCAGCTTGTCGTCCGGGGTATTGAACACGTAGTGCAGGGCAAGGGTCAGTTCCACGGTGCCGAGGTTGGCCGCCAGGTGGCCGCCGGTGGCGGAGACCGAGTCGATCAGGAAGCGCCGCGAGCCGGTGGCCAGTGCGCGCAACTGGGCCATATCGAGGGTGCGTAGATCGGTGGGCGATTCGATCTGGTTCAGCAGGGTGGTTGGGTCGGCAGTTTTCATGGAAGGGCGGACAGCAGGGAAGCCGTGATTATCGGCGCTGCGGCGCCCGGAGGCAAGCGAATCCGGCACTGCGCATCACCTCGAAAACGGGACAGAGGCCTTTTTAATGGGGCCAGGTCTGACTCCATTAGAAAAGGCGGGTCAGTCGGGACTGGTGTTTTTCAGGTTCCGCGCTCCACGATGTACCGGGACAGCCAGCGCAGTGGGTCGGCGCGCCGGTCGAGCCCGGTGAGCGCTTCGAGCGCGCTGTGGTGTAGTTCCCGGGCCCGCTCCCGGGCTCCCGTCAGGCCCAGCAGGGCGGGGTAGGTCGGCTTGTCCAGCGCCTTGTCGGCGCCGGCCTGCTTGCCCAGTTGCTCGGTGCTGGCGGTGACGTCGAGGATGTCATCCTGCACCTGGAAGGCCAGCCCGATGCACTTGCCGTAGTGGTCGAGGGCGCGCTGGGTGGCTCCGTTGGCTCCTTCCGCGCACAGCGCGCCAAGCAGCACTGCGGCGCGGACCAGCATGCCGGTCTTGTGGATGTGCATGTCCTCGAGTTCGGCGATGTCCAGGGTCTTGCCAACCGCCGCCAGATCCATGGCCTGGCCGCCGACCATACCGCGCGAACCGGATGCCAGCGCCAGTCGCTCGATCATCTCCAGCCGCCGTGCTGCGGCTATTCCAGCCATGTCAGCATGGGCGAGCAGGTAGAATGCCTGGGTCTGCAGGGCGTCGCCGGCGAGTATCGCTTCGGCTTCGCCAAACGCCTTGTGGCAACTGGGCTTGCCACGCCGCAGATCGTCGTCGTCCATGGCCGGCAGGTCGTCGTGCACCAGCGAATAGGCGTGGATGCACTCCACCGCACAGGCGGCAACGTCGAGGCGCCGGGGGTCGGCGCCCAGTGCGTGACCGGCCGCATAGACCAGAACCGGGCGCACGCGCTTGCCGCCGTCGAGCGTCGCATAACGCATGGCCTGGTGAAGTTGAGCGGGGAGCGTGCGGGCATCCGGCAGCAGCCGTTGCAGCGCGTCTTCCACGCGCTGCTGGCAATCCCTCAGGAAGCTGTCGAGATCAGTCGGGTTCGCTGTCACTTTGGAAAGGCTCAAGCTCCGCCTGGCCGTCCTTTTCCAGCAGGATCTGTACTTTCTGTTCGGCATTCTTCAGCGCCGCCTGACAGGCGCGCGTGAGCTGTACGCCGCGTTCGAACTGTTTGAGCGATTCATCCAGGCTGAGATCGCCCTGTTCCATCTGCTCGACCAGGCGTTCGAGTTCTGCCAGCGCAGTTTCGAAGTCAGGCGTTTTGTTACTGCGTTTTGCCACGTCAGCTCTCCGTTGTTCGGCCGGTTACGTTACAAGCGACCGCCAGACAGGTCAAACCGGCTTCGTGCGGGGTGGTCAGCCAGGGGATATACCCGGTAGGTATGAATCAGCTTCAAGGCATTGCAAGAAAGCGTATTATTGCTGCAGCCGGTACTGGCATTGACGGGTGCAATAAGCAATTGACAGCCGCCGGACGCTGGGATAGATTCTTTCCTGGTTTAGACTGAGTCTAAATACTTAAGCAGAAGTTTTTCCATTAATCCGGAGGTCACCATCATGGATCTGAAAGGAAGTAAAACCGAAGAAAACCTCAAGGCCGCGTTTGCCGGTGAGTCCCAGGCCAACCGCCGTTACCTGTACTTTGCTGCCAAGGCCGATGTGGAAGGTTACAACGACGTGGCCGCAGTGTTCCGTTCCACCGCCGAAGGTGAAACCGGTCATGCGCACGGTCACCTGGAATACCTGGAAGCCGTTGGTGATCCGGCGACCGGTCTGCCGATCGGTGGTACGGCTGACAACCTGAAGGCTGCTATTGCCGGTGAGACCCACGAGTACACCGACATGTACCCGGGTATGGCCAAGTCGGCACGTGACGAAGGTTTCGACGAAATCGCCGACTGGTTCGAGACGCTGGCCAAGGCCGAACGTTCCCACGCCAACCGTTTCCAGAAGGCGCTGGACACACTGGACGACTGATCGCCAGTGTTCCCGGCCGGTCCCGTCGCGGGATCGGCCCGGCTTTCCGCCCGGCGCCACGCGCCGGTACCGGAAACCCCCGATTTCAGGACCCGTTCAGGGCCGCCCCGACGACTCCGGAGAAACGCAATGTCTGTTCGCGAAGGCAGTCTGGAAGCTCCCACCCGGCACCCGCTGGACTGGAAAACCCCCGATTTCTACGACGAGAAGCTGCTGATCCAGGAACTGGAGCGGGTGTTCGCCATCTGCCACGGTTGCCGCCGCTGCTTCAGTCTGTGCAACGCCTTCCCGACCCTGTTCGACGCGGTCGACGAGTCGCCGACCCTGGAGCTCGACGGTGTCGACAAGCGTGTTTACTGGCAGGTCGTCGACCATTGTTACCTGTGCGACATGTGCTACATGACCAAGTGCCCCTATGTGCCGCCGCACGAGTGGAATGTCGATTTCCCCCACCTGATGCTGCGCGCCAAGGCGGTAAAGTACGCGCAGGGCAAGATCCGGGCGCGCGACCGTATCCTCAGTTCCACCGATATCGTCGGTCGCCTGGCGGGTATCCCGGTGGTCAGCGAGGTGGTCAACGTGGTGAACCACAGCAAGGCCGGCCGGCGCGTGCTGGAGGAGTTGCTGCAAGTGCACCCGGATGCGCACCTGCCCGGTTACCACAGCGATACGCTGCGCCGCCGGCTGGACGTGAAGCGGAACCGCGACGCGCCGGCCGCCGAGCCGGCCGGCCCCACACGCGGCCGGGTGGTGCTGTTCGCGACCTGCTACGGGAACTACAACGAGCCCGACCTGGGCGAGGACCTGGTCGCGGTGTTCGAGCACAACCGCATCCCGGTGCGCCTGCTCGACACCGAGCGCTGCTGCGGTATGCCGAAGCTGGAGCTGGGTGACCTGGAGGCGGTGGAGAAGGCCAAGCAGGTCAACGTGCCGCAACTCGCCGCGCTGGTCGACGAGGGCTGGGACATTGTTGCGCCGGTGCCGTCCTGCGTGTTGATGTTCAAGCAGGAGCTGCCGCTGATGTTTCCCGACGACCCGGATGTGGCAAAGGTGCGCGACGCCATCTACGACCCCTTCGAATACCTGATGCTGCGCTACCGGCACGGCCTGCTCGATACCGGTTTCAGCCGCAGCCTGGGGACAGTTTCCTACCACGTCGCCTGCCATCTGCGCGTACAGAACATTGGCATGAAGACCCGCGAACTGCTGCAACTGATCCCGGATACCCGGGTCGATGCCATCGAGCGCTGTTCCGGGCACGATGGCACCTACGCGGTAAAAAAAGAGTTCCACGAGATTTCCATGAAGATCGGCAAGCCGGTGGTTAACCGGGTGCAGAAAGCGCAGGCTGATCACTACAGCAGCGATTGCCCGATGGCCGGCCACCAGATCGAGAACGGTCTGGACGACGGGCGGGCACCGGAACACCCGCTCAGGCTGCTGCGCATGGCCTACGGTATCTGACCGGGGCCGCCGATATGAAGACTGCCGAGGATGTAAACTCCATGAAGAAACTCTCCCGTTCGGACCTGTACAGTCTGGAAGACTATGCGACCCTGCGCGACGAGTTCCGTCAGCAGGTGATGGCGCATAAGAAGAACCGGCGCGTGCCGCTCGGTGACATCGCCGCCCTGTACTTCGAGGACCGGCTCACCATGCAGTACCAGATCCAGGAGATGCTGCGCATCGAGCGCATCTTCGA
>CAYSRA010000144.1:0-5720 GCA_964433205.1 uncultured Thiohalobacter sp. | reverse complement strand
ACGTGGTGATGACCAGCTTTGGTTCCAACAAGGTGTCTGTCATCAAGGCCGTTCGTGCTATCACCGGTCTGGGTCTGAAGGAAGCCAAGGGACTGGTCGAGAGTGCACCTGTTCCTGTCAAGGAAGGCGCTTCCAAGGAAGAGGCCGAAGAGATCAAGAAGCAACTCGAAGAAGCCGGCGCCAGCGTCGAGGTCAAGTAAGTACCTCGATGCCCGCAGGGCTGATTCGACAGTACGCGGTTGGCATTGCGCCGACCGGATGATCGGGATGGCTGGTAGCGAGATTTCGCTGCCGGCCTTTTCCCGCTTCTATACAGCAGGTTGTTGAAAGCAGTCGTTGCTGACGGTTTTCAACAGTTTACTGGAACACCGGGGTCTGATGGCAGGCTCCGACCATTTCGACGAAAGAGGAACACCAATGGCTTATAGCTATACCGAAAAGAAACGCATCCGTAAGGATTTCGGCAAGCGGCAGAGCGTTCTTGACGTTCCCTATCTGCTGGCGACCCAGCTGGATTCCTACCGCGATTTTCTCCAGGCGGACCGGGACCCGGGCAGTCGTCTGGATAAGGGGCTTCATGCAGCGTTCTCGTCGGTGTTCCCTATTACCAGTTATGCGGGCACGGCGGCGCTGGACTATGTGAGCTATCGACTGGGCGAGCCGACCTTTGACGTCAAGGAATGCCAGATGCGCGGCATGACCTACGCCGCCCCGCTGCGTGCGCTGGTGCGCCTGATTATTTACGACAAAGAAGGCAGCAACCAGTCCATCAAGGATATCAAGGAGCAGGAAGTCTACATGGGCGAACTGCCCCTGATGACGGAAAACGGTACCTTTGTGATCAACGGTACCGAGCGCGTTATTGTGTCTCAGCTGCACCGCTCGCCGGGTGTGTTCTTCGATCACGACAAGGGCAAGACCCACTCGTCCGGCAAGCTGCTGTTCTCCGCGCGCGTAATTCCCTACCGTGGTTCCTGGCTCGATTTCGAGTTCGACCACAAGGATGCGCTGTTCGTGCGTATCGATCGCCGTCGCAAACTGCCGGCCACGGTGCTGCTGCGCGCGCTCGGCTACGATACCGAACAGATCCTGGATATCTTCTTCGATACCAATACCTTCCACCTCAAGGGTGACAAGGTCGAGCTCGACCTGGTGCCGGAACGCCTGCGCGGTGAAACCGCAACCTTTGACATCAAGATCGGTGACAAGGTCATCGTCGAGGAAGGCCGCCGCATTACCGCGCGTCACATCCGCGAACTGGACAAGGCCGGCGTCACCAAGCTGGAGGTGCCGCCGGATTATCTGGTCGGCAAGACGCTGGCACGCACCGTGGTCAACAAGGAAACCGGTGAGGTCATTGCCAACGCCAATGATGAAATCACGGAAGAGTTGCTTGAGGCGTTGAACGCCGCCGGCATCAAGGAGATTGAGACGCTGTACACCAACGACCTGGATCGTGGTCCGTACATCTCCAACACCCTGCGTATCGATCCGACCAGCAACGCCCTGGAGGCGCAGGTGGAGATTTATCGCATGATGCGTCCGGGCGAGCCACCGACCAAGGAAGCCGCGCAAAACCTGTTCAATAATCTGTTCTTCACCTTCGAACGCTACGACCTGTCGGTGGTCGGCCGTATGAAGTTCAACCGTCGAGTCGGGCGCGAAGGCGACACCGGCGCCGGGATTCTGGTGGACTCGGTGTACTTCACGCGTCAGCTGGAAGCCGCGCTGAAACCCAAGAGCGACGACAAGGAAATTGCGCTGGCCGATCTTTCGCCCTGGCCCTGGCTCCAGCAGTTGCTGGAGAGCAAGGGTTATGAAGGTGGCACTATCGCCTGGGGCAAACTCAAGGAAATCCTCGCCGAGCGCGGTTCTGACATCCTCGATGTTATGAGGACGCTGGTGGATATCTGCGACGGCAAGGGTGTGGTCGACGATATCGACCACCTCGGCAACCGTCGCATCCGTTGCGTGGGCGAAATGGCTGAAAACGTGTTCCGCATTGGCCTGGTGCGCGTCGAGCGCGCCGTGCGCGAACGCCTCAGTGTGGCGGAATCGGAAAGCCTGATGCCGCAGGAACTGATCAACGCCAAGCCGGTGGCAGCCGCCATCAAGGAATTCTTTGGTTCCAGCCAGTTGTCGCAGTTCATGGACCAGAACAACCCGCTGTCGGAGGTCACCCACAAGCGCCGCGTGTCGGCACTCGGCCCGGGCGGTCTGACCCGCGAGCGTGCCGGCTTCGAGGTGCGCGACGTGCACCCGACCCACTATGGTCGCGTCTGCCCGATCGAGACGCCGGAAGGTCCGAATATCGGCCTGATCAACTCGCTGGCCGTGTACTCACGCACCAACGAGTACGGCTTTCTGGAAACGCCCTACCGCAAGGTGGTCGACGGTATGGTGACCGACGAGGTGCACTACCTGTCGGCCATCGAGGAAGGCGAGTTCGTGATTGCGCAGGCTAATGCGAATACCGACAAGGGTAAGCTGATCGACGAACTGGTATCGTGCCGCCACAAGAACGAGTTCACGCTGTCATCGCCGGACCGCGTCGACTATATCGACGTGTCGCCGAAACAGATCGTGTCGGTGGCGGCGGCGTTGATCCCGTTCCTGGAGCACGACGACGCCAACCGCGCCCTGATGGGCTCCAACATGCAGCGGCAGGCGGTGCCGACCCTGCGTGCCGAGAAGCCGCTGGTCGGCACCGGCATCGAGCGCACCGTGGCAGTTGACTCCGGTGTGACCGTGGTGTCGCGCCGTGGCGGTGTGGTCGACTCCGTCGATGCCAGTCGCATCGTGGTACGTGTCAACGACGACGAGACCGAAGCCGGCGAGCCGGGTGTGGATATCTACAACCTCACCAAGTACACGCGCTCCAACCAGAACACCTGCATCAACCAGCGCCCGCTGGTGTCGCCTGGTGACGTGGTGGCGCGCGGTGACGTGCTGGCCGACGGTCCGAGTACCGATCTCGGCGAGCTGGCGCTGGGTCAGAACCTGCGTGTCGCTTTCATGCCCTGGAATGGTTACAACTTCGAGGATTCCATCCTCATTTCCGAGCGCGTGGTGCAGGAAGATCGCTTTACCACCATCCATATCGAAGAACTGACCTGTGTCGCGCGCGACACCAAGCTCGGTCCGGAAGAAATTTCCGGCGATATCCCGAACGTCGGTGAGGGTGCGCTGGGCAAGCTGGATGAGTCCGGCATTGTCTACATCGGCGCCGAGGTCAAGCCGGGCGATATCCTGGTCGGCAAGGTGACGCCAAAGGGCGAAACCCAACTCACGCCGGAGGAAAAACTGCTGCGCGCCATCTTCGGCGAGAAAGCATCCGACGTGAAGGACACGTCGCTGCGTGTCCCGTCCGGCATGGACGGCACCGTGATTGATGTGCAGGTGTTTACCCGCGATGGCGTCGACAAGGACGCACGTGCCCTGCAGATCGAAAACGAGCAGATCGCCAGCGTCAAGAAGGACCTGAACGATCAGCTGCGCATTATGGAAGGCGACGTATTTCAGCGCATTGAAAAACTGCTGGTAGGCAAGACTGCCGCGGGTGGTCCTGCCGGCCTGAAATCCGGTGCGAAAATCACCAGTTCCTACCTGGACGAACTGGGCAGGGACAAGTGGTTCGAGGTTCGGCTCAAGAACGAGGACGACAACGCCCAGCTGGAGGCCGCTTCGCAGCAGCTCACCAGTGTGCGAGAGGAGTTCGATCGCCGCCTGGAAGAGAAGCGCAACAAGATCACCGCCGGTGACGATCTGGCGCCCGGCGTGCTGAAGATGGTCAAGGTCTACCTTGCCGTTAAGCGCCGCATCCAGCCCGGTGACAAGATGGCCGGCCGCCACGGTAATAAGGGTGTTATCTCCATGATCGTGCCGGTGGAAGATATGCCGTACGACGAGAACGGCACTCCGGTGGATATCGTGCTCAATCCGCTCGGCGTACCGTCGCGTATGAACGTCGGTCAGGTGCTGGAAACGCATCTTGGCTGGGCCGCCGCCGGGCTCGGTGTGCGGATCGGCGAGATGCTCGACGCGCAGGCGAAGATTCAGGAACTGCGCAAGTACCTCGGCGAGATCTACAACGCCAGTGGCAAGAAGGAAGATCTCGATTCGTTCAATGACGAGGAAATCATTGCGCTGGCCAACAACCTGCGCAAGGGTGTGCCCATGGCAACGCCTGTCTTTGATGGAGCTGCGGAAGAAGAGATCAAGCACATGCTTCGACTCGCCGGCCTGCCCGAGAGCGGGCAGACCACGCTCTACAACGGTCGTACCGGGGAAACCTTCGAGCGACAGGTCACCGTAGGTTATATGTATATCCTGAAACTGAACCATCTGGTCGACGACAAGATGCACGCACGCTCTACCGGGCCGTACAGTCTGGTCACCCAGCAACCGCTGGGCGGCAAGGCGCAGTTCGGTGGCCAGCGCTTCGGTGAAATGGAAGTGTGGGCACTGGAGGCCTACGGCGCTGCGTACACCTTGCAGGAAATGCTGACGGTCAAGTCCGATGATGTGAATGGTCGTACCAAGATGTACAAGAATATCGTCGACGGTAACCATCAAATGGAAGCCGGTATGCCTGAGTCCTTCAACGTGCTGGTGAAGGAAATTCGATCGCTGGGTATCAACCTGGAACTGGAACAGGACTGAGGGAGACAACATGAAAGATTTACTTAATCTACTCAAGCCGCAAGGTCACAACGACGACTTTGATGCCATCCGCATCGGTCTGGCGTCTCCGGATCTGGTTCGTTCCTGGTCGTATGGCGAAGTCAAAAAGCCCGAGACCATCAACTACCGTACCTTCAAGCCGGAGCGTGACGGCCTGTTCTGCGCCAAGATCTTCGGCCCGGTCAAGGATTACGAATGCCTGTGCGGCAAGTACAAGCGTCTCAAGCACCGCGGCGTTGTCTGCGAGAAGTGCGGCGTTGAGGTCACGCTGGCCAAGGTGCGTCGTGAACGCATGGGCCACATCGAGCTGGCCAGCCCGGTTGCACACATCTGGTTCCTGAAGTCGCTGCCATCGCGCATCGGCCTGTTACTGGACATGACGCTGCGCGATATCGAGCGCGTGCTGTATTTCGAAGCCTTCGTGGTGATCGACCCGGGCATGACCACGCTGGAGCGTGGCCAGTTGCTGTCGGAAGAGGCCTACCTCGAAGCCATCGAGGAGAACGGCGATGAATTCGACGCGCGCATGGGTGCGGAAGCCGTTTTCGAACTGCTGCGCGACCTGGACCTGCCGAAGGAAATTATCCAGCTGCGCGAAGACATGGGCGCCACCAAGAGCGAAACCAAGCTCAAGCGTCTGGGCAAACGACTGAAGCTGGTCGAATCCTTCATGGAATCCGGTAACAAGCCCGAATGGATGGTCATGACCGTGCTGCCGGTGCTGCCGCCGGAACTGCGCCCGCTGGTGCCGCTGGACGGCGGTCGTTTCGCGACCTCCGACCTGAATGACCTGTACCGCCGCGTCATCAACCGTAACAACCGTCTGAAGCGACTGCTGGAACTTAATGCACCTGACATCATCGTGCGCAACGAAAAACGCATGCTGCAGGAATCGGTCGATGCACTGCTCGACAACGGTCGTCGCGGTCGCGCCATTACCGGTACCAACAAGCGGCCGCTGAAGTCGCTCGCCGACATGATCAAGGGCAAGCAGGGGCGTTTCCGCCAGAACCTGCTCGGCAAGCGCGTCGACTACT
>CAYSRA010000143.1:0-5739 GCA_964433205.1 uncultured Thiohalobacter sp. | reverse complement strand
ATAATTTGCATATCTCGAAACTAGATATACATATCTGCCAATTAGAAAGGCAGTTCGTCATCCAACACGCGCTTCTCTAGCCCAGGTTCCATGGCTTTCCGGTAACTGGGGTGCCAGGTTTTCTTATCCGGGTTCCAGTAGCAGCCATTACACTTCAGTCGTTCTCTGAGTTCGGCTTCACCATAACCCCTCCACACGAAAACGATCTTCTCGGGATAGCTGATGGTGGCGGGCGACGGGGTGGCTTTCACGTCCATGTGAAACTCTCCGTGGTAGTGGAATCAGGCGATGGTCGCCTGAGTGTATGAAGCTATCCTAGCTGACTCTATCCGGGTGTGACAACTGATTGATCAGGGGGCAGGGTTTTACGGACACTGCGCTGGGTTACGGGTTATTGCCGGAGGCTTTGACCCGCCTCACATTCTCACGAAATATGGCAGTGCCACCAAAACAACGCCCACTGTTACCAGCATGTACACATTCGATATAAAGTACGGAAAGACGAACAGCGCAATACCCACGGTAAAGGGGACGACCGCTTTTTGCCTTTTCCCGTAGACAAAGAAACCCAGGCCGATTGCCCCGAACACCATTCCCAGAACAAGTTGCGAAGTATCCTGCATCTATATACTACTGAGCCTCTGTGTAACCGCGGCTTGAGCCAGGGGAACCGCGCCTATTTGTCACCATCAAACTGTCTGAGGGCTGAGTCGGCTGCTGCCCGCCTGCGGTGATTGCCAAAACTCTCTCCGTCCACACGACCGGTTCGATAGCCGTTCGCTTTCCAGGGTTTGCATAGTTTGCAACCGGCACGGCGGTTGGCGGGACGTTTTCGCTTGAAATTCATACTCGTGCCTCCTGCATCAAATCCGGGACGATATTTATGAGACGCGGGTGAAACTATTCAGTTCCTCACCGTGAAGCTTGCGCTCCATGCAGCGCCCGCCGACAGCCAACCTGCTCTGGCCTGGCACCGCGCTGCTATGGTGCGGCATAGCCCATTATTACCACCCGACCATGGCCGTCTGAAGCCGGCGCCGGAAATCTCACCGGCTAAATTCGGCTTCCTCGATTTGCAGGTAGGCGAGGCTGATGTGCTTTCCAAGCTGTTCCTCAAAACCTGACCAGCCTGCATAATCGGCCAGCGCCTTTGCCACCTTGTCTTTCATAGCATAGTCGCTGAGCCCCTCGTTGTAATATTTTTTTACGGTCGTGTGGAGAATTTCCAGGTAACGCCGAAAGGTTTCCGGCACGGTGGCATCACCTGTCGGCCCGTGGCCGGGTACGTAACGCTTGCTGCCGGTTTCCATGATACGGGTACAGGCCTCGAGATTGCCCTGGATGTCTCCATGATCGAGGCGCGGCACGCGGTTGAACAATACGTTGTCACCGAGGAAGGTAATGGAACGCTCGGGGATCTCGATCATGATATCGGAGGTCGTGTGCGCCTTGCCGTAATGGTGGATGCTGAAGGTCAGGCCGCCGTACGCAAACATATCACCGTGATCAACAGCCTTGTTCGGCGGCGTGACGCCGGTGCCATTCGTTTGCCCATCGGTCAGGCGTTCCAGCAGGCTGACCCAGTCGTGGCCGGCACCGGACTCGATCAACGCGATCATTTTCGGGTGCCCGTAAATCTGCACGTCCGGGTACGCCGTCCGGATCGCCTGGTTGCCCAGCCAGTGGTCGCCATGAATGTGCGTGTTGAATACGGCAACGACCGGTTGTCCGGAAACCTTTGCTATTGCCCGCAGCAACATCTCGCCGGTCTGAACACTGGACCCTGGATCAATGACCACAATGCCCTCGCGGGTAACCACAAACGCGGGGTTGTTCATGAATCCCTGGTTTTCCGGACTGGGCTTACCCAGCGGACCATGGATTACGTACACGTCGTCCGCTACCCGCTCGACGGGATAGTCCCTGACGGCAGGGCCGCGGCTGGCGACAGACAGGGTGGAAAATAGCAGGGCAATGACCAGTGTCAGTGTGCGGGTACCAGGCTGCATGGGAGATCTCCTCAGGGGGTGTGCAGTGTAAGGTGAAACGCGGCGCGGCGCCCGTCTATTCCATTACTGGTTCGGATCTGTGCTGTTGGTTACAAAAAATCATATCAGCCTCGGGTCCGCCGGCAGCGGCGCAAGTGTTTTTCAATGGCGCGCGCGACGGCGACAAACCCCATGGTTCCGGTCACGAACGTTGCGGAGCCGTAGCCCATACTGCAGTCCAGGTGCACGCCGTGGATACCGGGCTTCTGCTGGCCGACACTGCCGTCAGCTTTCGGGTAGACCTGTTGCTGGGCCGAGAACACACACTCGATGCCGAAGTAACGTTTCGGGTTGCGCGAGAATCCGTGGCGCGCTCGCAGTTCGGCGCGCACCTTGGCAGCGAGCGGATCGTTAAAGGTACGCGACAGGTCGCGTACCTGTATCTGTGTCGGGTCGGTCAATCCGCCCCCCGCGCCGGTGGTTATCACCGGCATCTTGTTGCGCTTGCAGTGATAGATCAGCGCAGCCTTGAAACGGATGCTGTCGATGGCATCGATAACATAGTCAAAAGGTTCATCCGGCGGCAGGTGCTCGAACAGGTTTCTGTCGGTGATGAAGTCGTCAATGACCGTCACCTTGCAGTGCGGATTGATGTCGAGAATACGCTTCTCCATGGCACGCGTTTTCTTCTCGCCAACGAGGCTTTCCAGCGCGTGTACCTGGCGGTTGATGTTACTCAGACATATCTCGTCATAGTCGACCAGGGTCAGTGCGCCGACACCGCTGCGCGCAAGCGCCTCGACGCTCCACGACCCGACACCGCCCATGCCGATAACGCACACGCGCATGTCGGCGATCCATTGCGCGGCATCATTGCCGTACAAGCGTGCAATGCCGGCGAAGCGCGGGTCATCACGGTTCATGACAAGCCGAATACCGCGCGCGCATTGGCGGTCGTTTGCGCCGCTATCGTTTCCGGCGCTTCGTCGCGCACCTCGGCAAGCGCGCGCAGACAGTAGACCAGGTACTCGGGGCTGTTGCGCTCACCGGCGTGCTGCGCCACGGCCATATCCGGCGCATCCGTCTCAAGCACAATTGCTTCCATGGGTATGATGCGCGCCATATGGCGTATCTTGCGCGAACGCTCCCAGGTCAGCGTTCCGCCGAAGCCGAGTTTGAAACCCATCTCGATGTACTGGTGCGCCTGTTGCTCGCTGCCGCTGAACGCATGTACCGTGCCGCCCGGGACCGGGATATTGCGTAGACAGGACAATACGGCATCGTGTGCCTTGCGCACGTGCAACACAACCGGCAGTTGCGCATCGCGTGCCACGGCAAGCTGTGCTTCAAACAGTTTGCGCTGGGCATCGCGGTCCAGGCCGCGCACGAAGTAATCCAGTCCGATCTCGCCGATGGCGACCGGGCGCCGGCTCTCTACAAACTGTTCGAGGCGGGTGACATGTTCTTCGCGGTGGCTGTTGAGAAAAACCGGATGCATGCCGAGCGCCGGATACAGCCCCGCCTGCTTCGCGCAAAGTTTCAGCAACCGCTCCCAGTGTTCCGCGTCGATGGCCGGAACCAGCATGTGGCGCACGCCCAGCTCGCGGGCGTGCTGCAGCACCTGGGCGCGATCTGCGTCAAACGCGGCCACATCAATATGGCAGTGGGTATCGAACAGCTCCATGTGCGAAATTGTACCGGGTTCTAGCCGTTCAGACAGTTTCGCACTGCATCGGGTACAGGCATTGGTCGCGCGTTCTCATGGTCGTACCAGACGATGGTACCGTGGGCGATAGCGCACAGTTTTCCGTTTTCGTCGAGGTTGTGCAGCAAGTAGTAGCTGTCCACGCTGTGCTCTCCTCGTGCACGACCATAGAGCTCGACTTCAAGCGTTGCAGGAAATTTCAGCGCTCTAAGAAAAGTACAGGAAATATTCGCCAGCACGAGGTGGTGGGTGATACCGATCGACATCAGCCAGTCAACGCGCGCCTGCTCGAAATAGGTAAAGTATTTGGCGTTATTCAGGTGACCGAAGGCGTCCATGTCACCCCAGCGCATCGTGTAACGCGCGACGTGCAGCAGGCTTGCCGATTCCGGCAGGGCAGTCAGGTATACGGCTTTGTCCGGAGTATCTGTCATGGTGTCGAAGTCAGTGTGTCGTCAATAAACAGCATAGCAAATCCGTCCGGTGCAGCCAGCAACCTGATCACCATCATCAGGTTGTTCCGCGACGATGAAGACGGCGCTGGCGAGCGCCTGAAAACAACGTCAGTGCCCGCCGCTCGCAGCACGGACACCCGCCCATAACAGCGCCAGTTGCTGGCGGTAACTGCCCGCCACCCGCTGCGGGTTGTGAGACAGCAACGTCAGGGGCGCACCCAGCAGCAGGGTCAGCAGGCTGGTGAGAATTAACGGAATCAGGCTGTTCGGCGGTAGTTCGCCGTCGGCAACCGCGGCTTCCAGGTGTACAAGCAGCCAGGCGTCAATGCCTTTAACCGGGGTGTCGGCGATCCCGTCCAGGTCGGGAAATGCGAGCCGCTTTTCCACAGACTCGAGGCTGATCTGTGGGTCGAGGCTGCCACCCCGCGCAATCCACACCAGTAATTCACGGAACACGCCGGGCTTGCGCTCGCAGGTATTGGCCACCTGGGCAAACAGCTGCTCGATGACAGCCAGGCCGCGGCGCGTTGCGGCGGCCGACTGTACGTGCCAGCCCAGTTCCAGCAACCACAGGTGCGCGAGGTAGCCCATCAGATCCTGCTTGCGCCCGAAGTAGTTAAAGAAGGTTGCCTCGGACACTTCCGCGTCGTGGCAGATTGTCCTGACGCGAATATCAGCGAAACTGTTCTCCGCCAGCGCCCGGGACAGCGCGCGCGCGAGTGCCAGACGGGTGCGCGCGGCCTTGCGTGTTCTCAGTTCGCTCATTGATAAAGTTATCTCTATATTTAGAGTAACCGGTAATTTACAGTATTGGCCGGAGATGCACCAGACACTTGCCCGGCAGGCATAATTAAAGCGGAATATATATTTAGAGTTTAATTGTTTTATCTATTTTTACAATGCAATAGCCCTGTTATTGGCAAATTTCGCTGACAGCAACCGGCGACAGTGGCAGCGGCCAACCTGTGGAAATTTCGGTCGAAACACCGGACCGGTGAAGCGTCGAATCCTTGACATTCCTTAATTTGGGAATATAGTCCCAGTATGACGGAGAATCTTCAGAATACTCTGTCCCGCGCTATCCTGACGCTGCTCAGACCGCTGGTCAGAATTCTCATCCGTAACGGTATCGCCTACGGCAGTTTCGCCGAGCTCGCCAAAAAAACCTATGTCGATGTGGCGTTCGAGGATTTTGCCCCCGAAGGAAAGAAGCAAACCATTTCCCGCGTTTCCGCGCTCACCGGCCTGACGCGCAAGGAAACCCGGCGCCTGCATGAACTCGAAGACTCCGACGCCGGCGCCAGCGAGCAGCGCTACAACCGTGCCGTGCGGGTCATCTCCGGCTGGGTCAACGACCCGCGTTTCCAGGATGCGGCCGGCGAGCCGGCGCTGCTGCCGATCGAGGACGGCGAAAACAGCTTCGCCGAACTGGTGAAAGAATACAGCGGCGACATGACCACCCAATCGCTGCTCACCGTACTCCCCAGCGCCGGCAGCGACGCAGGGGTGCACGGCAACGCGCGACACGTCCCCACGCACCCCGCCGAGGCGGGTCGAAGCCCCGTGGCGGATACCCCCGCATCGATCGAGA
>CAYSRA010000142.1:0-5748 GCA_964433205.1 uncultured Thiohalobacter sp. | reverse complement strand
TGCCGTCGGTCAACCCTCCGCCAGCAGCCTTTATTCAGACCACACAGACCACACGGCAAAACAATATGTTGGCGCTGTCACGGCGCTGGGTTATTCTGCAAGCCGCATGATACGCCGCGCTTTTCAGATTGTTGCCCTGACGCTGCTGTCAGGGGGCTTCCCGCAGTTCGCGCACAGTGAAATCTCCGCCGACCAGCTGCCGGATTTCGGGGACTCCAGTGGCGCGCTGATTTCTCCGGTTCAGGAGCAGGAACTGGGTGAGGCTTTTATGCGCAGCGTACGCAGCCAGGCGACGCTGGTCTCAGACCCCCTCATCAACCGTTACATCAGTCAACTCGGGGCACGACTGGTCGCCAGCAGCGACACACCGAGCTACCCCTTTACCTTTTTTGTCGTGGACGATCCCTCGATAAACGCTTTCGCCGGGCCCGGCGGCCGCATCGGCGTTCACACCGGACTTCTGCTGGCCGCAGAAAACGAAAGTGAACTGGCCGGCGTGATCGCTCACGAAATCGCCCACGTCACCCAGCGCCATCTGTTGCGCGCCTATGAGTCAGCCCGACAGCTCAGCCTGCCCACCGCAGCCGCGACCATAGCCGCTATCCTGCTGGGCGCCGCCACCGGCAGCGCCGACGCCGGTATCGCCGCAGCATCCGCCGTTCAGGCCGGCAGCATTCAGCATCAGCTCAACTTCACTCGCGCCAACGAGAAGGAAGCCGACCGCATCGGCATCCAGACCCTTGCCCGCGCCGACATCGACCCGTTCGGCATGCCGGCGTTTTTCGAACGACTGTACCAGACCACACGCCTGTACGGTGCTGCCAGTATTCCCGAGTTCCTCAGCACCCACCCGGTGACCACCGACCGTATTGCGGAATCCTCCGAGCGCGCGCAGCAATACGGTCACGGCAAACAACGCGACTCGCTGGAGTTTGAGTTGACCAGGATCCGCCTTGCGGTGCTACAGTCCCGCAGTCCCGGACGCATGTTGCGCGGTCTAAATCCCGACGCCGGCCCCGCCCAGCGCTATGGTGTGGCACTGGCCAGCTGGCGCGCGGGTAACAAGGCCCGTGCGCGCCGGGAGCTCGAGGCTCTGAGAGCCTCGGACCCCGACCGGATTCTTTACCGCACCACCCTTGCCCGCCTGCTGGTGGATGACGGTAAAGTGTCACAGGGACTGAAGCTGCTGGAGGACACCTCGCGCCTCTATCCAGGCGACCCGGTTGTCGGCCAGTACTACGCCGAGGCGCTGCTGCTGGCAGGGAAAGCCGCGGATGCGCGCAACGTAATTCTGACGCTGCTGCGGGAGGAGAACGCCCGCACACCGCCGATATACAAGCTGTGGGCGCGCGCCACCAGCATCAGCGGTCCCGCCTGGGAAACCCGTTTCGCGTCCGCCGAACTTTATTATATGAACGGTAACGTGCCGCTTGCGGTCGACCAGCTCGAACAGGCGCTCAAGCTCAAGGGCATCAATGACTACGACCTTGCCCGGATCCAGGCGAGGCTGCACGATTTCAAATCCATCCTCACCAAGCGCGCGAAACGGGAATAAAACTCTGCCGAACCCCGTCCTCGCGCTTAGTGACCTGTGAAAATACCTGATCCACGTTATGCAGAAGACGGCTGCAACCGGAAGCAGGAGGCTGAAGCCACACATTATCCGGCTATTGCAGTGTGTGCTTTGACTCACCGGAAACAGAGGGCTATAGTCGCGAAAGTATAGGGATTATTGCAGGTTCATGATTGCGTGCTTGGCTTTGCAGCCCCGCAAAAGAATGCCAGGCAGCTGGCACAACAACCACACTGAAAGCGCATTGTAAGGAGGATAAAGATGCGGAAATTCCCCAGCATCCTGAAGACAGCAAGCTCCGCGCTGGCGATTGCGGGCAGCCTTGCGTTGTTCCCGGTCACCGGTACTGCAGCCGAGGCACAAACCGCCTCGGTCACCGAACAGGGAAAGGCTCTTGCGTTTGATCGCAAAAAGGGCAATTGCCTCGCGTGTCACCAGATCGAAGGCGGCAAACTGGCCGGCAACATCGGCCCGCCACTGATCGCCATGAAGGCACGTTACCCGGACAAGGCCAAACTGCGTGCCCAGATCTGGGATGCCACCAAGGCGAATCCCAACACCATTATGCCGCCCTTCGGGCGTCACAAGATTCTCAGCGAGAGCGAGATCGACAAAATTGTTGAGTTTATCTACACGCTGTAAGCAGCGTGCAGTTCAATCAGGAGAGAAACCAGTGATTAACATGAAACGCAGAACCTTTCTGAAAGGCTCCGTAGCTGCCGGCGCAGTGGGCGCCGCTGTGGGTGTGGGCCTGTTGACCCCGCGCGCCGTTCTCGCCGCCTGGCCGACCAACGCCTTCCAGGCCACCAGTGTAGACGCTGCACTCGACGCACTCACCGGCACCCATGCCATGATCAAGTCGGACAAGGTTCAGATTGATGCGCCGGATCTGGGCGAGAACAGTGCCGTAGTACCCGTCAAGGTATTCAGCCAGCTGGATGACATTGAATCCATCAGCATTCTCGTTGAAAAAAATGTATCCCCGCTGACCGCTTCGTTCATCCTCGGCCCTGGCGTAGAAGGTTTCATCAACACCCGTATCAAGATGGGCAAGACATCCAATGTCATTGCCGTAGTCAAGGCGGGCGGAAAACTGTACAGCGCGCAGAAAGAGGTCAAGATCACCATCGGTGGTTGCGGCGGTTAACCAGGATTCAGAGGAAAGAAACATGTCAACTATCAAGATTCGGGCAAAAGCCGGCGACAAGGTCACCAAGGTCAGCGCGCTGATCGAGCACCCCATGGAAACCGGCTTGCGTAAAGACAAGAAAACGGGCAAGAAGATTCCTGCCCACTTCATCCAGGAAGTGGTCTGCGAACTGAACGGCGTCGTCGTACTGACGGCACTGTGGGGTCCAGCGGTCTCCAAGCGTCCGTTCCTTCAGTTCAAGATCCATGGCGCCAAAAAAGGTGACATCATCAAGCTGAGCTGGGTCGATAACAAGGGCGAGAAAGACTCCGCCGAGGCCGCGATCACCTAGCAGCAACAGGCGATCCAACCGACTACCACCTATACCGGAGGCAGACAAATCATGAAGAAACTGCTCACCCTCGCCACAACCCTCGGTCTGATGTTTAGCGCATCGATCACGGTTCAGGCCAGTCCGCAGCAAGACCTGAAAGAGTTCCGCAGCTATTTTGCAAAGCGGTTCCCCGACGTTCCTTTCCAGGAATTCGTCAATGGCGTATACGCCATCGACAAGGCAGCCCGGGCACAATGGGAATCCATCGAGGAATTCCCGCCCTATGAACTCAGTGTCGACAAGGGCAAAAAACTGTTTGAAACCCCGTTCAAGAACGGCAAGACCTACGCCAGCTGTTTCCGCAACGGCGGCATTGGCATCAAGCAGGACTACCCCTATTTCGACACCGCCAGTGGCAAGGTGGTCACGCTGGAAGGCGCGATCAACGCCTGCCGCGTGAAGAACGGCGAAAAGCCGCTGGGCTGGAAGAAGGGCAAACTGGCGGACATTTCCGCTTACATGGCTTACACCTCACGCGGCAACAAGATCAACGTCAAGATTCCGGCTGATCCTGCTGCCATGGCCGCTTACGAGCGAGGCAAACACCATTTCTATGCCAAACGCGGGCAGTTAAACATGTCCTGCGCCGATTGCCACCAGTGGAACGCGGGTAACCGTATCCGCGCTGATCTGCTGAGTCCCGCACTCGGTCAGGTGACGCATTTCCCCGTCTATCGGTCCAAGTGGGGCGCACTGGGCACCCTGCATCGCCGCTACGGCGGCTGCAACAAGCAGGTGCGCTTCAAGCCCTTCAAGGCCCAGAGCGACGAGTACAAGGCACTTGAGTACTTCCATACGTACATGAGTAACGGCCTGGAACTCAACGGTCCGGGGGCTCGCAAATAGGCGCAAGCCGACCCCGAAAGCCCGGTCTCTGACCGGGCTTTTTTGTTTCTGCCAATAGGAATAAACTTGCCATCGTCACGTCTTTCAGACTACTTTCCAATTGCTTGCTTCAACCCCCGGGATATCAATATGAACATCAGTCGTCGTGAATTCCTCCAGATGCTTGCCGTTGCCAGCGCCTCAGGCGTCACGCTCAGCGCATGCGACTCGGACAAGCCCACCGGTTCCTCAGGCGTCGTCCCGTCATCCAATCCACAGGATCTCTATGAGATAGCGCCCTACGGCAATGTTTCGCTGATGCATTACACTGACTGCCATGCGCAGCTGCAACCCATCTATTTTCGTGAACCGAATATCAACCTCGGTATTGGCGACATGCGCGGCCATCCGCCGCACCTGGTCGGGGAGAAGTTTCTCGCCTACTACGGCATCAAGCCGGGCTCCCGCGAAGCGTATGCGTTCACTTACCTGAATTTCGTTGAAGCCGCGAAGAAATACGGCAAGGTTGGCGGGTTCTCGCACTTCGCTACGCTGCTGAAGAAAGTACGGGCCCAGCGCCCCGGGGCGCTGCTGCTGGATGGCGGCGATACCTGGCAGGGTTCCGGCACGTCGTACTGGACGAAGGCGCAGGACATGGTCGACGCGCAGAAACTGCTTGGTGTCGATGTTATGACCGCGCACTGGGAGATGACCTATGGCGCCGACCGCGTTACCGAGATCATCGAGAACGATTTCAAGGGTCATATCGACTTCGTTGCCCAGAACATTTTCAACAATGAGTGGGAAGAACCGGTCTTCAAACCCTATGTCATCAAGGACATCAACGGGATTCCTACGGCAATCATTGGTCAGGCTTTTCCCTACACGCCAATCGCCAACCCTCGCTATATGGTTCCGGACTGGAGCTTCGGCATTCGTGACGAACGCATGCAGGAAATGGTCGACCAGGCGCGCGGAGAAGGCGCCCAGGTAGTTATCGTGCTGTCACACAATGGTATGGACGTCGACCTCAAGATGGCCTCTCGTGTCACCGGCATCGACGCCATCATGGGTGGCCATACCCACGACGCCATACCGCGTCCGGTCATCGTCGACAACGCCGGTGGCAAGACACTGGTAACCAATGCCGGTTCCAACGGCAAGTTCCTGGGCGTACTGGACCTGGATGTGCGCAACAGCAAGGTTCAGGGTTACCGCTACCATCTGCTGCCGATCTTCTCCAATCTGCTGGAACCGGATGCGGAGATGGAGGCCTATATCAAAAAGGTTCGCGCACCGTACGAAGCCAGACTGGCCGAGGAACTGGCTGTCACCGACGAACTCCTGTACCGCCGCGGCAATTTCAATGGCACCTTCGACCAGCTGATCTGCGACGCCCTGATGGAAGTCCAGGGCGCGGAGATCTCGCTGTCACCGGGTTTCCGCTGGGGCGTAAGCGTGCTGCCCGGGGAGGCCATTACCTTCGAACACGTAATGACGCAGACCGCCATCACCTACCCGACGGTAACGCTCAATAACATGACCGGCTCCCGCATCAAGGAAATCCTCGAAGACGTGGCCGACAACCTGTTCAACAAGGACCCCTACTACCAGCAGGGCGGCGACATGGTTCGTGTCGGCGGCCTGAAGTACGCCATCGACCCGGATGCCGGTATGGGTTCCCGCATCAGCAACATGGAACTGGACGGCAAACCCATCAGTGCCGACAAGGAGTACTCGGTCGCCGGCTGGGCCAGCGTTAGCCAGCCGCTGGAAGGCAAACCAATCTGGGACGTGGTCAGTGAGTACCTACGCGCCAAGAAGACA
>CAYSRA010000141.1:0-6093 GCA_964433205.1 uncultured Thiohalobacter sp. | reverse complement strand
GGTCTGCAGTGAGCGGCAACAGCGTTTCCCACACCGGTATCAATCGCCGGAGTGCGCGTTTCAGTGGCCGCCATGGTGCTAACCGCGTTGCGGCGGGGACCTTTAAAAGCGTTTCCCGTAGCGGAGTCAAGCGCAGAAGTTTTCGTTTCCGTGGTCGTCACGGTCGGCGATGATCGAAATGGATAACAGCGTCATGAATGCTGTCCCAGAATTTGAACAAATGGAGAGTAAGAAAATGAAGATTCCCGTGATCTCGAAATATTCAATGGGTATCGTTGCGATACTTACACTGGCAGCCTTGCCGCTGGTGGTTTCTGCCAAGACTGTCACGCCGCGCCTTGCCGATACATTTCGCTTGGCCGTTCAGGTTCCTGCCGGGACAGATCTGAGCAGTGCCTCGGATCAAACGGTAAAAGTGGCGCGCCGTATTCGCCGCACCTTTCGTGGGCTCCAGCGTGGCGGCTGGCGCACCCTCCGGAATCGACATGGCGGTGCTAGCACGAACCGTACTTTTACCAATGTGCATTCCCGTCGCGGGCGTTTTCGTAGCCACCGCCGGATCAGGAACCGCCACGGCAGTTTTCGTTGATTGATAATCTAACCCAGAAAAACCCCGGCTTGTTCCGGGGTTTTTTTGTTCTGTCGGCGGGCCGTAGTGGGGGGGGCGTGGTTTGTCGATGAACATAGTAGACAAGCCAGGATTGTCTTGGTGACTAGTGGCAGCTCCAGTGATATTGTGCCATGCTGATGCGGCATCGTTCGAAGTTGGTTGGCTGGTGGCCGCTAAGCGAGCCCGGCGCCCGGAGAGTGGTCTCCACGGGGTGGCAAGCTATTGCCTTGAGTGATATAAGAATGAGCATCTCTTTATGTTTGCCTGATAGATGTACAGAGTGGACAGCCTGATACAGACCCTGGTGGATGAAGCTGCACTCTGGCTGCCAAGAGTGATCGGCATCATCCTGATTGCCGTCGTCTTCTTTGTTGCCGCGAAGATCATCGGTCGCCTGATTGCAAGGACGGCAGAACGTCTGCAATTCGAGAAAAACCTGGCCTCTCTTATTACCCGTACCAGCAATATCGTTCTCATCATTATCGGCCTCGTTACAGTGCTCGGTACCCTGGGGATCGATGTCTCTGCGCTGGTGGCTGGCTTGGGCCTGACGGGCTTTGCCCTTGGTTTTGCACTGAAAGACACGATTTCCAATCTGTTGTCCGGTGTCCTGATTCTGTTGTACCGGCCCTTCGAGATTGGTAACCGTATCAGAATAGGTGCCTATGAAGGTGTGGTCCTTGCTATTGATATGCGCTATACGGTGATTGATGCTGAGGGCGGCAAGGTCCTGATCCCGAATTCGAAGCTGTTTACAGATCCGATTACCGTGTTGAGCGGTTCTGCTTGAATTTTTCCGCCTTCGGTCACGGGCATCAGTTACACTGCAATGGCGCTCTCATGAGCAACGACACTGGCCAGCTTCTTGCGCATTGTGGGCCCTGCATCCAGCTACTTGGAATCCGTTATACTGATTCGAGCCCTCTCGATAGGATATAAAATCACCCTTTGAGTACCGCATTGATCATTTTAGTAAGTGATGTGGGAGAAAAATAATGATAGACATTGCACATATACATCCAATGTTGGTTCATTTCCCTATTGTATTGTTTTTGGTTGCCGTTTCCGTTGACTTTTTTGTACTGCTGAAAAGTGGGGATCTGGCGGCAAAAGACTGTTTGCCAACTGTAGGCTGGTGTGCATTATTGCTGGCCGCGCTGGCTGCAGCAGTTGCTGCAGTATTTGGCGATATTGCTCTGGACAAAGCGGTTGATCTTGGTTTTGACAAGGCGCCGCTGGAACGACATGAGGGGCTGGGGTTTACCACGCTATGGATACTGGTCGGTCTTGCCAGCTGGCATACATTTGCACGCTGGCGTGGCATGCGGCTCAATGCCGCCATAGGCTGGACGTTTTTCGCTATCTCCCTGGCAGGAATCGGTGTCCTGCTGACGGCAGCCTATTTTGGTGGTGAGCTTGTTTACAATCTTGGTGTCAATGTTGCGCCTGTGCGCCCGTAAGGTCTGCAGGTGAGGTTCCTTAATAACTGAAATAGTCTAGCCAAAGAAAGAGGGGCGCTGAGATGGATAGTACCCAGGGTCGCACCACCACTTCGGATGCGCTGGTGCTGTTCGGTGTGACCGGCGACCTCGCCCACAAGAAGATCTTTCCAGCGCTCTATACTATGGCCAGGCGCGGCGTTCTAGATGTGCCGGTGATCGGGGTCGCCGTCTCGCAATGGAGTTTGCCACAGCTGCGTAAGCACGCGCGGGACGCCATAGAGAAATCCGGCAAGGTCGATGACAAGCGGGCCCTTGATCACCTTCTTTCCCTGCTCGCTTATGTCAGTGGTGATTACAACGATCCGGCTACCTTCAAAGCGCTCAAGGATGCGCTTGGTAACGCCTCGCGCCCGGCGCATTATCTCGCCATTCCACCCGAGATGTTCACGACGGTAGTAAAAGGGCTGGGCAGTGTGGGCCTGGCCGAGCAGGCGCGTGTCATCGTTGAAAAACCATTCGGGCGTGATCTGGCGTCCGCGCGGGCTCTCAACCGTGTCCTGCGATCGGTTTTCTCAGAACAGGCGATCTTCCGCATTGATCATTTCCTCGGCAAGGAAGCGATCATGAACATCCTCTATTTCCGCTTCGCCAATACCTTTCTGGAACCGGTTTGGAATCGCAACTATGTGGCCAGTGTGCAGATTACCCTGTCAGAGGCATTCGGTGTACAGGGGCGCGGCACGTTTTACGAGAGCGCCGGATGTCTGCGCGACGTCATCCAGAATCACCTGTTCCAGATCGTCGCGCTGCTGGCCATGGAGCCGCCGGCCTATCAGGGCTTTGATGCCGTACATGCCGAGAAACACAAAATATTTCGCGCCATGCGCCCGCTTGAGCCGGACGACCTGGTGCGCGGTCAGTACAGCGGTTACCGCAAGGAACCGGGTGTGGCTAGTCACTCCGATGTCGAGACATTCTGTGCCCTGCGCCTGTTCATCGACTCGTGGCGCTGGCAAGGTGTGCCGTGGTACCTGCGCTCAGGGAAATGTCTGGCCAGAACGATGGCAGAGATCCTGGTGGAGTTGAAACCACCACCACAACGACTTTTCGACGACTCGGCTCCGGAGAACGGGCGCGCTAATTGTCTGCGCTTCCGGCTCTCTCCCCGCACTGCCATTGCCCTCGCTGCACGTGTCAAGCGTGCAGGAAAGGCGTTTACCGGCGACCAGCGCGAACTCTTTCTGCTCAACGAGCAGCCGGACAAAGAGTCCCCCTATGAGCGGCTGCTGGGAGACGCCATGGCCGGTGACGGGGCGTTATTCGCCCGTGAGAGTTGCATTGAAGCCGCTTGGGCGGCGGTCGATCCTGTCCTGACAGCGCACCACCGGGTTGTACCGTACGAACCCGGCAGCTGGGGGCCGGAACAGGCTGACGCACTTATCGCCGCGGACGGAGGCTGGCACAACCCCACGGCTGAGGAGACAGAATGATGGCGTCGAGCGAGGTGGTTTTCCTGTTGGACGTCGATAACACCTTGCTCGACAATGATCACATCGTAGCAGACCTTGACGATCATCTGCAGCGGGAATTCGGCCGCGATAGCCGGGATCGGTACTGGGCGATTTTCGAGGAACTACGCCTTGAACTCGGCTATGCAGACTATCTGGGCGCCTTGCAGCGCTACCGGCTGGAGGACTTGAACGACCCGCGCCTGCTGCTCATGTCTTCCTTTCTGGTGGACTATCCGTTTGCGAGGCGGCTTTATCCCGGCACGCTCGGCCTCATTCAGCATCTTCGTCGATGGGGGCCGACGGTGATCCTGTCGGATGGCGATGTGGTGTTCCAGCCGCGCAAGATTCAGCGCTCAGGGCTGTGGGAGGCAGTCGAAGGCCGGGTGTTGATTTACCTGCACAAAGAGAAAATGCTCGATCGCGTCGCGCAGTATTACCCGGCCCGACAGTACGTTATGGTGGATGACAAGCTGCGTATTCTGGCGGCGATGAAAACCATCCTGGGAAACCGGCTGACGACCGTCTTTCCACGCCAGGGGCACTACGCACTGGATCCTCAGAATGTCACTGTCTATCCCCCGGCTGACATCACAGTTGAGTATATCGGTGATCTTGTTAATTATGATTTGCCGGGGTTGCTGGGCGCTTACGAAATGGTGTGCACTGGACAGTAGGCATTGTGAGGGCGCCCCAAGAACCGTGTGAACTCGGCCAGATTTTCTGGCTTGACAACAGCACATTGGGCCGCTATGTCGGCAAGCTTTCCGCACACCCGCTGCATGTTGTTTTGTTATTGATCGTCTTATAACCATATCGTTTTTATTCAGTCCTCTGGAAGGGAGCGGTGGCTCGGCAGACCTCGATCCCTCCACCCACACCGCGCTTGCGGGGTTCGGCGATTTTCATCCGCCATCCAGCCAGAGTGACGATACCCAGGGCGCCGACAAAAATGGCTGGAGCTATAGTGGACGCAACCTGCATTTCGGCGTGCGCCAGCAGCGATGGGCGCGATTGTCAATGGCCTGGCGGTGCCTGGTGCCATTATTCCATACAGCTCGACCATTCTGATTTTCTCCGACTATATGCGTCCACCGCTCCGTCTGGCTGCCCTGATGGGGCTGCCCGTCGTGCATGTATTTACCCATGACAGTATCGCGCTCGGCGAGGACGGTCCCACTCATCAGCCGGTGGAGCAACTGGCCGCGCTCCGTGCAATCCCAAACCTGATCGTGATTCGTCATGGTGATGCCAACGAAACTACAGTCGCATGGCGTATCGCGTTGGAGACGCACGACCGCCCGGTGGTGCTGGTGCTGAGCCGGCAGAGCCTACCCGCACTCGATTGCAGCCGCTATGCACCGGCGGACGGGCTGCGCCGGGGCGCATATGTATTGTTTGACACGGCGGGCAGTAAGCCAGATCTGATCCTGATCGCCAGCGGTTCCGAGGTCGGACTGATTGTGGCTGCAGCAGAGCGCCTGCAGGACGAGGGCATCGTAGTGCGCCTGGTTTCCATGGCCAGCTGGGAACTGTTTGAGGCACAGACAAAAGCGTATCGCAAATCGGTTCTGCCATCATCGATCCCGGTACGGCTTGCGGTCGAGGCCGGGGTGAGCCAGGGTTGGTGCCACTACGTGGGTGAACGCGGAGAAGTACTCAGTGTGGATCGCTTTGGTGCGTCGGCGCCGGGGCAGATGTCTGGCTCAATACACCGCGCCGGCCGTGGGAGGCAAGCGGAACCAGTGGCATGAAGGTGCTGGTCAATGGTGATATCAATCTGTCCGTACTGGATGGCTGGTGGGCGGAAGCTTACGCACCTGACGTGGGATGGGCGCTGGGAGATGCCAGGAGCATGATGACAATTCCCTCTGGGATGCAACAGAAGCAGAAGCCCTCTATGACCTGCTCGAAGATGAGGTGATCCCGGAGTTTTATAGCCGCGACGAACACGGTGTTCCCAGTGCCTGGGTGGCGCGGATGCGGGAAAGCATGGCACGTCTGACCCCGCGTTATTCCAGCAACTGCACAGTGCGAGAGTACACCGAAAAATACTACCTCCCGGCAGCTTCGGCTTGCCATGAGCGGCGTGCCGGTGAAGGCGTGATCGGCTTGCAGATCGACGACTGGCAGCATGCACTTGAAGATGAATGGGCTGCGCTGCGCTTTAGGGAAGTGAAGATAGACACGGATGGCCGGCAGCACGTATTTGAAGTTCAGGTGTATCTCGATGACCTCGACCCACTGGCTGTACGGGTCGAGTTATATGCCAATGGTGTGGGTGGCCATCCACCAGAGCGAGTGGTGATGACGCGCGTGCGGCAACTGGTGGGCGCGATAAACGGCTACGCTTACCATGCGGCAGTATCCGCTTGCCGCGCGGCAGAGGACTATACGGCACGAATCATACCGCACCGCGACGATGTGGCAGTATCCCTGGAAAATTCGCATATCCCGCATATCCTATGGCGGGAGTGATTTGATAAGGCTCTGCATAATTCGTCATTGCGGGGGCAACAGAACAGAGACAGCA